>JAUIED010000314.1 GCA_030428905.1 Gammaproteobacteria bacterium
GCAGTTGCTGCTCGACTTCTACCCCGACGCTACCGACGCGCTGGTGTACAACCACGATGTGTTCGACAAGCACTACACGGGCGACCGCACGGAGAATCAGGCAGACAAGAATCCCGGCGTGAACGCCGCTTACGCGAATCTCGTGCACAACGACCTGAACGACAACAGCGGCCGCCTGCGCTGCTGGGAGCTGCTCACGCAGAACCTGCGCAACTTCGGCCGTGAGCAGCATTACGCTGAGGCCGAGGCACGCGAGAAGATGTCGCGGCGCTTTCTGTCCATCAACCTCGCCAAGCCCATGCAGACCGTGCAGCAGAACCCGTTCGTACTCTGCGCCTGGCCGTCGTTCGCGGACCAGCCGTACATCAACAACTACCGGGTGTACGACGACCGGGTGGGTGAAACCACGCGCTTCACCTACCGCCCGGAGCACGAGTGGTACTGGTTTCCGCAACAGCAGCCCAACGAAGTGTCGATGCTGAAGTGCTACGACTCGGTCACCGACGGCAGCGTGTCGCGCTGGTCGTTCCACACCGCCTGCATCGATCCAACCGCACCCGAAGACGCACCTTGCCGCAAGAACGTGGTGGTGCGCGCCTTCGTGTTCTTCTGACAAACCACACAACGACGAGGCTCCCATGACCGCACCGCGTATCGCCATCAACGGATTCGGCCGCATCGGCCGCACGGTGCTGCGCATCGCCAAGCTGCGCGGCCATTACAACGTGATCGCCGTGAACGATCTCGTCGCCCCGGACGATCTTGCCTACGCCTTCAAGTACGACAGCATTCACGGCACCTGGCCCGGCGAGGTCAGCGTCGCTGGCACGACCATGACCGTGGACGGTGACGCCTTCGAGGTGCTCAACGAAGCCGACCCGGCGAAGCTGCCCTGGAAGGACATGGGCGTGGACTACGTGGTGGAGAGCACCGGCCGCTTCCGCAAGGTGGCGGAGCTGGAGCAGCACCTTACCGCCGGCGCCGGGCGCGTGCTCGTCACCGTGCCCACCAAAGATCCGCTGGAAGCCACCGTAGTGCTCGGTGTGAACGATCACGTACTCACTGCTGACGCCCGCATCATCTCCAATGCGAGCTGCACCACCAACTGCGCAGCACCAATCGCCAAAATCCTGCACGAAGCCTTCGGCATCCGCCGCGGTCTGCTCACTACCGTGCATGCATACACCTCAGACCAGCGCCTGATCGACGCGCCGCACAAAGACCCGCGCCGCTCGCGCAACGCCGCCACCAACATCGTGCCCACATCCACAGGTGCTGCGCGCGCCATCGGCAAGGTCATGCCGGAGCTGGCCGGGCGTCTGGACGGCATGGCCATGCGCGTGCCGGTGCCCGACGGCAGCCTGGTGGACCTGACGGTAGAGCTCAACTCCGATGCCGATGTAGAAGCGATCAATGCAGCGGTGCTCGCCGCCTCCCAAGGCCCGTTGAAGGGCATCGTGCAATACGAGACTAACCCCATCGTCTCCAGCGACATCATCGGCAACCCGCACTCGAGCATATTCGATGCGCCTCTCACCCAGGTGATCGACGGGCGCATGGCGAAAGTCATCGCCTGGTACGACAACGAGTGGGGCTACAGCACACGCATGGAAGAGCTGATCACCCGCGTGGCAGCGCTCGACGGTATCACCGACGTTCGCGGACCCGGCTGAGCCGTCCTCCAGCACTCTGGTTAAAACGTCTAGCCGTCGCCCTCTCCCACCCGCGTAAAGGCCGGCGGGCGGCGCTCAACGAATGACGCCGCGCCCTCGACTGCATCCACCGCGGTAACAAACGCGTTCTGCACCTGCTCTGCCTCGCGCAACGCTTCGCGAAACCCGCAGCCCAGGTGGTCGTACACCAACCGCTTGGTGGCCGCCACGGCGCGGGGAGCGGAAGTACCGCTCAAACGCTTGATGTAGTCCAGGGCGGTGTCGAGCAACGCATCCGGCGCCACAACCCGATCCACCAGCCCCAGGGCTTGCGCCTCCTCGGCACTGATCTTGTCGCTCATCCACAACAGGTCCAGGGCACGGCTCACGCCTACCAGCCGCGGCAGCAGCCAGCTCGAACCGTGCTCAGCGATGAGCCCCCGCTTGAGAAACACCGTGGTAAACGCCGCTTCCTGACTGGCAAAGCGCAAGTCGCTCATGAGCGCCAGGATCAGACCGCCGCCGGCGGCCACGCCGTTGACCGCGGCTATGATGGGTTTGGGCACCTCCAGAAAGTAGCTGAAGATGCCCGGCAGCCGATCCTCAGGCGTCGCCGCCGGCGCATCGGCGGCAGCGGTGGTCTCACTGAGCACCTGCATGTCGAGGCCGGCGCTGAACGCCCGCCCCTCACCGGTGATGACAATCCCCACCACGGCCGGGTCGGCGGTGGCGCGACCGATGGCGTCGCGTATCTCCGACAGTGTGCGGTAAGTAAACGCGTTGAGCTGCGCCGGCCGGCGCAGTGTGATCACGGCACACGGATCGCTTACGTTGTAACTGATGTCCTGGTAGGTAGCCATAACTCAGCGCCCCGTAAACACCGGCGCGCGCTTCTCCAGGAACGCCTTGAAAGCTTCCTGGGTGTCTTCCATACGGCCGATGTTCTTGTGGTGCTCTGTCTCGAGCGCGATAAAGTCAGAGAAGCTCATGCGCTCGGCTGAGACGTAGTGCGCCTTCAGCGCCTGCAACGCCGTGGGCGACCGAGCGAGCAACCCGTTCACGACGTTTTGGGTTTGCGCTTCGAACTCCGCGTCGTCGAACACCCGCGCCACCAACCCCATGTCATATGCGGCTTGCGCATCGAACTTCTCACACAGAAACGACAGCTCCCGCGCCTTGGCGCCGCCCACCAGCCGCGGCAGGCTCCATGGCAGACCCATGTCGCCGGCAAAGGCGACGTTGATGAAGGCGGTGTTGAATCGCGCCCGGCGCGCGGCTACGCGCAGGTCGGCACCGCAGGCCCAGCCCATACCGGCGCCGGCGCAAGCGCCGTTGATGGCCGCAACCGTCACCGCCGGCATGGCGTGCAGCAACGCGGGCACCTGAAAGCACAGAGCTTCGGCCGGCGCCGAATCCTCCGGCTCTGCATCACTGCTGGTCGCCCAGTTGATATCCGCACCCGGGCAGAACGACTGGCCGGCACCGGTCAGCAGCAGCACCCGGGTTTCGCCGTCCGCGGCAATCTGCGCAAGTGCCGCATGC
>JAUIED010000315.1 GCA_030428905.1 Gammaproteobacteria bacterium
TTGAGATCGTTGTGTACGAGGTTGGCATACGCTGCGTTCACGCCGGGATTCTTGTCTGCCTGATTCTCCGTGCGGTCGCCCGTGTAGTGCTTGTCGAACACATCGTGGTTGTACACCAGCGCGTCGGTAGCGTCGGGGTAGAAGTCGAGCAGCAACTGCTCCATCTCCGGGTAGAACACCCGCTCCACCTCGTGGGCATCGTAGAAGTTGCTGCAGGCGGATTCGCAGTGGCCCAGCGCCACGCCGAGCTTGTCCATGCACTCGGGCGAGGTGGGCGAAAGGCCCGGATAGTAGGTGCCGATACGTCGTGCGTCGCTCAATACCTGCGGGAAGTAGAGGCAACGGCGCACGCTGTCCCGCTCGTCGCGTTTCAGCGCGCGGGCATCTTCTGCTCTGGTCGGGTCGTGCCACAGGGCGTTGGATGGCACCACGGAGTAGGAGGGCTGCTCGTCCACGGTGTAGCGCAACGGGATGGCGAGCCCGCCTTCCGGCGCCACGATGCCTTTCTCGCGTATATAGTCCATGCACTCGGCGAAACGGCGAAACCCCAGCCCCCAGGGTGTGTCGATAGGTCCGGGCGGTGCGTTCTCCAACATGTCGGTCAACGCCTGGCCTTTGCCGCTGGCAATCTGCGCCAGGGCATCGTCAACGGCGGCGCGGGTGCCGGCGTCGCCGTCGCGTGCACGGCTCATGTACGACAGGCCGCCGTTGGCGGCCACAGGCGGCGGCTGACCTTCTGTGCGTTCGAGTGTTGGAACGTACGCCTGCGGTTCAGCCATGGCCTGTCTCCTCGTTATGCTTTGCGACTCATGTGGGAAGAATCTGCCCGCGCCGTGCGTCGGTGTAACCGGCAGCCTCGCTCCAGGCCACGGCACCGCCGATGATGACGGTGTCTACCCCGGTCGCGTCGCGCACGTAACGGCTGCCGTCGCCGGGTACGTCCTGCACGTAGTACTCCGGCCCGCGGCCGATGGTGTCGGCGTCGAACACGGTCACGTCCGCCGCGAACCCGGCGCGCAGCAGGCCGCGGTCGTGCAGGCCCCAGATGGCGGCGGTGTCGCTGGTGATCTTTTTCACCGCGGCTTCGAGTCCCAGGGCCTGCTCGTCGCGCACGAACTTGCTGAACAGGTAACCGGTGTCACCGTAGGTGGAAAACGACAGGATGTGCGCGCCGCCGTCGCTGGCGCCGATGTGCACGTTCGGGTCGCGCAGCAGGGCGCCGACCTTGGCGTTGTCGTTGTGGCCCATGTCGGCGGAGAGGAAGTGCGCCTGCAGGTCTTCCTCCAGCGACAGATCGATCATCGTCTCCACCAGGCCCGTACCCCGCGCCTGGGCGATGTCGGCCAGCGACTTGCCGACGAGGCCCTGATTGGCATCGGTCTGCACCTGACGCAGCACGAGGCGAGACCACAGCGGGTTCATCTGCTCCGTTTCCGCCTCGGCAATGAGCGCCGGGCGCCGCTCCGGGTCGCTGAAGGCGGCGACGATATCCTCGTGGCTGCCGAAACGCATGATGGCGTACCAGCTGGGCAGGCGAATGAACAACAGGCTCGGCACTTCAAAGCAGAAGCTGATGTCGATGGGGCGCGTCTGCACCTGTGGCCACACGCGGGCACCGGCAGCCATTTGCTCTTTCACGCGCTTCATCACCTTGTCCACGGCGCCATTGTCATCCGCATTCACGAACAGCGGCGACAGGGTGGTGGTGATGCCGTGCTTCAGCGACAGCGCGGCAAGTTGATCGATGCGCGCAACCGTCAGGTCTGCGTCGTAGAACTCGTGCACGATCTGCAGCACCCGGTCATGGGTGCTGAGCACCTCGCACAGGGCATCCAGCTCGCTTTCGTCGGCGTAGCGGCTGGGTACCGGCTGCAGGGTTTCGTCCATGTCCACGTAGCTGGTAGACAGGCCCACCGCACCCGCTTCGATGCACTCGGCCAGCAGCTTCTGCATGGCCTGCACTTCGTCCGCCGTGGCGCAGCGCTTCATGGATTCTTCGCCCATCACCCACAAACGCAACACGCTGTGGCCCACCAGGGGTGCAACGTTGACGCTGAGATCCTTCTTGATGCGCGTGACGAACTCATCGAACGTCTCCCAGTTCCATTCAACCCCTTCCTTGAAGGCCTTGAGCGGCATCTCCTCGATCTGGTTGAACATGCCCACCAGCTTCATGCGGTGCTCTGCTTTCAGCGGCGCCAGCGACAGGGAGCAGTTGCCCGGCACGATGGTGGTCACGCCGTGCTCGATGGCGGGCTTCGCGGCACCATCCCACAACAGCTGCGCATCGAAGTGGGTGTGCGGGTCGATGAATCCGGGCGCTACGACTTTGCCGGCGGCGTCGATGGTGTGCGTGGCTTCCTCTGTGATGCGGCCCACGCGCACGATGCGTCCGTCCTTGATACCCACATCGCCGATGAAGGCGGGCAGGCCGCTGCCGTCGACGATGCGTCCGTTTCTGATGGCGATGTCTAGCATGTGCTTGTCTCCTGTGTCTGAAACCGGTTGTAGCTGAGCGTCAGCGCATCGCGCACTTTCTCCCAGCCGTGGCCTTCAAGGCCGTGCAGATCTTCGGCGCTGCAGCTTCGCATCAACGCCTCGCTTGCCACCGCATCGAGAGTGACCTCGGTGCGGCCGCCGTTGTCGTACTCCACGGTCACGGCCAGCTCCGCCACACCGTCGTGGGCGGCGATGACGCGGGCCGAGTGGATGCGCGCCGCCATCAGCCCTCGGCGGCCGGCGCTTCGAGAAAAATGATGTCGCTCGGCAGTATGGTGTTTCCCGAGGCCGATGCGGGCCGCATGAAGACGTGGAAATTCCAGCTCTGCAGCATGCCCACGGCATCCTCAGCGGGCACATCAGGCAGCTCTCGCGCGGCGATGCTCGCCCAATCGTCGTTGGGCTGCGGGCGGGTGAAGCTGCGCGCGGCGGGCAGGGGTTGGCTCATGTTCTCATCCTCCTCATTCAGCCGGCCAATATAGCAAATCGTTACCTGCGCGTGACCTTTACCGGCAGGTATGTGTAGCCCTTCACGAACGACGACAGGGTTCGCTCCGGCTCTGCCTGCACCTCGATGCGCTCGAACCGCGTGAGGATCTCCTCCCACAGCACCCGCAGCTGCAGCTCCGCCAGGCGGTTGCCCATGCAGCGGTGGATGCCGAAGCCGAAGGACAGATGCTGA
>JAUIED010000075.1 GCA_030428905.1 Gammaproteobacteria bacterium
GATCCCGCCACCCACCGCATAATCACTGCCGGAACAGGCGGAGGGAAAACCTATAACGCTGTTCACTGGGCATGTGAACTCATCAAAGACACTGACGACAAAATTATTTTGATCGTGCCAGACAAGGCGGCGATGATTCAGTGCGCCGAAGAATTCTACAAGATCCTGGATGACAACCCCTCCAAATACGGGGTCGATCTAGTATGCAGCCAGTCTGACCAACTTCAATACAACGAACTCGAGCGCGTTTCATCACCTCGAGAGAACGCCCGTTGTGTAGTCACGCACTTCACCTACATGGCCCGAAAAGGCGCTTCGAAATACTCGTATGTGTTAACGAATTGGATTGATTCAAACACTCGCGTGATCGTCGATGAGATAGACGAGTACATCGAAGCGAACACACTTCGACTGCCGTTCGGTCGGCGGGGCTTGGAAGTAGACGGGCAAATTCAATGGATCGAGCGCTGCCCACTAGCCGCAGGTCGAGGGGGTGACTGCCGAAATTGCGTCATGCACACACAACAAGGTTTCGTCTACAGGAAGCGAACTGGGGTTTACGAACTTGAACCCCGAACCTATTACCAACCCGGTGATCAGGTGGTAGGACTACCGATCATTCCGTATGAACACCTCGTTACACACGCTGTAGAGATCCAAGAAATTCGAGCCGAGCAAATCAAAAGCCTGCCATACAGCGAAGTGAGAGATCTCATTGTCGAAGACCCCAATAGTGAGAATGCACAACCTACCTACTTCACGTACGCAGAAGACGTCCTCGAGCAAGGTTGTAACGGCACCATGTGGCATCCCGTAATTCGTGACAAAAATGGAAACGTTGCGGATCGACAAAAAGTCATTGATGTCGTCACGAATCACCCTGACTTCACGATCGCAAACAAATCCTTCTCAGAAGTCGCTAAGAAACACTTCGAATTTCCATTCCAATCATGCAACGTGAAACGCTACGTCACCGTCGATCGAATCATGTTTAAGCTGTTCAATGACGCCAAGTCCTTCACCACACTGAGCGCCACGATCGATGACCACAAGCTGAAGTTTCTTTTTGACCATGTCTCGGATCTCGCACACTTCGACATTCCGGCAGATCAGAGCAGAAAGATCGACACCGTCTACGTCATCTGCACACCCGTACAACTCATATCAACCGCTTTCAAGAAAATCATCAACGACAGTGAAGCCGACAACCTCGACCTGCCCATGCTGATCTTCAAACCTAGCAAAGCGAAGGCCAATTCATTGTTCGACGAACTGAAAGGGATCGATGCCAACCTCCGGCTAGCCAAAGGCGTGAACGAAATAGAAGGGATGGCCGACATCGACAATGACCTCGATGCCTATCACCGGATCATCACGCACAGCCTGGGGTCACTCGGCCGTGGCATGAATCTCGGTCGTTTCAAGCATGTCTTCGTCGATAGCCAAGTGTACAAACCCATGTTTGCCTATTCAGTGAAGAACGAAGAAGAACTTGCCGAAGCCCATGCCAATACCAGAACCACTGTCGTGAAACAAAACATGGGCCGTGTCATGCGGACAACAGATGGCGAGCAAGACAGTTACCGAGTGATCGTCGTCCACAATTGTGACAGCCACGAAGACGCTGAGTTGCTCACGGCCCAACTGGCCGAACTTGCGAACAACGTGCAGTTCGAATACCTGGAAAAACTGACCGGAGTAGAGGTCGCCGCTCGAATCGTCAAACTAGCCGAGCTAACCGCTAATGGCGAAAGGCCGAATCTCGAACAACTGCTACTCCCGAACGAAGATGAGAAATTCAACAATCAGATCAAAAGATTGAAGAAACGGATCGCCGAACTCGCCGCTGAAGACCAACACAAGTGGTTCTACGTTAAGAAGATGTTGAACTACACGAAGAAAAGCGATCAAGTGAAAGATTGGATTGACGGGGAAGGCAGAGCGCTCTTTGATTCCAACATGGGCACCATTTAGGGCATATTATTTGTCAAAAGGAAGTAAAAATTACCAACTTTCCTATAAGGGAGGTATCTCGCGTTTTTACTCCCTTTTAAGAAGCGGTGGGTAAGTAGAAAAAAGGGCAGGTTTGTAAACCAAATTGGTCGGGCAGATTTTACGCCTGTGGTTTCAAGATGGCACATATCTGTTTGCTGAGAGTGTACAAATCAACCACAGGTGGGAAGATTGTGAGATTGATTTGTATCGCTGTGAATTGGTTACTTGGGCGGCGCACTCGGCGATTTATCTCGATCGCTTGATCCAGCCTCAGTAGCGTATCCACACAAGTCTTTGGTTCGGCGCAATGAATTGGGGTTCGGGCGATCGAAGAGTGATTTCAGCGCCGCTAAATCCAATCGCTCTGTTTCGTTGAACGCTCCTGGCTGATCGGCAGGCATCAGCGTATCCAGAATGTCACCGATTCCCCGCGGTGCCTACGGCCTCATTGTTGAGGCCATTCAGCACATCTCGTACTTGATCGACAACTTGGTCATGGACCAAATGCGCATAACGGGCACTCATCTGCGTATCCGCATGACCGAGCATCTTGCCAATCTGCTGCAAGCTGACTCCGTTCTGGGCAAGTTTAGAGGCATACGTATGCCGCAGCGTATGCAACGTGACATCTTCGATCCCCGCCAGCTTTAACGCCCGCAAGAAAACACGGCGGATGGACTGCTTGGGCTTGCTGGGATCGTCCGCGCTTGGGAAGACGTACTCGCTCTCACCTTTGTTCTGGAATCGTTTGAACAAAACGTCGAATAACCGTTTAGGAATCGGCACAAACGATTCGTTCTCGACCTTCGAACGGCGCAACATGATTTGCCGGTTCTGGAAATCGACCTGCTCCCACTTAAGGCCCATTACCTCGCCACGACGGCCACCGGTATCGAGCAACGTCACAACAATATCGTGCAGGTCTCGCTGCATACGTGTTTGGTGTTTCTTCCCCGCAGACTTCTTTGCTGGCATCGGGTTGGCGGGGTCGATGACAGCCAGCAAACGTTTTTCTTCATCTGCGCTGAGGAATCGCGTTCTCGGCTTCCCAACGCCAGGGTTCGGGAACTCTATCGGGGAAATTTCATACCCGAGCTTTTTCGCCAACTTCCAAATCCCCCGCAGCGTGACCACGCAGTATTTGATTGTCTGAGGCTTGCGGCCTTGCCGTTGCCGTTCATGGACCATACGCTCGACATGCGTTGTGGTGATCTCATCCAGATATTCGATTTTCTGGAAATGGGATTCTAAGAATCCGAGATACACTTCAATCGTTTCGAAAGAGCGTAGCGGCCGCTTCGTTTCTCGGTACTGTGCCATCGCATCTTTGAACGTAATACGATCTTTGATTCCCAGCTTTTCTTTCTTGATGATTTCTTCGCGGAAGGCACGCTCGATTTCCAGCGCCAGTTTCTTTGATGTGGTTCTCGCTGATTTGACGTACGTTTTTCCATCGAGAACGAATTGAATGCGGTAGTTCTTGCTACCGTTCTGCTTATATACGGACATGATTAACTCCTCTAAATCCTTGTAGAGCTATTTATCAGCGTCCCCAGCTCGGTCGACTTCAGACAACGGATTCGTTTCTGCTGGCTTGTTGCGTTGCCCCACCTGCGTCATTCCTTGGATAGTGGGGTCATGCAATCGAATGCAGACACACAACTCACAGACACGCAGATTCAGCGACTCGCCGAACTCGTTCTTGAAGACCATGGACGTGATCTTGGTGAAGCTGATCTTGACGAGGTGATCGCCCTGCTACTGGAGGACGTAGCCGGGTACGAGTTGGCGTCTGCCGCGGTTGTAAATGACACCCTCAACGCAATACGGAGTAAGTACTATGAGTGCTGCAACGGAAGAAACGGCAAAGCCGAAGAACGCCGCCAAAGTGAAGAAGGCGATTGACCTGGGGAAGAGCCTCAAAAGCAAAGATAAGGAAATCACCAAGGCGGACATCACCCGCCAAATGTGGCCGCTGGTGAAAGACGAATCTCGCGAAGTGATCGTCGAAGCCTTCGTCAAAGGAGCTGGTCTCACCCCGATGGGTGCGCAGACTTATTTTTACAACTGTCGGCGCGCTTCGTGATTTGACACGCCCGACCTGCCTCCCTTCCTTGTGACGCTAGCTTCTCGGGAGGCGGTCGGGCGTTGTCTTTGGCTGGATTCCAGCGGAAGGTCGCCTTGATCAATAACACAGGTGACATCGATGGGCGTCTACAAACGCGGATCAAGCAAGTACTGGTACATCCAGTTTCAGTTCAACAACAAGACCTACGTTCGCTCATCGAAAACGACAGAGAAATCTGTCGCCAAGCAGATTGAACGTGAGTGGCGACGGAAGCTTCACGCCGAAGCGGAGCTTGGTGTCCAAGAGCGGATCAAACTCGTCGATGCGCTAGATCAGTACGTTGACTCCAAGACCGGGATCGCCAGCCACCAAAACATCCAGTATCGGGCCAATCGTCTCGCTGATCATTTTGGTCCCGGCAAGTACTTAGACGAATTGACATACGCGGATCTCGAATCCCTTCAACGTCATGAACGCAATATTGGGATTGGCGGTCATACGATCAATCATCTGTTTACGATACTGCGTGGGACCCGAAAACATGCGGCAAGAAACGGTTATGCGGTTCCAAACGTTGAGTTTCCGTCCGTCGTGATTCCGAAGAGACCGCTGCGCTGGTTGTCATTGAAAGAGGAAGCTGAGCTGCTCGGGGAACTAGATCCTGCACGAACCTCCAAGGGTGTATCTATGGACATCCGCAACCAAACTTTGGTGCGTCGGGATATGCAGGACAACTACGATCTCGTCATTTTGCTGTTGGATACTGGCGCTCGGTACTCTGAGATAGCAAAGCTTCGCTGGTCACAGGTTGATCTCGCTGAACTCACTATTAATCTGTGGCGGCCCAAGGTATCCAACGAATCAATCTTGTATCTCACAGAACGAGCATTAGCGGTATTGTCACGGCGTGCCAGGGAATCCAATGGTCGGCACGTCTTTGAATGCCGCAAAGGTAATTCCAGGAACTACGCTCCGATATCAATTCGGAAAGCGTTTCGGAGAGCCGGACTGCAGGATTGTACGATCCACACGCTTCGCCATACGCACGCCTCTCGGCTGATCCAAAATGGAATGAGCGTCTACGAAGTAAAGGAAATTCTAGGACACGCGGACATCAAGACCACGATGCGGTACGCCCACTTGGAGCGGCGCTCGGTCTCCGCTCGGGCAAGGGACGTAATTCAACGTCTAAGTTCTTGAGTAACTATCTGATCTGATTCAGAATTTCTGGCTACGGAACCTAGTACCACTTCAGTAGAAGGATGCTGCTAAGTGAATATGAATCGATCTCCCACCATAGACCAGCTCCGCGAGCTGTTCCGCAGTTATGACGAGAGCAGTGGTCACTCTCATGTTCTCTGGGTATCTAAAACTGGCGACGTGGTGATTAGTATTGATCGAGGCGGTGTCAAATCGCCACCAATTTGTAATGCTCGACTGTGCTATGAAATGTTCTCTCCGCTGTCAGATCAGGTGGGGCACAGTGCAGCGAACGACACGAAGTTCATGAACAGGATTTTCAAAAGCCTTCAAGAGCGGTGGAGTGATTTCGGAGATCCAGATGGCGAGATGGTCTACGTCGATCAATTCTAACCAGACATTTTCTGCCTCATTTTGGTGAGCCCGACAGTAAAACGTTGAGGCTGTGCTCAGATTGAAAATCTGACATAGGAGTTAATCAAGGAAACTTCGGTGATCTAGTGGCTAAAAGAAAGAAAAATCAGGTTACGCAGCAAGAACTCATGGAGCGCTTGGTGGACAACGCGCTTGATTTCCTTACCCGAGCGATTGATGAGTTTCAGGATTCACCGAAATACTCCGTCATACATTTCAGTGCTGCCGTAGAGCAATTCCTCAAGGCGCGGCTAATGGCCGAGCATTGGTCGTTGGTAGTCAGCGATCGGCAGCCAGCCGACTGGGATAAGTTTACAAGTGGAAATTTCCAATCGGTTACTTTAGCCGAGGCGGCGTCCAAATTGGATAAGGTAGTCCGAAGTGGGCTGTCCGCTGATGCACTAGCTGCGTTCAGTACGGTCGCCAACCACCGTAACCGCGCCATCCATTTCTTCCACTCGGCTCATACCGACAAGGAGGCTCAAAGTGAATTGCGCAGGATTGCTAAAGAACAGCTGGTCGCTTGGCTTCATCTGCACAGGCTGTTACAGAACCGGTGGTCAGATACATTTGGCCCTTGGTTAGAGAATATCGATTCGATTGAGGAGAAACTCCGTAGCTATCGCGATTTCCTTTCAATGGTGTTCGACGAAGTTACGCCAGAGCTTCAGAGATATCGTGACGCAGGGGCATTAGTAGAGGCGTGCGCAGCGTGCAGTTTCGAATCAATGGTTTTTGCTAACGAGCTGAACGTCATCGACACTGCTACGTGCCTTGTTTGCGGACACGCGTTTCGTTGCATCACCATCGAGTGCCCGAGCTGTGAGGAACAGGTGCGTTTCGAGGGAGAAGGCTTTGCAACTTGTGAACATTGCAACACGTCGTTCGAACCGGAGCACATTGCCGATGCGATCGAAGACGAAGGAGCAGCTTACGAGGCGGCGAAGGAAGGTGATGCGGTTCGCGGGAACTGCGGCGACTGCGATGGGTACCACAGCGTCGTTCGAGTACCGAGCGGACAGTGGGTTGCTACTTGCTGTCTTGTGGAGCACGAGCGGTTGGAAACATGCGAATGGTGTAATGAACCAAATACCGGCGACATGGAGATGAGCTATCACTCCGGGTGCAACATGTGTGATGGTCACGCCGGCTGGACGAAAGGTGATTGAGGCTAATGTCTAAGAACACCTCAGCAGGTCATCCACTGTCCGTTCGTTTTGTCGTACTTAGCGATGATCGATTTATCATCAGGGGAGCGTAGCTCCACGACAACCTGCCAGGGTCCTTCTGATATCAGCTGACCTTCATCAGCTTTAGTCGGTACACCGCGAAGAGCTGCTTGGGCTTTGGCATTTGCAATCCAGTTGGCCATGTGGACCCTCGACTTAGGAATTCCACCCAGCATCCGGGCAGAATCCATCGAGGACAACAGGTACGTTCGTACACCCAGGTTAAAGGGAATAGGTATACAAGAACCTTATGTGTGTACTGCTATACCTTCGGCAATCCCACTGAACATGCGGGTTTGCCGGTGACCAAACTGGTCAATGGTAGAGATTTGTGCAGAGTTAATCTCCATTCCTTGAGGAATCCTTGGCTATAAATACCGGGCAAGGAGAATAAATAAAGCGCGGCATGTTGCACTGGATGTCTTGTGAGGTCGAGGATACAGTCTGGCGATCCCAATTCCCGAAACACCGAGACCTAAGGCACATCGGCTCCTACGTTAGTTGGGCACCAGACTGCTCCTCACGAGCCGAAGCCCGCTCGCCCAATTACACCAAGTGTAGATCAGGCTTCCCTTTTCCTGCTTCAGATGCCGCGATATTTGACGTCACATCAGCGATGATCTCGTTAAGCTCTTCAAGTGTCATAAACTCAATGAGTTTTTCCATCGTGAAGAATACATGGGCGTGACACCCAGCTTGAAACTCATCGAGTTCATCTTCGGTAAAGGGATAATCCATTTGTTGTAGTTTACTCAACATTTGGATTCTCCTTTTGTGACTAAGCCTTTGCTAAGGCGTTGATTCGCCTGTTTAAGCCCTTGCTGTGCCAGTTCAATGCTTCACCAATTCAAAACACTGACCTATAGGCGGTGGGCACTTAGGACGGGTGGAGAAACCCGCCATTCTCATTGTTCTGCTGCTTTACTCATTATCTCATCCAGTTCGTTTTCATATTTCTGCTTGGTTGCTTGCCACATCTCCTTCGTTTTAGTCGATGTGTGCCAAGCACAACAAGGAGTGCAGTAGTAGACCGATTTGATTGATCGACCGCGTTGGCGTTTGGTCCGATCTGAAGCCCAAGCAGCTTTCTCAGTTTTGTACGGAATTTTGTTCTTTGGACAGGGCATCTAACGTTGCTTTGTGAATAGGGAACTTAAGAAGCGCTCGTTTGGAGCCCGACTTGCTTGTCCATTCGATCGTCGCAGTCTTGTCCGAACACAAGTTCTTTCTGCTCATCGCCAACGTTGACGTGTGCTTTGCGAATTGAGAAAGAATTGAGTGTCACTCACGCACCTCCTTGTAACCCACAATGGCGGTATTTCTCTAGAGGAGTATGTGGTTCAAGTCTGACCACAACCGCCACGGGCATACATAAACACTAAATGAATTCACGCATGATTCGTGCGACTTGTTCTCATTCTCGCAACGTCACTTGGTTTCTGGTTTATCCAAGCCTGCATCCGTTCCTCGATTCGAGGACTCCATGGCCATAAATACCGGGCAAGGAGAAAGGAATGAAAAGAAACAACTACAACAGATTGCTCGATGCGCTCGACGGAATTTTCGGCTTCAACGACCAGATCAAATCAACGTTCCGCAAGATTCGTCAGTTCCACGACGAGCGGACGAACGAAGACGTCGTTATCATCGAGTATCGAGTGCGGAGAGACGAGCTAGCAAAGAGGAAGCTGCTGCGCTCTGTTCATCATGCTGCGAAGCGTAAGGGTCACCATTAGAGAATTCGAAAAAAGAACCACGGGACCCTTTGCCCTGGAGCCCATTTTGTTACATGTAGAAGCCATAGCTTACCTGTGGTCGATCATTTGACGACAAGTACTTCATGATGTCTCCGACTTTACCGGCGCACTCTAGCGTGATGGGCAGACGCCCATCCAATTGAGTGTTGTTCCAGTTCATCTTTGTGAGCCCGAGAATCTCAAAGCACAGCTCCTCAAGCGAAGAATCGTTATCTACGACATTAATCTTCAATGGGTTTGGAACGTACATTCCGGGATAGGTCTTGTAGAACTCAACAAGCCCACGGGTATAGAGTAAGCCCTCTGTTTCCGACATTTCCAGGAGCGTGCCTCGAACAGGCGGATACTCTTTGTTGGAGAATAGCCTTAGGTGGGTATTGGTGATCGATACAAAATCACGATGCTGCACTCTGGCCGAATCCAGGGACTGATGAAACCCGTCTAGTTCAGACTGACGAAATCTGCTCGACTTATGAACAACGACCCGAGCTGGCGTTTGGGAGAGTGCCTTCTCGTATTCCTCCAATGCTTGTCCGAGCAACGCGCCAGCTTGTTGCGCGTCCATATATGGCCTGCGATCGTCCTTGTCTATTGATACAGGAGTACCGCGCAAAATTACGCCGTGTCCAAACTCGTCAAAAACTTGCGCTAGGCTCGTGGAAACTGTTTGTCGGTCGCGACTCCAATAAAATCCGACACCGACATAACATGTGCGTGGCTTGTAGGAGTCTTCAATTAGGCGCCATGGCACTGATCGGTTGCCTTTGTAGTAAAGCGCTGTACAGAAATTCCACGCACGGGTTGCGACATCTTGTTGTTCGCCACGCACTGGAACCGTCGAAATAGTCTTCTCACGTGTCAGTTGCAGCGGTACAGAAAGGTGCATGCACCTCGCCTTCAACTCGCGACGAAAGTTGTACTCTAGATGCTCATCGATTGAGTCGTTGTCATTTCCGCCATCGGTTGTAGTTAGTGCGCTGTAGAGATCCTCAGGTATCACGCAGACAATGACATCCACTGAGCGATTCTCAGCCAAGAAGCGAACCTGATCGTAAAAAATGTCAACAGCCTTCGATACGCGATCCTCACGCCTTTCTATCTTCGTAATTTGTGTGACAGCTGTTTTTTGAATCGCTCGCGTAAACTGAGGTGAGCTCAGCAAGCGTGTGTTAAATCCGTAGTATTCGTTTATCCCCCCAAATCCCTTAAACAAGTTGGGGAATTTGCTCTCTTTAGCCTCAATACCTTCCCGACATTTTTCAAGCCAGACGTCAAGCGCGTCAATTCCTTCCCCCCGCCCCACAATGCCAAGGCGGAGCTCCGTTCGCCGATCTGCGTCTCGCGTGTCATAGACGCCTAACCGCTCAATTCCCGTCCTTGGACAGATATGCGCGCCAGATCCAAACTCCAGGAGTGGTTCTTTGAGGACCTTCACTTTCATGTCGATTCCTCTTCGCCTTCCGGCGCCTCGAGGAAACTTTCAAGCTCTGCCAGATCATGAACAATCAGACCTCGACCCGTTGTATCCCCAAGGCTTTTCAAGAAGTAGGCGATGAAGCGAACGTGATTGCGAACGCTATGGTTAAACTCCAGGCGCTTCTGTTTTGAGAGCAGGGATTCATGAAAACGGGATCTGTATCCATTGTATGAGTAGAACCAACTTGGAACGATGGATACGTACCACTGCGTATCTAGCCTGATGAATGCAATGTCAAACCTCAGGTGCTTGCAGTGCGCAATTTTCGTTGGATCTTTGGTCTGCATAACCGTTTCAAATACGTTTCGCTTCGCCTTCGCTTTACCCACCCACCGTTCATTTCGAACGGTGTAGCCTTCCTGTACTGGGTTGAAGTAGAAAAATCGATCTTTGCGATCCCGTGCGACCTGTTTGCTGTTGAGTTGCTCTTCTAGCTCTGCACCCAAAAGTTGTTTGAAGACGTTGAGGTTGCTTTCCGAACCTGAGTCATAGAGATCGGATGAGTGAAGTTGTTCGCAGGTTCCGATATCTATGACACCCTCGATGGGCGACCCCTCAATCGGCATGAACGTGAAGATCCGCTTGTCGTGGTATACCCACGACGTCGCACTTATTCCTTGAAGCGTCAGGGCCATTCGGACAAGGCTTCGCTTGCTGTAGTTAGCCCGTTTTGCATTCAACTTTTCGCGTGCTTCCTCAAGCACGCCCTTTTCGTCTATGGAAACTTCCGCTACGTACAAGTGTTCTGGAACAGATATCTCTGCCATGTTGATCATCAGTTCTGTTGGTACTTGAACTGGGGTCTCTTGGAGGGTGCGATATTCAACAACATCGCCGAGTATGATCTTGAATTCTCGCAGTATGTTTTTCTGTATCGATAAATCCCGCCCTGAAACAAGTCGGAGCACGTCGCCGAGGTCAATAATGTGCTTGCGAGTATTGAATTCGAATTTTTTGTCCGTGACTTTATCGACAGCTGCTTGGCTGTAAGAAGACTGTTTGTTCAAGAGTACCAGCACATACAGCGTGTCAAAGTCGTTGAAATACTGTCGTTCGATGAATGTGGATAGTGTGGTCTTCACCTTTTCCAATGAAGTCGTGGAAGTTACTTGAAACGAAGTACGGTTGTGATCATCACCCAGGTCGATTCCTGGGTAATTTCTCTTGGTACTGTTGAGATTTTTTAGGTGGGGTAGGTGAAATGTTGTTTTCAGGATTGGCAAGAGTGCATCTTCAAGCGCAAGATTGATATCCGTTCGCCTTTGGTCAGTAGCTAAGCTCACCTCGCTGATGATTCGAGCGACGACCTCCCTTAGCTCATTTTCAACTGCCAGTTGTTCCACTAAGGCAATCCCGGAATTACTAGAAATTCATACACATAGCTGCGTTTATTGGGGCTTACATCGGTTTTTCAACCCTATCATGAGGTTTTGCACCTACAGGAAGGGTTTGTGAATCACACTCCAAGAGGACGGTATAACCGCAGTGGGCAAGATGGGAATCCATAGCTCGCCGAACAGAGCATCAACAAGAAGTCCAACCTGGTAGGATTCTGACAAATTCAAAGTCTACCTATATCCTACCAGTCGACCAGGAATAGGAATCAGAGGCGCACCCTGAATCCTCTAACGCATTGATATAAAAGGGAATTTTTGGTCGGGACGGCAGGATTTGAACCTGCGACCACTTGACCCCCAGTCAAGTGCGCTACCAGACTGCGCTACGCCCCGAAGGCTGCGGATGATACGGGCACGCCGGCCCACCCGCAACGGCGCAGATCCAAATCGCAACGACGCCTGTCGGGCTTATCGATACACCCCTTTCAGACCTTCTTGCGGCGTCGGCACGATGGCAGCGCTGTCGATCTCCAGCGCATCGCACACGTTGCGGGCGATAGTCTCGCCGATACCGTCCATGGGCAGGTCGTTGGCGTCGTAACCGAATGGCTCCTCGATCTCCACGCCGATCTCATCGATGCCCAGCAGGCCATAGGCCACGATCATCGCGCCGAGCGGCGTGAACCAGCCCATGGAACCGATGAGAGACACCGGCACCGTCAGGCAGAACACCATCAGAAACCCTTTGATGTGGTGCGCATAGGCAAACGGTACGGGTGTTTTCAGGATGCGTTCCGCATCGCCCCAGTAGTCGTTGATGTCTTTGACGTTGTTGTCCAGCGCCACCAGCAGCCGATCGTTCAGCCGTCCGGCCAGCGCCTCCTCCTGCAGCACGTCCGATATCCATCGGGCGACCAGCAACGGCGGTGCGCTCACCTGGCGAAGCTGTGCAAGTTCTGTCTGCGTGAGCAAGGCCGTGAGCTCGGAAGCGTCGCGTTCACGGCGCAACGAGCGACGGATGACGGCGAAGTAGGCAATGATGTAGCAGCCCATGCGGCGGCGCACTTCAGGCGCGGACTGTGAGAGATAAGACGCCGACTGTCGCGCCAGGTTGCGCGTCTGATTCACCATCAGGCCGATGATCTTGCGACCCTCCCAAAACCGGTCGTAGGAGGAGTTGGTGCGAAAGACCAGAAGCAACCCCAACGCCACCCCGACGATGGAATGCAGCACGCTCGAGGTGGGAATCTCGATACCCCCTTCGAGCTGCGCCGCGGTCAGCGCCAGCGCAACCACGGCCACCAGCAGCACGCGTACCCATATGCGCGGCAGAACCGAGCCGTGCACGCGAAACAGAATGCGGGTCCAGCGCTGGGTGTCGTATTCGATCATGTTCCGGTCAGATGTCTCCCACTGCTCGCCACTTGGCAAGTTCCTGTTCAGTCACGCCGAGTTCTCGCAGCACCGTGTCCGTGTGCGCGCCCACTTCAGACCCTGCGTGCGTCGTGCGCCCAGGCGTGCCATCAAGCCGCGGCATGATCGCTGGGATCTCCATCGTGCCGCCGGGCACCTCCACCGTCTCGAACATGCCGCGCGCCTGATAGTGTGGGTCCGCGCGCATGTCTGCGACGCTGTAGATCAACCCCACCGGCACCTCGGCGGCATCAAGGATGCGCATCACTTCCGCGGAAGGCAGCGTGGCGGTCCATGCCGCGATGGCGTCGTCAATGCGCGCTTGTGCAGTCACACGGCCCGGGTTGTGGGCAAGTGCAGGATCGTCAGCGAGATCCTGGCGGCCCACCGCCGTCATGAGTCGCTTATATATGGAGTCGCCGTTGCCGCCAATCACCACATGTTTCTGGTCCGCACACAGATAGGTATTGGTGGGCACGATGCCGGTAATGGTGCTGCCCGACGGCTGGCGCACTTCTCCAGCACCGGAGTACTCCGGCACGATCCCTTCCATGAGGTTGAACATGGACTCGTACAGCGCCGTGTCGATCACCTGACCCTTGCCGCTAGCGCGCTGCGCCAGCAGCGCCAGCACAACGCCGAACGCAGCGTGAAGACCCGAGATAGTATCTCCCAGGCTGAGGTTAGGGCGCACCGGCGGCTCACCGGGCACGCCATTCACGTAGCGGAAACCGCTGAAGCCTTCCGTCACCGACGCATAGCCAGGCTTGGACGCGTACGGGCCCGTTTGACCGTATCCGGAGATGCGGCTGTAGATGAGCTTCGGATTGCTCTGCTCGAACACCTCCGGGCCGAGCCCCCACTTCTCCATGGTGCCTGGCTTGAAGTTCTCGATGACGACGTCCGCGGTTTCCACCAGCCGGCGAACGATGTCGCGGCCCACCTCAGAGCGCAGATTGGCGGTCACGGAGCGCTTGTTGCGCCCGAGGCTGCGCCACCAGTAGGACGTGCCGTCGTCGTCCAGCAATCGCCAGCCGCGGATTGGATCACCATCGCCGGGCGGCTCAACCTTGATCACATCAGCACCAAAATAGGCCAGCAACGTGCCTGTGAATGGCCCTGCCAGAAGCTGCCCAACCTCGATGACACGCACGCCGTCGAGAGGCCGCTCGCCCTGTCCAACCGTCATAGGTATCCCCCGTGTAGTGCCCGGCATTTCACGCGGCACGGGCGGGCTCGTCAAGCGCGCGCATCGTGCTAAAGTCGCCGCATGAGCAATCCAACGTCTCCAGAGGCGCTCAGCGCCCACTGGCTGGGTGAGGCTCTGCAGCAATCGGTGCAGAGCTTTCGGGTAGAGCACTTCGGTGAGGGCGCAGGTGTCATTGGCCAGGTGGCGCGTGTGCACCTGGAAGGCGACGGGCCGGTGCGCAGCGTCATCGCCAAATTCCCCACCCCCGCGCCGGAAAACCGCGCGGTCGCCGCCACCTACGACATGTACGGGCGCGAGGTGCGCTTCTACCAGAACATTGCGCCGCGCATCTCCATGCGCACACCCGAGTGCTACTTCGCCTGGCACGACCCGGAGTCGAACGACTTCGTGCTGCTGCTGGAGGACCTGCAGGGCTACCGCATTGGCGATCAGGTGGCCGGATGCAGCGCCGATGACGCCCGGGCGGTCGTTGCAGCCCTCGCCCGCTTTCACGCCAGCGGCTGGAACCCGGACGACTCATGGAATCTGTGGCCGCACAACCATCCGATGCAGAGCGGCGGCATGATCGCTGGCTTCCAGATGGGCTGGCCGGTCATCATGGAGCGCTTCCGTCACGTGGTGCCCGACAGCGCGCTGATCGCCGAGAAGCGCATGCCTGAAATGACCGAAGCGTTGCTGGAGGAAATGTGCACCCCACCCGTGGCCATCGTGCATGGCGATGTGCGCCTCGACAATGTGTTCTTCGGCGACGACGAGGTGTTCTTCGTCGACTGGCAGGGTATGGGCCGCTCGTCACCGGAGCAGGACCTCGCCTACTTCATCACCCAGAGTGTGCCGGCGTCTCTCATCGACCACGGCGAGCTGCTGGATCTCTACTTCGACACGCTCACCGGCGCCGGCGTCGACTACACCCGGGCGCAGTTCGACCGCCGCTACAAGGTTTCAGCGCTGTATCTGTTGAACTATGCGGTGGTCATCGCCGGCACGCTGGATCTGGCCAACGAGCGCGGCATGAAGCTTGGCGAGACGCTGCTGCGGGACAGCATGGCGAGCCTGGATGCCATGGGCGCGTTTGAGCTGCTGCGTTAGGAGTGCCTATGGACCTTGAAAATCGTGTAGCACTCGTCAGCGCCGCCGGCCGCGGAATCGGCAAAGGCATTGCCATCGCGCTGGCCGAAGCCGGTGCAAACGTTGTGGTGAACTCTTACGGCACAGACACCACAGCCGCCACCGCGCAGGCCGTCCGAGACGCCGGCGGCGAGGCTTTAGAGTTTCCCGGCGACATCACCAAAGCTCCCACCATCCAGGAGTGCGTGGACGCAGCGATGGCGCGCTTCGGGCGCATCGATATCCTGGTGAACAACGTCGGTGCCGGGCCAAAGGACGCGATCGAGCCCGAAGAGGGACCGCTCGGCATGGCCGCCGCACTGTGGAACGCCCTGTACGCGCAGAACCTGCTGCCCGCCGTGCTGATGACCGAAGCCGTGCTGCCGCACATGAAAGCCGCTGGCGGTGGCAGGATCGTCAATATCTCCTCCATCGCCGGGCGCAGCTCGCTGTCTGACGCCATGCTCAAGCTGTTCACGCACCCATCCTACGGCGCCATGAAAGCAGCGCTCATCAGCCACACACAGACCATGGCGGAGCTGCACGGCCCGGATAACATTACGGTCAACGCCGTATGTCCCGGCATCGTCTGGACCGATGCCTGGGAAGCCAACGCGCGCCGCGCGGTGAGCACACTGCCGCAGTTCAAGGGGCAGGATGCGCGGGAGTGGTTTCTCGGTATCGCCCGCGGCGACTACCCGGAGCTCTTTGATCGCACCCCGCTGCGTCGCGAGCAGACCGTGCAGGACATCGGCAATGCCGTGGTCTTTCTCGCCTCTGACAAGGCAGCCAACATCACCGGTCAGTCGCTCATGGTGGACGGTGGCATGGTGAAGATCTAGTGGTTGCTCAATAGGGCGTCGTACCGCCGTCCACGCTGATTGCCTGGCCCGTGATGCCGGAACCCGCCGGGCTCGCGAGCAGTACCGCGAGGGCGGAGACTTCCGCAAGCTCGGTGGGCCGTTTCACCGCAGACTCCGCCGAAAAGAGGTCCACCATCTCTTCGAAGGTCATGCCCATGGCCTTCGCCGTATCCGGCCCATTGGCGCGCACGATGTCGGTGATCACCAGCCCAGGGCAGATGGCGTTGGCGGTCACGCCCATAGTGCCGACTTCGTGGGCAATGGACTTGGTCAGGCCGTTGATGGCGTGCTTTGCAGCCACATAGGCGCCCATGGCGGGCTTGCCGAGCTTACCCTCCACGGAAGAGATGTTGATGATGCGCCCGTAGCCCCGTTCGCACATACCTGGCAACGCACGGCGGCAGGCCCAGAATGTGGCGTAGAGATTCCACTTGATGGCGAGGTCGAAAGCCTCATCCGTCAGCTGCACTACCGGCTGCAGATCGGTCGCACCGCCCGCGTTGTTCACGAGGATGTCGAGGCTGCCAAAATGCGCCGCCGTCTCGTCTACAAACCGCTCTACATCCGCCTGCGAGGTGGCGTCCCCGGCGATGAAGGTGCAGCGCGCGCCGGCACCGATCTCATCGAGTACCTGGGCCGCCTTATCGGCGTTGCGGGCCATGAGCGCGACTGAAGCGCCCTCCTCTAGAAAGGCTTCCGCGATGCTGCGGCCGATGCCCGCTGTGCCACCGGTCACCGCCGCCACTTTGCCTTCAAGCTTCATCTGTTAATGCCACGTGTTGCTGCTGTTGGGCCGCATTGTAATACTCAGCGCAGATTCATCGCACCCGAGGGCGCCCATGCAGGGCATCATCATTCGCACGCTCATCACCGCCGCAGGTCTCTGGGCTGCCGACAGCCTGCTCGCCGGGGTGCGCATCGATGGACACTGGACACTGCTGTTTGCCGCACTCGCGCTCGGCATTATCAACGGCGTCATACGCCCGGTGCTAACGGTGCTGACGCTGCCGCTTACCGTGGTCACGCTGGGGCTCTTTCTGCTGGTGCTCAACGCCGCCATGTTCGGCCTTGCGGCAGCCCTGTTCGACGGCTTCCGTGTAGACGGCTTCTGGAGCGCGTTGGGCGGTGCGGTGATCGTATCGATCACCTCGTGGATTGCATCGGCGTTCATCGGCCCGAAAGGCCGTTACGAGATCATGGTGATCAAACGCTGAGCGCGGCGGCGCGCACCAACCGTTCACCCCGCCGCGCGCGCCGACCGGCGCGGACCACATCCGGCACGTAGGGCAACGCCTCGCGCAGAGATCTGCGTGCAGCGCGCCAGGCGAACTGGCGCCGGCTGCTCCATCGAAGCCCGTACAACGTTCGCAACTCCGGCGGCAGCAGCGCCGCGGTGGCAATGGATAGCACGTCGCCCGCCACCCGTGGCACCCAACTGATCGGCGGGTGCAGTATCTGATCCGCAAGCGTGGCGATGGTCGGCGTCAGCGCCAGGGTATCGCTGGCGAGCATGCCGTTGTAATAGCGTTCGAAGGCCGCGAAGTCCGGCGGCACATCTGCCGGCTTCAGGCCCAGTAAATGACCGAGCCGGCGCGCGTCGCGGTAGTACAGCTCCCGCTCCTCGGCCGACAGACGCGGCATGAACTGCTCGTAGGTGAACAGCGCGGTGCGCACCAGTGTGGCGTGCACCCACAGCAGTAACGCCGGGTCGCTGGCCCGGTACGGCGTGCCCTGCGGGAAGCGCGGCGTGCCGTCCTGCAGAATCCCCTGCACCATGTCGTGCGCCTGGTTGACACCGCGGGCGGCGGCCAGCGCCTGTGAGCGCGGCCCGTAGATGATGCTGTGCATGGCGGTGAGCGTGCGGGCGAGCCTTTTCAGCGGTGCCTGGGTGAAGTTGCTGTGCTCTGCCACACCCGCCGCCACAAGGGGGTGGGCGACCTGCTGCAGAAGTGCTGCGCCACCGCCGAGCAAAATGAAGCCCTCGCGGTTGACACGCCAGAACACGCTGCCCGGGTCGAACAGCGGCAGCTCATGTTTCACAGCCATTTCATGCACCGGATCAGCTCCTCGTCGTAACCGTTGGCCTGATAGAGGGCACGGGCCCGCGTATTGCGCTCGAACACGTTCAGCGTGATGGATTGTGCGCCCCGAGCCTTCGCGCCCCGCTCCGCCTGGCCGAGCAATGCCGCACCCAGCCCCCGACGGCGTGCATCTGCGTGCACCGCAATGGCTTCCAGATGAGCGCTCGGCGCGCCGCTCAGATGTTCTTCGCGCAAGCTGACCAGAATAACGCCATGGATGGCATCGAGAGCGTTCTCCACGAGCACCTCGCAGAAAGCCTGTGGCGCCTCTCCCGCGGCGCAACGGCGGGCAAGCTCCAGATCGCCCTGCCACAGGTCATCAGGATTGCGGCGCTCCGGCACATCAAAGTCTGCAAGCTCAGCAAACAGCGGCGCAAGCACGCCGAAGTCATCGGAGCGGGCGGAACGCATGCGGTAACCGGCCGGCATTGAAGTACTGTGTGCGTTGATTTCCATCGCCCCATCTTCACGCGAACGCAGGCGGTTTGCCAATAGCGGCGCCGAGCGGTCGGACATCGCGCAGACCAACACGATGCTAAGCTCCGCCGATGCGTTCCACCTTCAGCCCCGCCACCGCCGCAAGCATCGTCGTCGCCAACATGATCGGTACCGGCGTGTTCACCAGCCTCGGCTTTCAGCTGCTGGAGTTCACCTCACCCGCGCTGATCATTGCACTGTGGATTATCGGTGGCGTGCTGGCCCTGTGCGGCGCGCTGTGCTACGCGGAACTTGGCGCTGCACTACCGCGCAGCGGCGGCGAATACCACTTTCTCGGCACGCTCTACCACCCCGCTGCGGGTTTCGTGTCAGGGTGGATTTCAGCCACCATCGGCTTTGCAGCACCCACAGCACTGGCCGCCATCACCTTCGGCACCTACCTCGGCGCGGTGCTGCCCGGGATATCGCCCGTCTGGGCTGCGGGTGCACTCATCTGCCTGACGGGCGCTCTGCATGCGGCCAGCCGCAATGCCAGCGGGCGCTTCCAACTCGCCGCTACCGCCGTGAAAGTGCTGCTCATCGTGCTGTTCGTCTGTGCCGCGCCCCTCCTGGCCGGTGAGCTGCAGCCGCTGCGATGGCGGCTCGAAGAAGATGGGGTGGAGCACCTGCTCTCTGCGGGGTTTGCGGTGTCGCTCATCTACGTGAACTACGCCTACACCGGCTGGAACGCCGCCACCTATCTGTCCGGCGAACTGGCACAGCCGCAGCGGGTGCTGCCGTGGGTGCTCACCCTCGGCACGCTGCTCGTGCTGCTGCTCTACGTATCGCTGAATGTGGTGTTTCTTTACGTCGCCCCGGCCCAGGCGATGGCAGGCAAGGTGGAAGTCGGGCATGTGGCCGCAAGCCACGCATTCGGCGCCGCCGGCGGCGATATCATGGGCCTTGTGCTCGCCCTGCTGCTGGTGTCCACCGTCAGCGCCATGGTTCTGGCGGGGCCCAGGGTACTGCAGGTCATCGGAGAAGACTTTCCTGCGCTTGGTTTCCTGAAGGCTACGACACCGGGAGGCGTACCGCGCCGCGCCATCCTCGTGCAGTGCGCCGTATCGCTGCTTCTCG
>JAUIED010000076.1 GCA_030428905.1 Gammaproteobacteria bacterium
GCACGGTTGTGCCGGTGACGAGCAACTCGAGCATGCGCTGCGCATCCTCGTTGCCTGCCAGTGGCTGAAAGTGAATCTCCAGCTCAGGCAGTCGATGTGGTGCCGAGGCTATGGAAAACGGGATGACAGAGCCGTCCGGGTGCGCGAAAGACGTGTACTGTCCGGCCTGGAATTCGAAAGGGGTGGATGGAGGCTCAAGCCGCAGCCGGACCACGTGCACGGGTCCGGCTGAGATCTCGATGATGGAAGCGTAGGGCAACTAGCGCCCTTTCATCGAGGCGAAGAACTCGTTATTGGTCTTCGTGTCCTTGAGCTTGTTTATCATGAATTCGATGGCGGCCAGGTCGTCCATCTCGTGCAGAAGCTTGCGCAGGATCCACACCCGCTGCAGGTCTTCCTCGCCCATCAACAGCTCTTCGCGGCGGGTGCCGGAGCGGCGAATGTTGATGGCCGGGTACACACGCTTCTCGGCAATCTTGCGCTCAAGGTGCAGTTCCTGGTTGCCGGTGCCTTTGAATTCTTCGTAGATCACCTCATCCATCTTCGAGCCGGTGTCGATCAGCGACGTGGCAACGATGGTCAGGCTGCCGCCTTCCTCGATGTTGCGAGCGGCGCCGAAAAAGCGCTTGGGGCGTTCCAGCGCGTGGGCGTCCACACCGCCGGTGAGCACCTTGCCGGACGACGGCACGATGGTGTTGTAAGCCCGCGCCAGCCGGGTGATGGAGTCGAGCAGGATGACCACGTCTTTCTTGTGCTCAACCAGGCGCTTGGCTTTCTCGATGACCATCTCCGCCACCTGCACGTGTCGTGACGGCGGCTCATCGAAGGTGCTGGCCACCACTTCGCCGCGCACGGAGCGCTGCATGTCGGTGACTTCTTCCGGGCGCTCGTCGATGAGCAGCACGATGAGCACCACTTCCGGATTGTTGGCGGTGATGGACTGCGCGATGTTCTGCAGCACCAGTGTCTTACCGGCCTTCGGCGGTGAGACGATGAGTGCCCGCTGGCCCTTGCCGATGGGGGCG
Source organism: Gammaproteobacteria bacterium (assembly GCA_030428905.1). Classification (GTDB taxonomy): domain Bacteria; phylum Pseudomonadota; class Gammaproteobacteria; order Pseudomonadales; family Azotimanducaceae; genus SYFY01. Next base: position 1,026 of record JAUIED010000076.1, read on the forward strand.
ATGAGGTCGATCACGCGCGCCGTCAGATCCTCGGTGCTGCCGTTGCCGCGTTCGAGTTTGAGCGGCTCGTCCGGAAACAGTGGGGTCAGGTTCTCAAACAGCACCTTGTGCTTTTTCGAGTTTGGTTCGCTGAAGTTGATCGAATCGACCTTGAGCAGCGCGAAATAGCGTTCGCCGTCCTTCGGCGGGCGGATCTTGCCGGCGATGCTGTCGCCTGTGCGCAGGTTGAAGCGGCGAATCTGGCTGGGCGACACGTAGATGTCATCCGGGCCGGCCAGATAGGAGCTGTCGGGGGAACGCAGAAAGCCGAAGCCGTCCTGAAGGATCTCCAGAGTTCCCTCGCCGTAGATGTCCTCGCCTTCCTTCGACTGCTTGCGCACGATGGCGGCAATGACTTCCTGTTTGCGGGAGCGGGCGATATTGTCGAGGCCCATTTCCCGGGCCATATCGATGAGTTCGCCAACGGGCATGCGTTTGAGGTCGGTCAGATTCATGGTCATAGCAGTGATGTGCTCACTCAGTGGAAGTTTTCCGACTCTGGCCCGCTGCGTCGTTCCGTAGTCTGCCCGTCTTCGTGCGGGGTGGCCTGGGATCGTTCGGGGATAGAGCGAAGTGGTGGTGCAACAGTGATTGCGGCTCCGACAGCCCGCTTATGTTAGGGCGTCGTCAAGAGAGCTGGCAGTCGCTACAGGCGTTGCATTCCTAAGTGTAGTGAAATGCCGTTGGGCGTCAAGGGCGACCGTCGGCCGCCCTTTTCGGGGTTCAGAGGTTGCCTCAGATGTTGCTATCGAGGAAAGCGGCCAGCTGAGACTTGGAAAGTGCGCCCACTTTGGTGGCTTCCACCTCGCCGTTTTTGAACAGCATGAGTGTGGGGATGCCACGGATGCCATACTTCGGCGGCGTCGCCTGGTTGGCATCGATATCCATCTTGCAGACTTTCAGGCGGTCGCCGTACTCATTGGCGATCTCTTCCAGAATGGGTGCGATCATTTTGCAGGGCCCGCACCATTCGGCCCAGTAGTCCACCAGCACGGGCTTCTCGGAGCTCAGCACGTCTGCTTCGAACTGCTCGTCGGTGGTGTGCACGATTTGATCTGTCATTTCAGGTCGCTCGTTGTGGGTGTTCGCTGAGCGCGCGATGTTACCACCAAAGTGTAGATTTCATGCATGAATTGGCCTGTGCGCTTAAGATCGTTGGGTTATTAGCGGTTACGTATTCCTCGACGCCCATCAGACGGATCCCGAGAGCCCGGAAGTGACCTCAGCAACCCAACGTGGCGAACTGCTCGCCGCGGTAGACCTTGGATCGAACAGCTTTCACCTGCTCATTGGCATGCGCCATGACGGTGAATTTATCGTGCTCGAGCGGCTGAAACAGAAAGTGCAGCTGCTCGGTGGGTTCGAGGCGGGCAGGATGCGCCCGGAGGCCATCGCTCGAGGTCTCGAGTGTATCGCCGGCTTCTCGCAACGCCTGGCTGGGGTGCCCCGGTCGAACATCCGCGTCATGGGCACCTGCGCGCTGCGCCAGGCGGAGAACCGCGCGACTTTTACCCGCGAGGCGGAGGCCATTCTCGGTGTGCCGGTGGAGATCATCTCGGGCGATGAGGAGGCGCGGCTCATTGATCTCGGCGTTGCTGACCACCTGGAGCCTCCTCTGCAAGGCGGCCAGGAAATCTCCCGCCTGGTGGTGGATATCGGCGGCGGCAGCACGGAGTTTGCGCTCAGTGCCAACAGTCACAGTGCCAGGCGGCTCGAGCGAACGTGGTCGCTGCCGCTGGGCTGCGTGCGATTTACCGACCAGTTCTTCTCACCGGCGGAGATGGTGCCCAGCAGCTACCCACGGGCTAAAGCGGCGGCAGAGGCTGTATTGCGGGAAGCGGGATTGGTGGGCGTTGAGGCCGTTCAGGTTGTTGGCACGTCGGGCTCCATCGAGTCCATCGCTGGCGTGCTGGAGGTGAATGGTTGGAGCGAGGGCGACATTCGTGCCGCTGGTCTTGCCGAAGCGCAAGCGGCGCTCGTCGACCGACGCTGGGTCAGCCATGTGGGATTGCCGGGCCTGGCGCCGGAACGGGTGGATATCTTCCCGGCCGGTGTTGCCATACTGGCAGCCGTGTTCGATGTGCTCGGTATCGAACGCATGGACTACGTTGGTGCCTCCCTCTTGCAGGGCATGCTGCATGACGGCAATCAGGTTGCCCCTTCCGTGCAATCGAGGGCGGTGGGCGCGCTGGCTGCGCGCTTTCGGGTAGATGCACAGCAGGCAACACGTGTGCAGCGACAGGTGTCCGCGCTCGCCGATCAGGCGGCTCTCAACGGCTGGAATATTGGCAAGCATGCACGCCGCGCCTTGGACTGGGCGGCGAGGCTGCACGAGATCGGCCTTGCCATCGCGCCTGCCAGCTACCATCGACACGGCGCCTATCTGCTGAGTAACGCAGCCCTGCAGGGTTTTTCCAAGGCCGAGCAGAGTGATGTCGCCCTGCTTGTACGGGGCCATCGTCGCAGTTTTCCAGCGCTAGCCTACCGGGCGTTGCCGGATGATCGCAGAACCGACATATTTCGCGCCATGGTGCTCCTGCGGCTGGCGGTCATTCTGGAGCGCGGCCATGACGCCAGCCGCTCCCCGACGCAAGTGCGGTTGAAGGCCGAACCCCAGGGCCTTGAGCTGACCCTTCCAGACGGCTGGCTTGCTGCAAATCTCCTATCTGCGCGTGAGCTCGAGGTGGAGCAGCGCCAACTGGCTGGTGTGCAGCTAGGCCTGGTTTTCCGCTAGCAAGGCTGCAGCGCGTTTGGCGAAGTAGGTCAGCACGCCATCCGCACCGGCCCGTTTGAAGCAGAGCAGGGACTCGACGATCACCGCCTCGCCCAGCCAGCCGCGCTCGATGGCGCCTGCATGCATGGCGTACTCGCCGCTCACCTGGTATGCGAAGGTGGGTACACCGAAACGCTCCTTGGCGCGTCGCACGATGTCCAGATAGGGCATGCCCGGCTTGACCATGACCATGTCCGCGCCTTCATCAATGTCCAGGCCGATCTCATGCAGCGCTTCATCACTGTTGGCCGGATCCATCTGGTAGGTCTGCTTGCCGGACTTTCCGAGGGTGGCGGACGAGCCCACCGCATCGCGAAAGGGTCCGTAGTAGGCGGAAGCGTACTTGGCGGAATAGGCCATGATCTGGGTGAGATCGTGGCCCGCGCCGTCCAAAGCGCCGCGGATGGCGGCGACCCGGCCATCCATCATGTCCGAGGGGGCGATCACGTCGGCGCCGGCGGCGGCGCACACGCGCGCCTGCTCGCACAGGATTGCGACGGTCGCGTCGTTGTCCACGTAGCCGGCATCGGTCAAGACGCCATCGTGGCCGTGCGTGGTGTAAGGGTCGAGCGCTGCGTCGGTAATCACGCCGAGATCGGGCAGCCGTGCTTTCAACGCGCGCACGGCCTGGGGTACGAGCCCATCCGGGTTGGTTGCTTCTTCGCCGCGGTCAGTGCGCACGCCGCTCGGAACGTTCGGGAAAAGAGCGACGGCGGGGATGCCAAGTGCCTGCGCGGCAGCCGCTTCGTCCACCAGCAGATCGATGGAGCGGCGCGAAACGCCAGGCATCGAGTCGATCGGCTCCTCTTTGCCCTCGCCCGGAATGACGAACAGCGGGTAGATCAGGTCGTCTGGTGTCAGCGTGCATTCGCGTACGAGACGCCGCGAAAAGTCGTGGCGTCGATTGCGCCGCATGCGGGTGCCGGGAAATTGCCGGGGCATCAGTCGTTCTTCCTGTGTTGTGGCTGGATGGTGCCGCTGATGGCCTTGCGCCAGCGCTTCACCGCCCTGCGTAACAGTCGTGGTTCGTTCAGCGTCACGGCGGTCAGGAGGGCGCCGTACAGCTCGGCGAGCATCTGTTCGGCCAGCCGCGCGGCACGCTTACTGCGGCCATTGAGGAGCGCATCGTAGGCCTTGGTGACCTGTTCGCGCCAGTCGGCCAGGGCCCGTCGCGCGTCTTGGGCGTGTTGTCCTTCCGCGCTCTGCGCCAGCACGCACACCAGACAGTGCTGGTTGCCACGCTCTGTATAGCGCTCGAAGCCGTCCAGAAATGCCATCAGCTGCTCTGCCGCTTCGCCGGGCGGCTGCAGTTTGTCGTATGCCAGCTGTTGGGCGCGGCTGCAGGCATTGCGCAGCAAGGTGCCAGCCATTTCCGCTTTGCCGCCGGGGTAATGGTGATACAGGCTCGCCTTGCTGAGCCCGGTGGCTTCCGCGAGTTGGGCAAGTGTCGCGCCGTCGTAGCCGCGCTGCAAAAACACCTGCAATAGCTGCTCATCGAGCGCCGCACGAGAGGATTTTGCTCGATCATTCACGCGCGAAGTATAACCGAACGAACGTTCGAAAGAGCAGTTTTGCGGTCCACGTACTGCATCCGGCCCATTCGCTGCACACGGCGATACAATATCTCGCGACCCTTTGCACCGCTGTTGCATCTGTAAGTTATGGCTGGATTTGCGGACGTCGAGATCCCTGTAGGCCTTGCCGCGCGTGTAGTACGCGGCGAGGAGGATGCGCTCGCGCATGTCTACCAGCTCCTGAGCCCACCGGTCATGTCCATGGGTTACCGGTTGCTCGGCAGCCGAGCTGCTGCCGAAGAAGTGGTGCAGGACGTGTTCATCCAGCTTTTGGAGCATGCGCACACGCTGCGGCAGCCTGCAGCGCTGGTGGGTTGGGTGCGTAAGACGGCAACCAACCATTGCCTCATGCGTCTGCGTTCCCCCTGGAACAAGCGACGCAGCGGCGATGAACCTCTGGACGGCGTGGATGTCACGGAAGATGCGGAGCGTATGCACGGCCTGTCCGATGTCGAGCGGGCCCTGGCGCAGCTCCCTGAGCAGACGCGCATGGTGGTGTGGCTGCACGATGTGGAAGGTTATACGCACAAGGAGATTGGTGCCCTGATGGGAAAAACGGCGAGCTTCTCGAAATCCCAGCTCGCCAGAGGATACAGCGCGCTCATGCAGCGGCTGAGAGGTCATGATGAGTTTGAACAAGCCGACGATCGAAGAACTGCTTGCCCTACGTGATGGCGGCAATCTGAGCGCGGATCGCGCTCGGGAGCTGGAGGCCCATGCACCAGCCCGGGAGGCCTTGCACGATCTGCGAGAGATACGTCAGAGCCTTCGGGAGCTGCCCGATGTGGCGCCAGGTCCTGATGTGTGGAAACAGATCAGGCGCGCCGCCGAGGAGCGCGCTGCGGTAAGTGAGCCCACGCGGCCCGAGCCCTGGTACGCGCGGTTTCCTATGGCAGCGGCGGCTTCGGTGTTCTTCGCGGCGATGATCGGCGTGCTGGTGTGGCAGCCCTTTGAGAACACCGCGGTACCGCAGAATGGCATTGCCATCGGCGAGCTCGTCAATCGCTCCCAGCAGCTGGAGTCCCAGGTGTGGCTGCCGGTGAGCAATGCGCCCACCAGAAGCGAATCGGCGTTGTTTCTGCGTTTGGCCGACATCGATGCGGAGCTGACCGCACTCGACACCCGGCGAGCGGCGGGAGACACCCTGGCGCCAGCCGATGAAGCCTGGCGGCGCGCGCTCTGGCAGCGCCGCGTGCAGTTGCTCGAATCTCTGCGCACGGTGCAGCGGGCGGAACAGCCTGAGTTCACTCAGGTGGTCTACTAAACGGGGAAGGTTTGGAGTTGAAGATGGTGAAGCGAATTCTGGCCGTTCTCCTCGGGTTTACGCTGTTGGGCGGCGTGGCCGTGGCAGACGAGTACGAAAAGCGTCTGGAAGAGGCGCGCAAACAACTGGACGAGGCGGCGGCCAAGCTTGCGGAAGCCTATTCCGCGGCTTACGAGAGCGGTAGCCACAAGCACGACCGCGCGATGCTTGGCGTATTGCTTGACGACTGCTGCGTGCGCGATGGCGTGGCGCTGTCTGGCGTGACGCCGGGTGGCGGTGCGGATCAGGCCGGCCTTGAAGCAGGTGATGTGCTTGTGAAGGTGGGTGGTGTCGAACTTACCGGCGAGGGCAACGCGCCGCTACGCAAGCTCACGCGTTTCATGCGCGACGTCAAAGCTGGTGAAACGGTTGCCGCAACCTTTCTGCGCGGCGGTGAGCAAACGGAGGTGATCGTCACCACCCAGGCGCATGGGCAGCAGATGATGCGCATGCTTCGCGAGAAGGTTACCCGTATCGGTGAAGATCTGGGCACCGTGCGCAGCCGAGTGTATGCGCCGGAGCCGCCGCTGCCGCCTCGCGAGCTGCTGACCTTCATGGATGTGGAAGGAGACCTGGCAAGTTACTTCGGTGTGCGCGAGGGAATTCTCGTGCTGCGCGGCCCGGATGGCGATAGCGCCATGAAGGCAGGCGACATCATTCTCAGCATTGCCGGTGATGCGCCGAAGGATGCGAGCGCCGCCTATGCGCAGCTGGCCGGTATCGACGGCGACACCGATGTGACGGTGATACGCCAAGGCAAGCGACGTGCGGTGACCGTATCTCCCGGCGAAATCGACACCGGCGCAGACGTGCGGATCATCCGGATCGAGGTAAATCGAGACTAGGCCAGAAGGTTAGTTAGCGTTTGCTTACCCATTTGAGCGTGGGTGGCGTTGTCCGAAAGGCCCGTCACTCTCAACAGCACGCCGTAGAGCAGCGCCCAACCCTGTGCGCGTAACAGCAGGGCGTCGAAGGCGGTGCTGGCATCCAGGTGCGCTGCATGTGTCCTGTAAGCGGCGATGGCCTTCCTGCGCGTTTCCTGGTCTGCAATGAGCATCCACAACGACGCAAGGTCGCTTGCCGCGTCGCCCCAGGTCACGTCCCCCCAATCGAGCACCGCCGCCAGTCGCCCGTTACGCGTAAGCATGTTGCGCGCGTGCGGGTCGCCCTGAATCAGGCACCCGGCTTGTGATTGCTGCGCGGTCAACGCGGCCTCCCAGAGGGCGATGAGCCGTTTGGGTAGCGGCTCGCCGAGCGTTGCCAGCTGTGCTGCGTTTGCCTCGAAGGGCTCAACGCGATTTGTCAGGGGCACGCCGCGCCACGGGTTCAACGTGGCGTCTGTTGGGTAGAAGCTGCGATCGAGGTTATGGAGCGTCCCCCAGAATCCGGCAAGATCCAATGCGCCGGCCGCATTCAGGGGGGCGTCGGCCGCTGTGGTGCCTTCCAGCCAGGGAACGATGCTCCACGGCCACGGAAATCCGGCTTGCGGGTTGCCGGTATACATCGGCGCAGGAATCGGCTGCGGGAGGTGTGCAGCGATGCGCGGCAGGATGCGCGTCTCGTTGCGCGCCAGCGCCACGGCAAACTGGCGTCGCGGCAGGCGCACGAGATGCTCCTCGCCCAATCGGTAGATGACGTTGTCGAAGCCGGAGGCGAGAAGAGTCAGCGATCGATCGGCGAACTCGGGCTTCTGGGCGCGCAGCAGCTCTCGGACGAGAGCGTCGGTAATGCGCACCTCTGCGGCGGGTGTTGCAAAGTCAGTCATCTGCCGCCTCCACGGCCTCTGCTGCCGCCAGCCAGGCTTCCTCCGCAGCTTCCAGCTTGCGACGCAGCTTGCCTGCCTGTGCCAGGCGCGAGCTGAGCTCGTCCGGAGCGAGCGTTGTGAAGGTGTCGGGGTTTGCCAGCTCCGCCTCCAACCCCTCGAGCTGGGTGGCGAGCGTGTTCATTGCCTGCTCCGCGCTCTTCAGATGCTTGCGCGCATCCGCCTGACGCCGACGCTGTTCCGCCCGTGCCTGGCGATCGGCCTTCTTTGAGCCGCTGGAGCCGGCTTCCTGGGCCTGCCGCTGCTCCGCTTGCTGCATGCGGGCATAGGCGTCGATGCTTTCGCGAAAGCGGTGCAGCGCACCGTCGCGCAGGAGCCACAGCTCATCACAGGTGGCATCGAGCAGTTCGCGGTCGTGAGCCACGAGCACGACCGCGCCGGCGTATGTCTGCAAGGCGAGGCTGAGCGCTTCGCGCATGTCGATGTCCAGGTGGTTGGTGGGCTCGTCCAGCACCAGCATGGCTGGTCTGGTGCGTGCGATCAGCGCCAGTACAAGCCGCGCCTTTTCGCCGCCCGACAGGGTGCGCACCGGGCGGGTGACCAGATTGCCGTCGAAGCCCCAGCCGCCGAGCAGGTCGCGGGCAGACTGTTCGCTCATCTCCTGCGCTGCGAGGATGTGCTGCAGTGGCGTTTGCTCGGCAGTCAGCGTTTCCATCTGGTGCTGGGAAAAGTACGCCACATCGCTGTGCGGACCGCGGGTCATCTCGCCATCCAGCGGCGCAAGATTACCCACGAGGCACTTGAGCAGGGTCGATTTACCGGCGCCGTTCACACCGAGCACGCCGATACGTGCACCTGGGGCAATGTTCTGCGAGAGCCCGGACAGCACTGGATTGCCGTTGTACCCGAGGCTCAGGTTGCGAAAGCTGATGAGCGGGTTGGAAACCTTGTCGGGATCTTCGAACCGTGCCCGGTAGGGGCTGTCCACCAGCATCGGTGCCACATCTTTCAGGCGTTCGAGCACTTTCAGACGGCTTTGCACCTGCCGCGCTTTGCTCGCCTTGGCGCGAAAACGCTGCACGAACGATTGGATGTGGTCGATCTCCGCCGCCCGCTTGGCGGCAGTTTTCGACTCCCGCTCCAGCGCCTCCGAGCGCGTGCGCTCGAACTGGCTGTAGCCGCCCCGGTAGACCTGGGCGGTGCCCTTGATCAGGTGCAGGGTGTGGTCGGTGACGGTGTCGAGAAAGCGCCGGTCGTGGGCAATCACCAGGATGGTGCCGTCGTGGCGGGCGAGATACTGCTCGAGCCAAACGGTGGCTTCGAGGTCCAGGTGGTTCGTTGGCTCGTCCAGCAGGAGGAGTTCTGCCGGGCGCATGAGCGACTGGGCGAGGCCCAGGCGGATGCGCCAGCCGCCAGAAAAGGCGTTGAAAGGTTTGCTGAATTCTTCGCTGGAGAACCCCAGGCCGTGCAGGATGGTGGCGGCGCGCGCCTGCGCTTCATGGCCGCCGAGATCGTCGTAGCGCCCGTGTAGCTCTGCCAGTGTTTCGCCGGGGGCGCCCGCTTGTTCCGCTTTAGCGATCTCTGCTTCCACACGCCGCAAATCGCCGTGCCCATCGAGCACGAACTCCAGCGCGGGCCTGTCCGAAGCTCCGAGCTCCTGGCGCATGTGGCTGATGCGCCATCCATCCGGCACGCTCACATCACCATCGTCTGGGTCGATCCGCCGGCAGATCATCTCGAACAGGGTGGATTTGCCGACGCCGTTGCGCCCGACGATGCCCACGCGCTGGCCTGCGTGCACCACGAAGCTCATCTTCTCGAAAATGGTCTGCTCGCCGCGTTTGAAGTACACGGCATCTGCGCGAATCATGGTCGAGTCCCGGCGAAAGGGCGGCGATTCTACGCCTGTGCGGAGTCGGCTTCCCGCCTGGTATCGATCCGGCCCGCAGAAAGGGGTCTGGATCTCAGTGCCTGCACGCTTGCGCGGTCTGAGTGAGGCTGCGACTCGATCCATGCCACGAGCTTGCGCCAGGCTGCGTGCTCCTTCCGCGCCGCGCGGCACTCAGGCATGTCGACGATACCCATACCCGCCGCCATGGCATCGTGGTAGGCAGGTGTATCGCGGAACGTGGCGACATTTGGCACGTCCAGGCAGTCGAGGAAGTGCATGAGCTTAGCGTGCGTGGCGGTGTTCTGATGCACGCGGTTGGCAATGACCCCTACCGGCTTTGGTGAGGCCCTGAACAGCCTGTGGGTCAGCAGTTCCGACAGAAATCTGCCACCGGCGTGAATGTCTATGGGTGAGGCGAGTATCGGCACCAGCACGACGTCGGTCTGCTTTAAGAGCATCTCAAGGTCGCGATCGCGGGCATTAGAATGACCGTCGATGATGATGCGGTTGGTATGCTGCGGGATGCGGTATGCAAATGCTTGCGTCTGGTACATACCGGCTCGCTGGTGGGCCGCCTGCAAGTGCACTTCCGGCAATGAATTATCGCGCAGGCTCGCCCAGTGCGAGCTGGAGGCTTGCGGGTCGTGATCGATCAGCGCCACGCTGTAGCAGGTTGACGGCTTGCCGTTCGCCTGTGGCAGGCTATCCGGATTGAGGGTGCGCGCGTAGGTGGCAGCCAGATTGGTTGCCACGGTGGTTTTGCCGCAGCCACCTTTGCCGTTGATTATCAGTATGCGACGGGGAATATCCGCCATCACGCAGTGCCCTTCCAATGCCCCCGTTGGTTCTGGTGCCGGGCCGCTCTGGACGTTTTCGTCCCGCTGCCCGATCACGCCCGCGAGGCGCAATCGTTGTCCTCAGGTCGCCCGCCGCGAGAATTGTAAAGCTATCTCACACGGCGCGCAGTTCATGGTTCTTAGTTATTGTATTTACTGGCTTTGCCAGGTGCCCGATCTTCATGCCGGGCTGTGGATAAATATAACACTCTGGGGAAAAAATACACCTTCGGGCGTGTATTAGTTTGCAAGTTGGAAAAGAGCAGCTCAGCCTCTGAGATCTGCCAGACGGCCATCCCCGGCGAGGGCACGGTACTCGCTGTCCCGGTTGGTGAATGCCACGTCGAGGATCGCGCTGCCGGTGGGGTGCCAGGGGTTCTCCGCTTTGACGGTCCAGCGCTTCAGACGCTCACCACTCGCCACCTTCCACAGCTCCACCTGGCGATTGACCGTGCCGAGGAGCAGCAGGTTGCCGTCGGCGGAGAAACGCGCAGAGGTAATGCCGGGGTTACGCCGGTGCAGCACGTGTTGGAGTGCCCCGTTGTCGGTGCGCCAGATCGCCACCCGGTCGTTGCTCACCGCGGTGAGAAGAAGGGAGGAATCGGCGCTGAGCGCCACTTTGCGCACTGGGTTGCCGTGGTCGATTTCGCTGCGCTTGTCGCCAGTTGCCAGGGACCAGACGATGGATCGGTTGTCGTCGCTGCCCGTGGCGGCGGTCTTGCCGTCTTCGCTGACGCCGACCGTAGTTACCTGACCCTCGTGCAGCAACGTGCGTTTGAGGCTGCCGTCGGCTGCGTCGAAGAGGATGGCGCTGTGATCTTCCATGCCCAGAAAGACATCGCTGCTGCCGGGTACCAGCGCGGCGTCGAGCACCGCGCCGGGCGTGCCCCAATACTGCAGCGACTCTCCAGTCTGGGTGTTCCACATCACCAGCGTCCGTGGGTCGGTGGTTACGGCGCGGCGGCCGTCGGCCGAGAAAGCCGCCGCGACCAGCTCCACCGGCACACCCGCCTTGTGGTTCCAGTCGAAGAGTCGCTCGTAGTCGGTGATGCGCCACAGGCTTGCGCCATGGTTCAGTGAGCCCACCAGCGCGAACTCGGCATCAGCGGAGATGGCGCCGGTGTAGATGCCCTGCGCGGTCAGCTCCCAGGTCTGCTCAGGCTTCGGTGAGCAGGCGAAGCCGACCAGCAGCACCAATGCGGCAGAAAGGCGCATCGTTAAACGTAGGCGTAGGCGCCCTGGGCAACGTGCCTGCGCGCCGCCCTGGGCACGCTGCGCGCGCGTATGAGCTCATCCTCGAGTTCCATACGCGTATCAATCACGTAGGCTACCTGCTCGAGCGCCGCGCCCAGCTCGGCGAGATTCAGCGGCCCGCCATTGCCGAAACGGTCGTTGAAACGCATGAGCTCGCGGGTTGTGTGCTCGATGGCACCATATTCGTGGCTTGCTGGCACATAGCGTTGAAAAATCTGGAAGTGTCCGGCGGACAGGTAGTCAACCACCGAGTCGCAGAACCGTTGTGTGAGCGCTTCAGCCAGGTCCGGCGTATCGTGGTCGATGGCGGACTTGAGCTTGAGCATGTATGCCAGAAGCTGCTGACGTTGTGCGTTGAATTTTGCGTTGTCTTGGTTTGCTTTGAACATCTGGCCCCCTCGCCACATCCCTGAATTGAACAATGTTGTTCAAGGAAAAGTAGCAACGGTTTGAAAAAGCGCCAGTTTTACGGCGCTTTTTTTGGCCTATTTCAATGATGCGCGAAATTGCAGCACGGAGAGGGCAAGTACGGTGACAAATCCAACCAGTGCCCAGCCTGGAATGGAGATGCCCAGGAAGGTCCACATCACCTGCGCGCAGTCGCCTGTGCCTTGTGTCATGGCGGTCAACAGGTCGCTCATCGGGCCGTCCAGCAGCCACTCCAGCGGCGGACCGCAGGCGGGTACCTGATCTTCCGGCAGGCTTTGCAGGTAGAGCTGGCGGATTGAGAAACCGCCGCCGATGCAGGCCGCCACTGCCGTGAGCATGGGGTAGATGCCCCAGCGCGGGTTGTGGGCGAGGCCAATCAGCGCGATCAGGCCTGCGGCAATCACCCAGAGCCGCTGCATCAGACACATCGGGCAGGGTTCGAGGCCTTCCACATGTTCGAGGATCAGCGCGCTCATCAGCATGGCGCCGCTCAGTGCGATTATGGCGGCGGCCAGCCGAGCGGTGTCGTTGAGAAGGTTTGCCATTACACCGTCACCACGACCTTGCCGATGGCGCGGCGTTCCATGAGGTCGCGCATGGCCTGGGCATAGCTTGCCAGTGGGTACTTGGCGCCGATGCGGGGCGCAACCTTACCCTGCGCGTAGAAGTCCAGGATCTCGCGGAAGTTGATGTTGTTCTCCCCCGGATCGCGTGCTGCCCAGGCACCATAGAACACCCCGACGACCTGGCAGCTCTTCAGCAACACGAGGTTGGTGGGCAGGCGCGGAATGTCGCCAGCGGCAAAGCCGATGACCAGCACGCGACCGTACCAGCCAACGGAACGCATACAGTCGTCGAACAGGTCGCCGCCTACCGGGTCGTAAATGACGTCAGCGCCCTTGCCGTCGGTGAGCGCCTTCATCTGCTCCTTGAGGCTGCTCTGACCGTAGTTGATGAGTTCGTCTGCACCACACGCTCGGGCGGCCTCCAGCTTGTCTTCGCTGCTGGCTGCGGCAATCACGCGTGCTCCCATGGCTTTGCCCAACTCCACCGCTGCCAGGCCCACCCCACCGCCCGCACCGGTCACTGATATGTTTTGACCTGTCAACACCCGTGTAATACCGGTCAGATCACAGCCTCCTCAGAAACCGAGGTCAAGGCAAGCAGACTGTTCACGACGGTTGATCTCACTGATATGCGTGGATTGGTTACCGACCAGACTTTGTACGTCGCGGAGCTTGCCAATGGTCTAGGAAGCATGGATCGGCCGTCGCCATTCTCGGCAACGGCGCCAATGTAGTGACCCGCATGGGTTCTCCACACCGGTCTGCATGCCTTGACCTCGATTCCTGTGAATGCGGTTGTGTGCGCTGTCTTTCCTCTCCTTTGCGGTGTCTGCCGAGAGCTCCGCTCTCGGCATGATGCAACGGTTGCTCTCTCGCCGGGTCGTGTCACCCGAAGGGGCGCAGCGGAGCGGAGCAAGCGCAACGCGCTTTGACTCGACCCGGTGAGAGAGCGATTCACGCTACACCGGCTCGAGCTTTGCCATTTCCTGGCATGTAATGTCCCAGACAAAGCCCACCAGCTCTCGGGCTACCGCGACGCAGGCCACCTTCTTGTTCTTTCCCGAGTCAATCAGGGCCCGGTAGCGACCACACAACCGCTTCTGTGCCCGCCAGGCTATGCCTTTCGCTTCCTCCGAAGCATGCACCGCTTTGCGTTGTAAGTGCTTCGTTCGACGGGCTGCAAACCGATAGCACCAGGCCGATTCCACCAACGCCGCTCGAGCCGCACTATTCCCCGCCAAAGTGATCGATCCCAGTCGGCGTTTGCTGCCACTGTTGTGCTGGTTCGGCACCAACCCTAAAAACCCCATCAACTGTCGCGGGTTGTCGAAGCGACTTAAGTCTCCCAGCTCGCTCAGCAACGTCACCGCGGTGATCTTGTCTACCCCCCTCAGCGCCACCAGTGAATCCACTACGGGTGCCAGACTCCAAGACGGGATCGCTAACATCAGGCTCTGCGTGATGTCTTTAACCCGTTGTTGGGCTGAGCGTACCGCATTCACATATTCCTGAAGCACCAACTGCTGCAACGCATGCGCCATCTTCAGCCCTTCCAGCCAGGAAAAGTGACCGGCATTCCACCGCGTTTTGTTGCTGGGCCAATGATGGCCATGTCGCAACACAAAGGCGTTGAGCTGCTGCTTGGCTTTGCGCTCCTGGATCTTGAAGTCACGCCGACAGCGGCACAGGTCCCGCATGGCTTCCTGCTCTTCACCGGGAACCCACACACGGCGTAGATCCCCCGTGCGCAGCAAGCGCGCCAGCTTCAAGGCATCGCGTCGGTCCGTCTTCAGGCGGCTACTCTCCGGTGGGGCGACTACTTCACAGTCGTGGCCCGACTCCTGGATCTGACGGTACACGCCGTAACCGCACGGACCAGCCTCGTAGCAGAAGTGATAAATCTCACCGTCCGAGCTGAGCTTTTCAATCAGCTTCGCCAGCGCCTTCGGCCGGTTCTGGATCTCGCCAACGTATTTGGGTTCCTGACGATCCGGGTACGCGACCGCCACAGCGATCGTCTCCTTGTGCACATCCAACCCAACGTATCCTGCGTAGACGCCTACCGAACCTTCTGTACAATCGTTCATACCTGTCCTCCTCAATGTGGCTCTGCCACTTTGTTTACTCAACAACTACGGTAATCCACGAGCGTTGAGGTAGGACAGGTCAAATCATCATGTCTAGCAGGGTTTCCCCGGGCTGCAGTGCCGCCCGTTGCTTGAGCGCGTAATAGGAGGTGCCGTAAGTGGTGCTGATACCTGCGGCGTGCTCGAAAGTCATTTCCTCGGGCATGGCGCGAAGGGCCGATGCGCGAGCCACGACCTGCTCCGCGAGGCTGCCGTGGCCGGTGCTGCCGAACACCCGATCGCCTACCGAGATGCCATCCACCTCGGCGCCGACGGCGGCCACCGTGCCTGCCATCTCTCCGCCTGGTGCAAACGGCATAGGCGGTTGGCTCTGATACTTACCCTGGATCATCAGAACGTCGGGAAAGTTCAAAGCGGCGGCCCGTACGTTCACGAGCACCTCTCCCTTGCCCGGTTGCGGCGCCGCGACGTCTTCGAGGACGAGGCTTTCGGGCATGCCGTGGGCATGACACATGACGGCTTTCATGGCTTGGTTGATGCTGCCTTGCTGGTGATTGGCCGCCAAGGTTACCGGGCGGGACGGAGCGGTCAAGCAGCCCGCTGGTAGCTTGCGCCGTTGCAGCTATGCTCAACGTGAGGATTTGAGCATTGGAGCTTTCAGATATGCGAGTGACGGGTGCTGTGCGGATTGGTTTGTTTGCCGCTGCCGCGTTTCTTCCCTGGCAGCTTGCCGCGGAAGAAGCGTTGGATGAAGGGTTGCGCTATGTGCCGCTTGATCCCACGTTCGTGGCCAACTACGGATACTCGGAGAATGGCCATCTCGCCTATGTGCGCACGGATGTCAGTCTGCAGGTCAATTCACAGGCAGCAGAGAACGCCGTGATTTACCACACCCCCGCACTTCGCAGCGTGCTGGTGATGGCACTGTCGCGACAGGAAGAGGACGGTGTGTCGACCACCGCTGGCCGGGATCAGGTGCGTGCCGAAGTGCTTGAAGAGATTCGCGCGTTTCTCAAAGAAGAAGAGGGTGAGGCGTTCATTCAGGATCTGCTGTTCACCAATTTCATCGTTCAACGATGAAGGATCGGGCGGCGTCGACCAGGTCGGGAAACAGGTCGGCAAAATCCTGCGCGAGTAATGCATCGAGATCCTTAAGCGTCGCCATCGCCTGATCCGCGAGGTCCTCCCGCCGCAGGCGCCTGCACACGCTGTGCACGCCGCGTTGCACGTGCTGCCACTGATGGTAGTTGCTGAGCAGATCTTCCTCTTTCATGTAACCCACGAAGCGGTGTGCTTCTGCGGGTAAGTCCTGCACGCGTGTCACTGCCAGGTCGATGGCGTCATAGCAGCGGCTGGTGAACGCCTCCAGCACCTCACCGTGATAGCGGTGCCATGTGCGCGTCAGCGACCGGTCGGCATGAATATCGACGAAGATGGGGGCCAGCCGGCGTAACGGCTCGGGAAAACGAGCGCAACTTGCCCTGACCGCGGCGTGCTGGTTCGAAACAGCATCAATGCGACGGTGCAGTTGTACCCCGAGCTGCAACTGCTCGGGCCAATGCGTTGGTACGACTCCGCGTCTGAAATCTGCCAACACACCGCCGGCGATGAGCTCGGGATGCGCGTCGTCCTGCGCCAGGTCTGCCAGTGCGCAATGCGCCAGAAAGTTCATGGCAGCGCCAGGTACTGCTCCAGATAGTCACCGAACGCCAGTGTGTCCTCGGACTCGATGGCACGTTGCCTGTGCAGCGAAGCTTCTGCGCGGGCTTCGAAGGCGGCCAGCTGCTCGTCGAGTAACGGGTGCTCTTCGAAGAAGCCCTTGTGACTGATGGCCTGATTCATGGCGAAACGGAAAAACGGCATGCTCTGCTGCCGCATGGTGTTGAGTATGCGTGCAGAGGGTGTGCGGGAGGCGTCGTCTATCTTGCCGCGCTGCAGCGCCAGCGCATTGCCGTATTCGTCGGTCTGGTGGGCCTCGTCCAGCCGCGCGGCGATAGGCGAACAGGCGTCGAGCAACGCATGACCGAAGTCGCGGATATTGCGGCGCTCGCCGCCCTGCAGCAGCGTAAGTTCGGGATCGCGACCTTCCTGCACGACGCTGACCTGGTTTGCGTACATCTGCGCAGACTCCTCAGGGCTGTCTGGCGGGCTGTCGCTGAGCAGGCAGTAGAGCAGAAACGTGTCGAGAAATCGGATCTGCACCTCGTCGATGCCCAGACGCAGAAACGGGTTCAGGTCCAGACAGCGCACCTCCACGTAGGCGACGCCGCGATTGGTGAGCGCCGTGAGCGGCCGTTCTCCGGTTTGTACCGGGTTTTTCGGCCGGATGGAGCCGTAAAACTCATTCTCGATCTGGATGAGCGAGGTGTTGAGCTGCTGGTACCGACCGGCGGCGTCGCGCGTGCCGATAGCTTCATAGGCGGGAAACGAGCGCGTCAGCGCGGTACGCATGGTGGCCGCGTAGTCTTCGAGGCTGTTGTAGCTCATGTGCAGGCCGCGCTGAGCGTCGCTCTGGTAGCCCAGCGGTCCCATGCGCAGCGAGGTGGCGTTTGGCAGGTAGAGTGAACCTTCATCGAACGCCTGCAGGTTGGCCGCCTGCTCGGTGGCGAACGAGCGGCAGATCGAAGGCGATGCACCGAACAGGTAGATCAGCAGCCAGGCATAACGCCGGAAGTTACGAATCAGGCCAAAGTAGGCATCGGTGCGCGCCTGCTGGCTGTTCCAGCCAAGGGTTTCGAACAGCGCATCTGGTGCTGAGAAGTTGTAGTGGATGCCGGAAATGGTCTGCATCATGGCGCCGTAGCGGTTTGCCAGGCCCCGGCGGTACACGGTTTTCGACATACCGACGTTCGAGGTGCCGTAACGGCCGAGCGGTATGTCCTCCTCTGCAGGCAGCATGCACGGCATGCTCGCCGGCCACATCAGCTCGTCGCCGATTTTTGCGTACACAAAGCGGTGCACGTCACCGAGCTCGGTGAGGCAGCCCTCGGGTGTGGGGTGCACGCCGGTGATGAGCTCGAGCTGCGCTTCGGAGAAGTCTGTGGTGATCTGCGGGTGCGTCAACGGCGAGCCCAGGCCCCGCGGGTGCGGCATCGTGGACAACATGCCGTCACACGCAACCCGCAGGCTCTCTTTTTCGATGCCCCTCTGCAGTGACGTCAGTGTGGTTGGTACCTCAGCCAGGCGGTCGAGGATGCCGGGAGGTACCATGTCCACGTGCATGGGTCAGCGCGGCCCTGCGTCGATGATCTGCTGCGGCACGTCGAAGCGCGCGAAGTTCTCGCGGAACTTGCCCGCCAGCGACGCCGCGGCGCTGTCGTACGCCGCTTTGTCAGACCACGTGTTGCGCGGTTGCAGCAGCTCGTCATCCACTCCATCGACCCGGGTCGGCACCTGCAGGTTGAGTCCCTCCAGGTGCACGGTCTCTGTGGACTCGAGTGCGCCGGTCTGGACAGCGTGAATGATGGCCCGGGTTACCGGTATAGCGAAGCGTTTGCCCACGCCGTAGCCGCCTCCGGTCCAACCGGTGTTCACCAGGTACACTTTTGAACCGAACTCTTCGATACGCTTCATCAGCAGATCGGCGTACACACCGGCCGGGCGCGGAAAGAACGGTGCGCCGAAGCAGGTGGAGAAGGTCGCCTTGTACGCTTCCGTGGAGCCGATTTCCGTCGAGCCCACCGCGGCGGTGTAGCCTGAAAGGAAATGATAAGCCGCGGCTTCCTTGGACAGGACCGACACTGGCGGCAGCACGCCGCTGACGTCGCACGTCAGGAAAATGATGTTGTTGGGCT
>JAUIED010000077.1 GCA_030428905.1 Gammaproteobacteria bacterium
TGCAGGTGCTCGACGGTAGTCAGGACATGCCATACGTGATCTATGGGAGCGTCGAGTTCGTTGGTGAGCGCGATTCTACGAACGGACCCGGTGCCTTGAATGTTTGCGTATTTGGTTGGGGGCATGGGCGGGGTGAGGGTGGCTTGGGGAAGGGGGATTGTAGCTTTGGGGGAGGAGGAGAGGGGAAGAGAAGTAGGGAAGAAGGCCCTGTGGTGGCGGCATTCGGAGCGCGTGCCACATTCCGCGTAGCGGAATGTGGCGGAGAGGGAGGGATTGGTTCGGCCCATCCATGGGCCGAAGTCCTGCTCGCTGCGCTCGCTGGGACCGTTGCCGCAAGCGGCAACGCCCAAAACGGCAGTCCTGCCGTTTTGTCGAACCCTGGGTCCGAATCGGAAGGGCGAAGGTATACGGTCGGCGATGGGATGGTGGCATTCGGAGCCCTCTCGCACATTGCTGCGCAATGTGCTGTCGGGGCGTGCCACATTCCGCGTAGCGGAATGTGGCGGAGAGGGAGGGATTCGAACCCTCGATAGGGGATTAGCCTATACTCCCTTAGCAGGGGAGCGCCTTCGGCCTCTCGGCCACCTCTCCGGGTGGGCGCAGTTTAATGGCATCTTGGTGTGCATGCCACGCCGCAATCACATGTTCAGGTCATTCGTCTTTCGGCTGCGGCGTTGTGGCTGGCTGTTGCTGCGTGCGTTCAGAGCCTGACGGATCGACTGGGCGAGCTGATCCGTTGTGAACGGCTTCGCCAAGAAGCCGTCGATATGTGGCCCAGAGGGGTGGTCGGCGCCGCTGATGAGCACCACGGGCAGGTTTGGATCCTGCTCTTTGAGCATTCGCGCCAGCGCATCTCCGTGTAAGCCTGGCATTGTCTGGTCCGTAACGACGACGTCGATGGAGGCTTGCGCCGATGCAAACTTTTCCAGCGCCTGTGTTGCGTCGTTTGCGGTGACTACGTGGTAGCCGAGGGCGCCGAGGCCGCGTGCGGCGATGGTCGCAATAGCTTTTTCGTCGTCAACGAACAAGATGGTTTCAACACCCTCAGGCGCTTCGGTAGACACACTAATGCTGCTGATCTGCGTGTGTTGGGCATCGGCGAGGTGCGGGAAGTACACATCAAATCGGGTACCCTTGCCCACGGTGCTGCGCACGTCGATGGAACCATTGAGACTGCCGACAATGCCGTGCACCACCGCCAGACCGAGGCCGGTTCCTTCCCCTTGCTCGCGTGTCGTGAAAAATGGCTCGAATATGCGCGAGAGGGTGTAGTCGTCCATGCCCGGCCCGGTGTCTGCGACCCGCAGCCTTGCGTAGCTGCCGGTTCGGGGTAGTCTCAGCCGTCTGGCAGATTCCTCGTCCACATGGCAACGGGATAGTGAAACGTCCAGTGTGCCGCCGCCCGCCGACATGGATTGCGCGGCGTTGGTACACAGGTTGAGCACGATCTGCACGAGTTGGCTGGGATCCGCGAGGATCATGCCGCACTGTGGCTCGAGGGTGGTATTCAGATGCACTTCACGAGGCAATACCGGGCGCACGAGTTGTATGGCGTCGGCGATAGCGTCCGCTACCGATACCGTACGGGGATGCAGCGCCGCCACCCGGCCAAACGTCAGGATTCGCTGAATCAGATCGCGCGCGCGGGTTACCGAAGCGCTGATGCTCTTTAGGTGGTCTTGCGCAGGGCTGCGCGGGTCGATGTCGGCTCTGCTGAGCTCCGTGTAGCCGAGAATTGCGCTGAGGATGTTGTTGAAGTCGTGCGCCACTCCCCTTGCCAGCGTGCCGAGCGCTTCCATTTTCTGCGCGTCGCGCAGTTGTCGTTCCAGATCGCGTACCTGAGTGACGTCAGTGCCGGAGATCAGCAAGCCGCCACCACCGTCGCCCTCAGGCAAGCGTATGCTCTGCCAGGCAATCAATCGCTGCGCACCGCTGCGCGGCTGCAGGCGCCATTCGGAGTAGCGGTACTTTTCCGGAGCGCTAAGCTGCCGTTGTACGTCTGCATGTTCTTGCGCGGGTACGAATGTCTCACAGAAGTTGGCGCCGAGTGCTGCTTCTTCATTGGTCTCGAGCACGCGCAATCCTTTGGCGTTGATCATCGTGATCCGCCCTGACTGATCGAGGGCGATCATGATCACCTCAACCACGTCGAGGTAGCGCTGGGTGGTTGCGCGCTCTACCTCCAGGGCCAACTCCTTGGCCTGACGTTCGCTGATCTCTGCGCGCAGGCGATCGTTGGTGGCGGCAATCTGTTCTGATACCAGTGCTCGACGCCGGAATGCCGCATAAACCAGCGCGGCAAAGCAGGCGATCAGGAAAGCGTACGATGCATAGGCGGCATCCGTCAGCCAGATCGGTGGCTGCACGACAATGGGCAGTGCCAGGGCCTGCAGGTTGCGACTGCCATCGTGGTTGATGGTGCGCACACGAAACACGTATTCCCCCGCGACCAGATTGGTGTAGGAGGTTCGGTGCCGATTGCCTTCGCGTATCCACTCCTCGTCGAACCCTTCCAGCATCCGTTCGTAGATCACCGACTCAGGTGAGGCAAAATCCATGGCCGCATACTCGAAGGTGACCACGCTTTCCCGATGGCTCAGGGTCAAACCGCCGTCAGGTCGCAAGGCAATCGCGCTGCCGTCGGCACCGAGTACGGCAGTGAGGCTGAGGGGCGCATCGTAGGTTCGGCTGGTCAGCGCTTCAGGGTAAAACGTCGTGAAGCCGTCCGTGCCGCCGAACATCAGGCGGCCATCCGAGCCGATGAGTGCCGCCGCGAAGTTGAACTCGCTGCCCTGGATGCCGTCAACTTTGCGCAATAAACGCACGCTGAGGTTATGGTCGCTCGTATCCAGTGTAAGCCGCGCGAGCCCGCGATTGCTGCTCATCCATACGTTGCCTGCCCGGTCCGTGACCAGGCCGTAGACGACGGAACTTGGCAGGCCATGCGCGGTGCTGAAACGGTGGAATTTGGCTACACCACGGGCGCGGTCCTGTGCCATCCACACGTTGACACCGGCATCCGCCGTTCCTACCCAGAGGTTGCCGCTGTGATCCTCGGTTGCCAGCCATGCCGTATCGCTGGATAGCGACTGCGGGTCGTCGGTGTCATGGCGATAGGTTGTGAAGACGTTGCTCTCTGGGTCCAGCGAGCACAGACCGCCGCCGTGGGTGCCAACCCAGATCAGTCCCTGACCATCTTCGGTAAGCGATAGCACTCGATCAAAGCAGAGGCTGCTGGGCGCGTCAGTCGACTCGCGAAAGTGGCTGAACGTGCCCGTCTCGGGATCGAAGCGGTTGATGCCACCAAGGTAGGTGCCCACCCATAGGGTGCCGCTGGAGTGGCGCAGAATGCTTGTCACGCCATCGTTGGAGAGGGTCGTGCTGTCCTGCGGATCATGGCGAAAGTGGCGCCAGGTGCCGTTTTCTATGTCGAACCGGTTCAAGCCGTGCGCCCGGGTGCCAACCCACAGAAATTCGCCGTCTCGAGCTAGAGAGAACACCCGGTCATCACTCAGGCTGTCTGGCTGTTGAGGGTCGTTGCGTAGCACGGAGACTTCTCCGCGGCTGAAGTGCATCCGGTTGACGCCGCCCCCCGCTGTGCCAACCCAGTAGGTACCGTCGCCGTTGTCGGCAAAGCTGGATATCCAGTTTTCGGTGACTGGCATATGGGTAGAGGTGCGGTTGTGATTTGCGAACACGCCAGAGGCCGGGTTCCAGCGGCTTGTGCCTTTCATAGTGCCGATCCATACCAGCTTGCCGGCGTCCTGAAACAGGGCTGACACATGATCGTCGCTCAGGCCGTGCGGATCAGTCGGCGTGGCGCGTAGGCTTTCGAATGAACCATTTTCGAGCAGTCGGTTTACCCCTTTGCTGTCATGGCCCACCCAAAGCGTGCCTGCTTCGTCGATGAGCAGAGCCCGAATGCTGCTGGAATTGATGGCGCCTTCGCTGCCGTCGGCTTCGTAGTGCGTGGTTTCGCGGTTGCGCAGATCGAGTCGATAGAGGCCGTGCTCTGTAGTGCCGACCCAGAGCACGTCGCCGCTCGATGCGATGCTGCGAATGCGCAGGTCATCGTCGGCATCGGACAAGGGTATACGCTGAAATTTTTCCTGAGCGTGGTCGAATTGATAGAGGCCACGTCCATCCGTGCCGACCCATACACGCCCGGAAGCGTCCACATGCAGAGCTTTGATGTGGTCGCTGGCTAATCCATGCACTTCCACACCAATCTTCCGGTAGCTGGTGAAATCGCCGGTGTCCGGATCCAGGCGTGTGATGCCGCCTCCGTCGGAACCGATCCAGATATTGCCGGATCGGTCCTCTGCCAGAGCCCGGACGCCGAACCCGGAGAGGGTGCCTGCGGCCTGTTGTGCATGATGAGTAACGTGGTGGAACCGATCCGATTGCGGGTCGCGGTAGGCGAGCCCGCCGCCTTCGGTGCCCAGCCACAGTCGGCCGCGGTGATCCACCAGCAACGACCACACCCAGTCAGCGGGAATTGCACTCTTGCCTTTGGAACTCGAGAAATAGGTGCGAAAACTGAAGCCGTCGTAGCGGCTGAGTCCGTGCTGGGTGCCGAGCCAGAGGTAGCCTTCGTGGTCCTGCGCGATGGCCTGCACGGTGTCCTGTGACAAGCCGTCCTCCACGTTGAGGTGGCGGAATCGGGCGTTGTCCATCCCGTGCGTACTGCCCATGAACACCAAGGCGGCAATACAAAGTGTGGCGATCTGGCGGGCTCTAACCACGCGCTTGATCCTTGCCTGTGTAGTTGGCAGACGATTGCGGTCGTCTAGTGTACTGACTTTTTACCGAAAAGATGCGATGGTTGCGCTAACACACCGACAAGAGCAAAGGAAGCGCTCACCGATATGACCTATCGTCTCCTCGCACCCGCGGCAAAACTTGCATGTGTCGCTGTTGTAGCCGCTGTTGTAGCCGTCGCATTCGCCGCCTACTTCTGGCAGTCAGAACCTGCCACATCGAGCAGCTGGATCGTCGAAGCGGAGAGTGTCGAGCAGGCGCGCAGCGCCGTGCAAGATGCCGGCGGTGAGGCGGTACGTGAGCTTCCTATCATCGACGCGGTGGAGGCCGAGCTCACGGCCACGCAGGTAGAAAAGCTGAAAGCCGTCAACGGCTTGCGCCTGACGGCAAACGGCCATGTGGAAGTCAGCGGCCAGGCGGTACCCGATTCGTTTTATCCCGAGCAAGTAAATGCCCACCGTGTGCACGATCATGGCTACTACGGTGAAGGTGTAACGGTCGCGGTGCTGGACACCGGCTGGTGGCACGATCACGAATGGCTTCGCAAGGACGGCCGTGGTGACCGGCGCGTTCTCGCTGCCTACGATGCAACCAAGGGGGGCGAGGGCATTGCCAAGGACGGCTCCGGGCACGGCTCCCACGTGGCCAGCGTCATACTGTCCAGCCGCCGATCCGACACGGGCAAGCCGCTGTCCGTCGCGCCCATGGCGCGCTTCGTGCCGGTGAAGGCGTTTGACGACCAGGGCATGGGCACCTACGCCGATGTGATAGATGGTATTGGTTGGGTGGTGGCCAATCGTCGGCAGCACAATATCCGCGTGCTGAATCTGTCCTTCGGTGCGCAGCCGCAGTCCTTCTATTGGGACGATCCCATCAACCGCGCGGCCATGAAGGCCTGGGGGAAGGGCATTGTTGTGGTTGCTTCCGCAGGCAACCAGGGGCCCGACCCCATGACCATCGGAGTGCCTGGTAATCTCCCGTACATCATCACGGTAGGCGCCATCACAGACAGCTACACGCCGTTCGATCCTACAGACGACCGGATCACCGAGTTTTCTTCTGCCGGCCCCACCCATGAAGGCTTTCTGAAGCCGGAGCTGGTCGCGCCGGGTGGCCACAATCTGGGCGCTATGTCGGAGAACAAGCACTACCTCGCGCAGAAGTACCCGAGCTTTCAGAACGCGGAAAACGATGAGCTCTTCCACATGTCGGGCACCTCGCAGGCGGCTGCCGTGGTCAGCGGTGTGGTGGCCCTCATGCTCGACGTGGAGCCCGGATTATCGCCGGACGACGTGAAGTGCCGGCTGATGGCTACCGCCCGGGCAGGCGTGAACGAGGATGGCACACTGTCTTACAGCATCTTCCAGCAGGGCACGGGTCTGGTCGATGCGGCCGCTGCCGCCAGAAGCCGAATCGAAGGCTGTGCCAACGGTGGCCTCGATGTGGTTGCAGACTACCGCGGCGAGGCGCACTTCGTGGGTATTGCCAACCGCGATGCAGACGGTAACTACGGCATCATGGCGGAAGACGGCTATGGGCTGCTGGCGCAGAACGGCACGCTGTGGAGCGGCAGCTTCATGTGGAACAACAGTTTCATGTGGAATAACTCCTTCATGTGGAACAACTCGTTCATGTGGAACAACAGCTTCATGTGGAATAACTCCTTCATGTGGAACAACAGCTTCATGTGGAACAATTCCATCATGTGGAACAACTCGTTCATGTGGAACAACGGCAACTCGTGGTCGCAGAGCTTCATGTGGAACAACAGCCATCCCTGGAGCAACGACCGTGCAGACGACGATCCGGTAATCAGTGGTGCAAACGGCACAACGATCAGCCGTTGGGTGGATCGGGAGTAGTTGTCGCGGCCTTGTGGCGGGCCGGCCGATGGCGGGAGCGGTTATTCCGGCGTATCGCTGCCCACGAGGGCGTATTTCTTCAGGTATCCGCGGAGCTGGTGGTAGGTCAGCGACAACAGCTCCGCAGCCTTGCGCTGGTTGTGCTTGGCTGCTTCCATAGCCCGTTGAATGGTTTCTATCTCGATGTCGCGAACGTGTGACTTCAAGTCTACGGGTAGCGTCACCGCGGTGCTGTCGGTCGCGTGCTTCTGCTTGTTGGCCTGGGCTGGGCGATAAGGTGACTCGAAGGGGTCCAGAACGATGTGGTGTACCGGTTCGCCGGGATTGGTTTTGTACACCGCACGTTCCACCACGTTTTTCAGTTCGCGCACGTTGCCCGGCCAGCGGTGCGATACCAGCAGTTCCAGCGCTTCGTCAGTGAAGCCGGAGAAGTAGTCCCACTCGAGTTCCTTGGCCATACCGAGCGCGAAGTGTTCGGCCAGCAGCGCGATATCCGCCTCGCGTTCCCGCAGCGGCGGCAGGGTGATGACATCGAATGCGAGGCGGTCGAGCAGATCGAAGCGGAACTCTCCTTTCTCAGCGAGTGTCGGCAGGTCTTCATTGGTGGCCGCCACCAGGCGCACATCGCAGGTCAGCGTGCGGCTGCCGCCGACGCGCTCGTACTCACCGTACTCGATCACGCGCAGCAGCTTCTCCTGCACCAGCGCCGAGGTGGTCGCAAGCTCGTCGAGAAACAGCGTGCCACCGTGCGCGCGTTCGAAGCGACCGTGATGGGTCTTGCTGGCGCCGGTAAAGGCGCCGGCCTCATGACCGAACAGTTCGGATTCGAGCAGGGAGTCGTTGATGGCGGCGCAGTTCATCTTCACGTACTGGCCTTCCCAGCGGTTGGATAGGAAGTGAAGACGGGCGGCGATAAGCTCCTTGCCGGTGCCGCGCTCGCCGACGACGAGCACGGGTTTTTCCAAAGGGGCTGCGAGTGAGACGTCCTCCAGGACCTTCAGGAAGGAGGGCGCTTCACCCAGTAGCCTGTCAGCTTCACCGCGCATGGGCGTATTTCACCAAACCTTGGCTTAATTTCCTATCGGGTTTTCGGTGCACCCTCGGGGAGGATTAATAAGTTTAATAAAAACAAATACTTAGGATTTTCGCGCAACCTGGCACGGTTCCTGTATTAATCAGTGTGCACGTCCAATCAACAAGGTATGCACGACATGGGAATTTTTTCGCGCATGAGCGACATCATCAATTCCAACATCAACGCCATTCTCGACAAGGCGGAAGATCCGGAGAAGATGGTGCGCCTGATCATTCAGGAAATGGAAGAAACGCTGGTGGAAGTGCGCAGCACCTCCGCCCGGGCCATCGCCGACAGGAAGGAGCTGGAGCGCCGTCGTGAGGTGCTTGGCGCTGAAGCGGCAGAGTGGGAACGCAAAGCCGAAGTGGCGGTAACCAAGGGTCGCGATGATCTCGCTAAAGGGGCGCTGGCCGAGCGCAACAAGGCGCAGGAGGCTGCGGCCGCCATCGACAAGGAGCTCGAAGTGCTGGGCGGAACACTCGCCAAGCTCAACGAGGACATCGCCGCGCTGCAGGCGAAGATCAAGGACGCCAAAGCGCGCCAGAACGCCATCATCATGCGCGGGCAGGCAGCGCAGACCCGCCTCGGTGTGCGCCGGCAACTGGCCGATCACAACATCGATGACGCCATGCAGCGGTTCGAGCTGTACGAGCGCAAGATGGATGATCTGGAAGGACAGATCGAGTCTTACGACATGGGGCAGAAAACGTTGTCGGAGGAAATCGCCGAGCTCGAGGTGGATGACACCATGGAAGACGAGCTTGCGGCCCTCAAGCGACGCATGCAGGGTGGCGAGGAGCACGGCGAGCGCGCCCACTGAGGCGCTCTCGCTGACCGAAACCAAGCAGCAAACGGACAATAAGGAGCACAACGTATGGAGGGCTGGGTAGTTGCCATCTTCGTACCAACAGTTCTCTTCTTCCTGATCGTGGCGCCGACGTGGATCTTCATGCATTACCGAAGCAAGCAGAAGCTGGCGAGTGCCATGTCGGACCAGGAGCGGGCCGACCTCGAAGAGCTGATGGTGCAGGCCGAGCGTATGGTCGAACGCATCAGCACGCTGGAGGCGATACTGGACGCCGAAACGCCGGACTGGCGCAAACGGCTGGATCACGCATAAGGAGCGATCGTGACAGATGACAATTCGAATCGTCGCACCGGGCCGGATCGTGCCGGCTCCCAGCGTGAGCTGAGAGATGCATTGGAACGTCTGGAGCACGCGGTAGAGGACCTTGCCGTGACAGCGAAAGACGAGTGGGCGGATTGGGCAGATAGAGCAACCGCGTTTATCGACGATACCTCGGCGCGCCTGGAGCGAGAGGTGTCGAGCCGACGCGACCGAGCCAAGCGCAAGGCCAAAGAGCAGCCCGTGGTTGCATCTGATTTCTCGCCGCGATCGACCGGTCTGGCGCGTGATAGTGCAAACGGCAAGATCGCCGGCGTATGTGCGGGACTGGCGCGCTACTGGGACATGGAAACCTGGATGGTGCGATGTATCGCCATCACGGGCCTGCTGTTCATTCCGGGCGTGGTGTTTCCCGCGTACTTCGTCGCCTGGCTGGTGCTCAGCGATAGCCGTGACGGCGTGGCCCGTCGGCGGCGACGCCGCGGCCGGCACAGTCGTGATCGTGAAGATGTGGTTGCGGCTGCTGAGTTCGAGCCGCCGCCGCCAAGGGAGCCGCTGCCGCCGCGCACGCAGTTTCGCAACGTGCAGTCGGTGCTGTCACAGGCAGAACTCCGGTTGCGCCGCATGGAGACCCACGTGACTTCCGGCCAGTATGAGCTGCAAAAAGAGCTGCACGCGCTCGACACTGAGCCCAACATCAAGCCGGTAACGTAATTATGGGCATGATGCATGCGTTGCTGTGTTTGTTGCTCGTTCCGGCAATACCCGCGTTGGCAGAAGACACACAGCCATTCGAGCGAATCGACCTGCGCGGCAACCTCGATGTCACCATCGAGCGCGGTGACCCACCGGAAGTGCAGGTGCTCAGACCTTCGCGTATGTCGGGCGAACCGTCCTTCGAGATCAGCGACGGTGTGCTTTACGTCGCAGCACCCTACACGGAGCGAACCATCGTCGTTGTCCGTACACCGTCGCTGGTTGAAGTGATTGCCGAGGGAGAAACGTCGGTGCGCGCCCGAGACCTGCGCGGCACGCGACTGGTGCTCGACAGCAGCGGTACCGGTGCCTTCGAACTCGCCGAGCTCGATGTGGAAGAGTTGACGCTTGCCGGCTCTGGTGCGGCGCTGTTCCGCGTGAGCGGCAACGCACAGCGCCAGGTCATCGATCTGGACGGCGCCGGTCAGGTGGAAGCGCACCAGCTCAATACTCGCTCCAGCGAGGTTCGCGTGCGCGGCATTGGCGATATCGTGCTGCAGGCCGCCGAGCATCTGGCAGTGGATGTCGCCGGTACGGCGAAGGTCATTTACAGCGGTTCGCCGGTGGTTGCCAGACAGGTGCGCGGTGTGGGTATCGTGCAGGCCATCAGGTAGAGTGAATTTTTCCCTGGGCGCAGAAGTGCGCTCGGGGGCATTTAGGAAAGAGTGCAGGAGAATTCTATGGATTTGTGGACGATGATCGTGCTGGTCACGGCGATCGGCTGTGGCGCCGGTTTGCTGGGCGACTATTTCAAGACGCAGCGCGTCAAGGCCAGCAAGCTGGCGAATACGGATGACGGTCACCTGCAGGCCGAGCTTGAGGCGCTGCGCAAACGCGTGGCGGTGCTCGAGAAGATCGTTACCGATGAGCGTTACGAGTTGTCTCGTGAGCTCAGCGCGTTAGAGCGGACCGGCTGACACGGTCTGGCCGGTCGGTGAACAGGCCATGCACGCCGAGGCGCACAAGCGTTTCGGCGCGCCGAACCGAATTCACGGTGTAGGCGCTGATTTTCAACCCTTCGCTCGTCAGCAGGCCCATTCGAGCTCTGGTGAGCAACTTCTCGTTGACGTTGATCCAGTCGGTTGCGAACGCCCGGGTCACTGCAACGCAGTCTTTCCGCCAGCGGTGGAACAGCGGCGCCACTATCGCCCGGTGGCCGCTTGCCGCTTGAAATGCACGCAGGGCTTCATGATCGAAGGAAGAAACCATCAGGCGCTCCTGTGGCTCGCCCGCGGCGCGGTCACGTAGCCAGGCGGCCACCGGTTGCGCGGTGCCTGGGCCCTTCAGCTCTATGTTGAGCCCGACGTTGGCCGGTAGCAGCCGCCAAACTTCGTCGAGCGTCGGGATGCCGGCGCCGCTGCCGGCGTCAAGCCGGCGCAGTGCCGCAAAGCTCTGCGCCGTGACCGGGCCTTTTCCGTTGGTTGTTCGATCCAGGTCATCGTCGTGGATCACGATCAACTGTCCGTCCACGGCATACACGTCGAGCTCTACCGCATCCACCCCCAGGTGGCAGGCCGCCTCGAAGCTCGGCAAGGTGTTTTCCGGAACGAGCCCTGCGGCTCCGCGGTGGCCGATGATGCAGGGCGCTGCTGTGCTGAATGTCATAGGCAGATCATACGCCGCTGCGGCTGCGAATGAATGCGCCAGCCCGCGCTGACCGGCCGCTGCGGGCCGGGTACAATGCATCGATGAGTTACGAGGTATTCGCACGCAAGCTTCGCCCGAAAGGGTTCGATGCGCTGGTAGGGCAGGATCATGTGGTCAAGGCGCTCACCCACGCGCTCGACCATGATCGGCTGCACCATGCGTATCTGTTCACGGGCACGCGAGGCGTCGGCAAGACGACCATTGCCCGCATCCTTGCCCGCTGTCTCAACTGCGAGACCGCCGGGGTCAGTTCCACGCCCTGCGGCAGCTGTGCTGCCTGCAGTGAGATCAACGACGGTCGATTCGTGGATCTCATAGAAGTAGACGCAGCGTCTCGTACGGGTGTCGCCGATACGCGGGAGCTGCTGGAGAACGCCCAGTACCTGCCCACTCGTGGCCGCTACAAGGTGTATCTCATCGACGAAGTGCACATGCTCTCCACCGCTGCGTTCAACGCCTTGTTGAAAACGCTGGAAGAGCCGCCGCCGCACATCGTCTTTCTGCTGGCCACCACGGAAGCGAAGAAGGTGCCGGTGACCGTGCTGTCGCGCTGCCTGCAGTTTCAGCTGAAGAACATTCCAGCGGAGCAGATTGCCGCGTATCTCGGCCAGGTGCTGCAGGCAGACGATGTGGCCTTCGACGATGAAGCGCTCGCCACTATCGCCCGGTCCGCGCGGGGCAGCATGCGTGACGCGCTGTCTATCACCGATCAGGCCATTGCCTTCGGGCAGGGATCACTGAGCGCGTCTGCGGTGCAGGACATGCTCGGCGTCGTCGGGCGCAACGAAGTTGCTGGGCTGCTCGAAGCGCTGGCCGCGGAAGACGCTGCCGCGGTGCTGCAGGTGACGGCGGACTTCGCCTCCCGGGGCATCGATTTCGCCAGCGTTCTGGAAGAGTTGCTCGGTGCCTTTCATACGCTTGCGGTGGACGCGGCGGTGCAAGGCGCCAAAGCTGCCGGCGGCTTCAGCGCCGAGGCGCTGCATCTGAACTACCAGATTGCGCTCATGGGGCATCGCGATCTCGTCATCAGCCCGGACCCGCAGGCCGGTATGGAAATGACGTTGCTGCGGATGCTGGCCTTTGCACCGGAGCCGGGCAGCAGCGTGCCCCGAGGGAGTGGCGGCCAGGCGGCAGCACCGGACGCCGAAACGGATGTAGGTACTGAAGCCGCGCCAGCCTCCGCGGCGCCGGACACACCAGCCGTCTCCCCGGCGACACCCACTGCCGCGCCGGAACGGCTCGCCGACTGGTATGCCTGGGTGGCGCAGGCCCCGGTTCAGGGTGTGGCGCGCATGCTGTTGGAGCACTCTGCGTTGCAGGCGTTGGATGGCGATGTGCTGCACGTGGTGCTGGACAGCCGCCACGATACGTTGCTCAACGATGCCCAGGTACAGGCCATGGAGCGGGCGCTGACGGAGGTGCTCGGCCGCAGCCTGCGCATCGATTTGCAGGTCGGCACGCCGGCCTATGAGACGCCGGCACTGCGCCTCGCGCGGCTGCAGAAGGAGCGCCAGCAGGAAGCCGAGCGCGCCATCCAGGAAGACGCCACAGTGCAGGCACTGCTGCGGGACTTTGGCGGTACCGTGCAACGGGTGCAGCCGCTCGACGGCTGACAGATCAATCAACGGGAGAGCAACGTGAGCATCAAGGATCTCAGCGGGCTGATGAAGCAGGCGCAGGAGATGCAGGAAAAAATGCAGGCCCGCATGCAGGAGGCGCAGGCGGAGATTGCCAACCTGCGCGTCACCGGAGAAGCCGGTGCGGGTCTTGTGCGCGTGGTGATGAATGGCCGCTGCGAAGTGGTTGGTGTGCAGCTCGACGATGCGCTGCTGTCTGAGGACAAAGGCATCATCGAGGACCTCATCGCTGCTGCCTGCAACGACGCGGTACGCCGGGCGAATGATGCGCAGCAGGAGAAGATGGCCGCAGCCGCCGGCGGTTTCGGCTTGCCTGGCGGGCTCGACCTCGGCAACCTCGGCGACCTTTTCGGCAAGATGAAATTCTGATGAGCGCCTCGCCTCTCCTGGATCGGTTGATGCAGTCGCTGCAGGTGCTGCCCGGCGTCGGGCCCAAGAGCGCCCAGCGCATGGCTCTGGCGTTGCTGCAGCGGCATCGCGAGGGAGCGGCGAGATTGTCGGAGGATCTCATGGCCGCGGTGGAGGGCATCCGTGAGTGCGACCGCTGCCGCAACCTCACCGAAAGCGAGCTCTGCGGCATCTGCGCAGATGCTCGCCGGGATGTCTCGGTGGTGTGTGTGGTGGAGTCACCGGCAGACATATTCGCCATCGAGCAGGCAGGCGGCTACACGGGGCAGTATTTCGTGCTGCACGGGCGCCTGTCGCCCATCGACGGGATCGGCCCGGCGGAACTCAAGTTGGAGCGGTTGCTGGCCCGGGTGCGTCTGGATGAAACGCGTGAAGTGATCGTCGCTACCAACGCCACTGTGGAGGGCGAAGCCACGGCCCACTACATACGCGAACTCGTGGGCGATCACGTTTCTTCGGTGTCGCGTATCGCCCAGGGCATGCCGGTGGGAGGCGAGCTCGAATACGCAGATGGCGGCACGATTCTGCACGCGCTGCAGGGCAGGCGGCAGCTCGCCTGATGGCAGAAGATGTGATCTGGGTGGACACGGAGGCGGGACTGGCCGACGCCGTCGATGCCTGCGGAGCCGTGGTGGCGCTCGATACCGAGTTTCAGCGCACGAACACGTTCTTTCCGATTGCCGGGCTCTACCAGCTTGAAAGCGAAGGGCAGATCTGGCTCATCGATCCGCTGGCGATAGAAGACTTCGGCAGCTTCGTCGACATGCTCGAGGATCCGCGGGTGACCAAGGTCATGCACGCCTGCTCCGAAGACCTGGAGCTGCTGCGCCATCACCTGGGTGCGGTGCCGCGCGGGCTTGTCGACACTCAGTTTGCCTACGCTTATCTGTCAGACCGGTATTCCATCAGCCACGCAGACCTGGTGGAGCAGATGTCCGGTGTGCAGCTGTCGTCGTCGCAAACCCGCTCGAACTGGCTGCGCCGGCCCCTCAGCGAGGGGCAGATGCGTTACGCAGCCGACGATGTGCGTTATCTGGCGGAGATCTACGCGCAGGTACGCGCCTCGCTCGAGGACCTCGACCGCTGGAGCTGGTTCGAAGAGGATATGGCGGAACGTGCGGCGTACGAGCTTCCGGATCCGGCCCGTTACTATCATGGGGTCGGCCGTGCCTGGCAGCTCGCCGAGGATGAGCTTGCGCGCCTGCAGGCCCTGTGCGACTGGCGCGAGCGTACCGCCATGCAGCGTGATCTGCCGCGTCGGCGCCTGGTGTGGGACGAGCACCTGTTCAGCCTTGCGCGGCGGCAGAGCCTGGATGTGGCGGAGGTTGCAGAAGCGTTACCGGCGCCCATCGCACGACGATACGGCGAGGAGATCGCAGAGGTACATGCGCAGGCCAGGCAGCCGGTGGAGCCGGTGGAGAAGCCGCTGACGCAGGCCGAGAGCAAGGTGCTCAAGCGGCTGCGTGAAACCGGCGTAGCGACAGCAGAGAAATTGCGTCTGGCGCCGGAGTTGTTGGCTCGCAAGCGCGATCTCGAAGCACTGTACCGGCATTTTCGTCAGCATCAGTCGCTGGATGCGCGGCATCAGGGATGGCGCCTGCCGGTGGTGGGTGAAGCCTACGGCGCGTTGCTGGCAGAAAACGGGTAGTGGGGGCAAATCAGTGGAGGTAAGCGTTTACCGCAGCGGGCGCCGATTGGGCACCTACCTTCTGGTGGCCGAAGCGGATGCCCTGGAACGGGTTCCCGAAGCGTTGCTTGAGCACTTCGGCGAGCCGAGCCTGTCGTTCACATTCACATTGACCCCCGAGAGCAGCCTGCAGCGGGTCGACTACGATACGTTGTGCCAGCGGCTCAAGGACGAGGGTTTTTATCTGCAGCTGCCACCGCCGGATCTGCTATGAGCTGGTGGGAGAATGCGCGCCTTGCCGATCTCGATGACGCCCAGTGGGAAGCGCTGTGTGATGGCTGTGCGCGTTGCTGCATGGTCAAGCTGGAGGACGAGGACAGTGGCGAGGTGGTCTACACCTCGGTGGTGTGTCGTTACCTGGATCTCAAACGGGCGCGCTGCACGGTGTATCCGGATCGCCATCGCCTGGTTCCGGACTGCGTGCCGTTCGATGCCGCCGCCGCCACGCAGTTCGACTGGCTGCCGGAGAGCTGCGCTTACCGGAAGGTGGCTCGACGAGAGCCTCTGGCCTGGTGGCATCCGCTGGTGTCCGGGCGTCGCGAGAGCGTGGTGGAGGCGGGTATTTCCGTGTTGGGCCGGGTGGTGTCGGAGGAAACGGTGCACGAAGAAGACCTCGAAGAGCATGTCGTGCGATGGATTGAGCCGGAGTCTGCGGCATGAACGGCTATGAGCTCGCCTGGGTGATCATCGCTGTCAGCGGTGTGCTTTGCCTGGCAACTGTCGGCATGCTGCTGCGTCATTCTGTGCGCGGTGTGCTGCTGTGGCCGGCGCTGGCTGTGCTGGCGGCGCTCCTGTTGGTGCCGGCACCGCATCCCGGCGCGGATGGCGTGTGGGCACCGGCTTTCGTGGTGGCTCTGTTCGAGGGGCTGTTTCAGCCGAGCGGCAGTCCTACTGTGGCGCTGCGGCTGCTGCTCGCCGGGCTGCTCGTCGCCTTGGCGCTCGGCGGGGGCGTTGCCGGCCTGATGGCCCTGCGGCGCCGCCGCAAGGCAAGAGAAGCGGCAGCCGCGAGCACCTGACGTCCGGCGCCAGCCGGTGTCGGCTTTCGAATTGCCGAGCGGCTGCTAGCCTTCAGGGTGAGTACAACCGCACGAGCTGGTCATGCGCACCCTTGCGCTCGCACATCTAATCCTGACACTGGTGGTCGCTGCCGTCATTCGCGAGGCTCAGGCTGCGCCTGTGGACACGGCGCGGCCGGACGTGCGGGTGCTGCTCGATGTTTCCGGCAGCATGCGCAGCTACGATCCGAACAATCTGCGCTCGGATGCGATATCGCTGCTCGTGCGTGCTTTGCCCGATGACGGCCTGGGCGGCATCTGGGTGTTCGCCAACGCGGCGGTACCCGTGGTGGAGCACGGGCCGACGGACCTGTTCTGGAAGCGTCTGGCGTCCATTCATACCCGGGCGCTGGAGAGCCGCGGACAGCGCTCGAATCTGCCTGCTGCGATCGAGGCCGCAACCTGGGACGTGGCGGAGGCTTCTGAGTACACCCGGCACATCGTCCTGCTTTCGGACGGGCGCATCGATGTGTCTGAGCGGCAGCCGCGAAACGCGCAGGCGCGAACCCACTTCCTGAAATCGACACTGCCCAAGCTCGCAGCGGCGGGCTACCGCGTGCACAGCCTCGTGCTCTCAGACAATGCTGATGCGAGCCTTCTGCGGCAGCTTTCGCAGGCCACCGGTGGACATTTTCTGCACGCCCGATCCGGCGAGCAGCTTGCAGCGCATGTGCAGCGGGTGCTCAACCGAACCGCACGGCCCGTGTACCTGCCGGTCAATGGTCAGTCGTTTACGGTGGAAGCAGGCCTGGAGGAGTTGACCATCTACCGCGCCGGTGATGATCGCGGGCTGACGCTGATCGATCCCGGCGGTGGCCGGCATGCCCGAGCAACACCCGGTGTCGAAGTTCGCTGGCACGACGCCCGCGGTTTCGACCTTCTCACTCTCGAGCGCCCCATGCCGGGCCGGTGGACCTTCGAAGGCGAGCTCAATGGCGGCATTCTGGCGTTCAGTGATGTACTCATTCGTGCCACGGAAGTACCGGCAACGCTTTTTCCCGGCGAGATGAATCACGTCGACTTCATGCTCTTCAGCGGCGGCGCCGCCATCGTTGAAGACACGTTTCTGCAGGCGATGACGCCGGCGGCGCTGCTCGACGGGGAGCGCGGTTCGCAGGACCTCTTTGTGGAGTACGTTGGCGGCGGGGTGTTTCGGGCACACATGGCGGATGTGGTGCGCGCAGGACCCTATGTGTTGCGACTATCGTTGCAGGGCCGCACGTTTGCCCGGCAAACGCTGGTGCCGTTCGATCTCGCCAACCCGGTGCGCGTTCGCGTCGTGCCGGACGGCGACGAAGTGGCGGTGTGGGCAGAGCTGACGGATGCCTCGGTGGACTACTCCAACCTCACTGTGGCCGCACAGGTGCGTCAGCTTCCCGGAGCCAAGCGCCTCATGCCGGCGCAGGCCTACCCGGCCGGGCAGTGGGGCGTTCGCTTGCCTGGCAAGCGCGGAAAGGTAGAGGTAGGCTTCAATTTCATTGGCAACTATCTGAACCAAAAAGATTTTTCGCTTAAGACATCCCCCGTATCCATCGCCCTTCCGTTGCAGGAGGAGGCGGTTTACGTCTTCGATGACAAAGGTAAGGCCATTCCCGAACCTGAGCCGGTCAGCGAGATCGAAGAGCCGCCGCCGGCTCCGGCCCCCGTTGTGGTTGTGGCCGATGCACAAGCAGAACCTCCGCCCCTCGAGGCGCCTCTGGAGATGACGTTACCCCTCTGGTTTGCCGGCGCTGTGGGCGGCGTGAACCTGCTTCTGCTGGGGTGCCTGTACTTCCTGCTCCGCCGTCCGCCGTTGCCGGAGGCGCTGGCTGCGCTCCTCAATCCGCCGTCGGAGCCAGACGCGGCATAGGACCGACCTGGAAGAGGACCGACACGGAATAGGACTGTGGCCGCAAAACCGGTAGAGTAGCGTGTTTGGGTCTGCCGTAGCCTACGACGCTTCGGCGGGCTTTTTTCGAGAGCCAGGCCTGATTGCGGGCCATTGAGGGGGTTGGGCGTAAAGCATGATTTTTGATAGTACAGACACTTATATCTCCACCGACGAGCTGAGCATGGCGGTGGATGCAGCGGTCAAACTCCAGCGGCCTCTGCTGGTCAAGGGCGAGCCGGGCACCGGCAAGACCATGCTTGCGGAAGAGGTGGCAAAGTCTTTAGGGCTGCGTTTGATTCAGTGGCACATCAAGTCCACCACCAAGGCGGTGAACGGTCTATACGAATACGACGCGGTTTCCCGGCTGCGCGACTCGCAGCTTGGTGACGAGCGGGTCAAGGACATCAGCAACTACATCAAGAAAGGCAAGCTGTGGGAGGCCTTCGAGTCGGATGAGCGCGTGGTGCTGCTGATCGACGAGATCGACAAGGCTGACATCGAGTTTCCGAACGACCTGCTTCAGGAAATCGACAAGATGGAGTTCTTCGTCTACGAGCTGGGCCAGACCATCTCCGCGAAGCAGCGCCCGGTGGTCATCATTACCTCCAACAACGAAAAAGAGCTGCCCGATGCGTTTCTGCGGCGCTGCTTTTTCCACTACATCAACTTCCCCGACAGGGAAACGATGCAGGAAATCGTCAGCGTGCACTATCCGAGCATCAAGCAGGATCTGGTGAAAGAGGCGATGGATATCTTCTTCGACGTACGCAAGGTGCCGGGCCTGAAGAAGAAGCCCTCCACGTCCGAGCTCATCGACTGGCTGAAGCTGCTCATGGCTGACGACATTCCGGATGAGATCCTCACTAATCGCGACCCCAGCAAGGCCATTCCGCCGCTGTACGGAGCGCTGGTGAAGAACGAGCAGGACGTGCATCTGCTCGAACGCCTCGCCTTCATGCATCGGCGGGAATCCCGCAGCAACTAGGTCACCGGCGGCGGCATGCTGGTCAACTTCTTCCAATGCCTCAAGGCCCACGGCGTGCCCGTGTCGGTGCGCGAACACATGGACCTGCTGGCGGCGCTGGATGCGAACATCGCTTTCGCTGACGAGGAGCAGTTCTACTACCTCGCGCGCACTGCGCTGGTGAAGGACGAAAAGCATTTCGACCGTTTCGATCGCGCACTGAAAGCGTTCTGGACAGGCCTCGAATCGGTTGAGGGCTTGATCGAGGCGCTGATCCCGGAGGACTGGTTGCGGCAGGAATTCGTCAAGCAGCTCAGCGAAGCCGAGAAGGCGAAGATCAAGAGCCTCGGTGGCCTCGAGGAGCTGATTGCGCGTTTCCGCGAACGCCTCGCGGAGCAGGAAGGCCGTCACGCCGGCGGCAGCAAGTGGATCGGCACCGGCGGCACTTCGCCCTTTGGTCACGGCGGCTACCATCCCTCCGGCA
>JAUIED010000078.1 GCA_030428905.1 Gammaproteobacteria bacterium
GGTTCATTCCCGGCGCCAACGAAGTGCGGCAGATCTGGGACTAAGGAGCCTCAACGCCCTTTGGACATCTCCAGCGCCAGGTCCTCGATCATATCTTCCTGACCGCCGACGGTTTTGCGTCGGCCAAGCTCCACGAGGATGTCGCGCGACGACAGCCCGTACTTCTCGGCGCTGCGCTTGGCAAATAACAGGAAAGACGAGTACACGCCCGCGTAGCCGAGCGTGAGCGCGTCGCGATCAATGCGCACGATGTTGTCCATCAGCGGCACGACCAGGTCTTCCGCCACATCCATGATGCGAAACAGATCCACGCCCGTGTGCACGCCCATGCGCTCACACACGGCAATGAACACCTCCAGCGGCGTGTTGCCGGCGCCAGCGCCGAGCCCCGCAACAGAGCCGTCGATACGGTTGGCGCCCGCCTCCACCGCCGCCAGGGAGTTGGCGATACCCATGGCCAGATTGTGGTGGCCATGAAAGCCGATCTCGGTTTCCGGCTTCAGCTCCGCCCGCGCCAGGCGCACCCGCGCGCTGACGTCGTCCGGCAGCATGTAGCCGGCGGAGTCGGTGATGTAAACGCAGTTGGCGCCGAAGCTCTCCATCAGCTTGAGCTGCACCACGAGCTCCTCTGGCGGGATCATGTGCGCCATCATCAGAAATCCCACGGTATCCAGACCGTCGATGCTCGCCGCCTTCGTCAGATGCTGCTCGGAGACATCCGCCTCGCTGCAGTGCGTGGCCACGCGGATGGTGGAGATGCCGCAGTCCACCGCCATCTTCAGGTGATCCACGGTGCCGATGCCCGGTAACAGAAGCGCCGACACCCGGGTGCTCTTCACTGCATTGCACACCGCCGTGAGGTACTCCTCGTCGGAGGCGGCGGGAAAGCCATAGTTCACCGACGCACCACCCAGCCCGTCGCCGTGGGTCACCTCGATGAGGGGCATGCCGGCCTCGTCCATGGCCCGGGCGATGGTCACCATATCGTCCACCGTGATCTTGTGCTGCTTGGGGTGCATGCCGTCGCGCAGGCACATGTCGTGCACGGTGATTTTCTTGCCGTTGAGATCCATGGTGTCGCTCCTCAGTTGCCGCCGCGAGGTTGAAAGCGCCCGGCGAGTATTTCTTCGGCGTACATCTCCGCCGTTTTCAGGCCCGCCGCGGTCATGATGTCGAGGTTGCCCGCATACTTCGGAAGGAAGTCGCCGAGCCCTTCCACCTCCATGTAGATCGACACGCGGTTACCGTCGAACACCGGCCCGTTCTTCAGCGTGTAGCCAGGCACGTAGGTCTGCACATCGCGGATCATGTCGTGGATAGAGGCTTCAATGGCCGCCTCGTCCGGCGCATCTTCTGTGAGGCAGTGCACGGTGTCGCGCATGATCAGCGGCGGCTCCGCCGGGTTGATGATGATGATGGCCTTGCCTTGCGCAGCACCACCGACCACCTCCAGGCCTTTCGCTGTGGTGCGGGTGAACTCGTCGATGTTCTTACGCGTGCCCGGCCCTGCGGATCGCGAGCTCACCGTCGCCACGATCTCAGCGTAGGCCACCTTCTGCACGCGGCTCACCGCCGCTACCAGCGGAATGGTCGCCTGCCCACCGCAAGTCACCATATTGACGTTCATCTGCTGCGCTGCCACCGCTTGAGCCAGGTTCACCGGCGGCACACAGAATGGGCCGATAGCCGCGGGTGTGAGGTCGATCATCACGCAGCCCTCGGTGGTGACTTTTCGGCTGTTCTCCTCGTGCACGTAGGCGGAGGTGGCATCGAAGCAGATCTGCACCTCATCGTTGCGCAGATGCGGGATAAGGCCGTCCACGCCCTTTGCCGTGGTGCGGATGCCTAATTCTTCGGCCCGCGCCAATCCCGGCGAATCCGGGATGACGCCCACCATCCACACCGGATTGATCACCTCACTGCGCATGGCCTTCATCAGCAGGTCGGTACCAATA
Source organism: Gammaproteobacteria bacterium (assembly GCA_030428905.1). Classification (GTDB taxonomy): domain Bacteria; phylum Pseudomonadota; class Gammaproteobacteria; order Pseudomonadales; family Azotimanducaceae; genus SYFY01. The sequence goes on from JAUIED010000078.1 coordinate 1,956, forward strand.
TTGCCTGGCCCGATGATGGCGGCGTTGATCTTGCTCATCTGCGTGCTCCTGCCCAACGGCCGCGCATTATCCACGATTGGCCTTGCGCGGTCGCGTGTTGCTCCCTGCCGCTGCCTCCACCGCTGCAGAGCCGCGAGCGGTATGGCAATCTTCTGGATTCATTCGACGCTGGTACACACCCCGTGCAAAGCTCCAGATGCGCCACCTGCAACGCACCGACCAGCGCGCGCTTCTGCGCGCAGTGCGGCAGCCGCGCGATCAGCGCTGAGGATCTGGGCTTTACCGCAACCGTTCGCTACTTCTGGCAGGAAGCGGACATTCCTGCACGAGTCGTAAGCACATTGTGGACCTTGCTGGCCAAACCGGGGGCGCTCACGCATGCGTACGTGCGCGGTGCCGTGGGGTTGTATGCGCACCCCGTACGCCTGCTCCTCGCCGCTGTAGCCCTTTATTTTCTCGTTGCCGGGCCGTACTGGCTCGATGTGAACGTCGATCGGCAGGCGATACCTGCACCAGCAACGGTCGCACAGGACCAGCGGCTTCTGGACGCCTGGAAAGACAGCGTCATCAATGTGCAGTCGGTGTCGCGACTGCTCGGCCCGGTGGGTCTGTGTATGGCCCTCCTGCTGCTACGGGCGCGACAGCGGGAACCTTTCGGGCAGCACCTGATCTTTGCCGTGCACTACTACTGTTTCGACTTCGTCTGGGCCGGCCTGCTCGCAGGTGCGTCGGTTGCGTTGACCGCGGCTCTACCGGAAACCAGCCTTCCCAACTGGTGGATTCCGATCTTCGGTGGGCTCTGGCTCTGGGCAATGCTGGCGTTTCACCGTGCGTACCGATCAAGATGGTGGGTGGCGGTTCTCTCCGGTAGCACGCTGATCGTCTTCGACGTGATGCTGACATCGCTGGCAGACGGTATCGCCGTCGGCTACGCCAACGCTCAGTTCGCGGCACCAAACACTCCAGGTTAAGTCACGCATCAACCCCTCAGACGTTGCGCCAGCCCCGAATCGCGCCGTGTGACCCGGGTCAGCGACCCGCGCAGCACTGCCTCCGCACCGAGCAGGCGCACCTGAGCGCGGGCACGGGTGATACCCGTGTAGAGCAGCTCGCGGCTGAGCACCGGATTGTCCGCGGGCGGTAACAGGAGCCACACCCGCTCGAACTCAGAGCCCTGACTCTTGTGCACGGTCATGGCGTAGGCGCTCTCGTGTGCCGGCACCGCGGACGGCAGCAGCATCTGCAGACCATCCTCCGTGCGAAACCAGACCCGGAGCTGTTCTTCAGAATCTGCGAGACACACACCGGTGTCGCCGTTGAACAGGCCTGCCCGGTAGTCATTGCGCAGCACGATCACCGGGCGGCCGTGGTACCAGGTGCGCGCACGATCGAGCCCCAGCCGATCGGCAAGCTGCTCGAACACCCGCCGGTTCATCGCCTCTGCACCAAACGGTCCCACCCGCGTAGCGGTAAGCAGACGCACACCGTCGAGCGTCGCCAGCGCTTCGTGCGGATCGTTGGCGTCATGCAGCGCGAGAAACTGCGCCGCCAGCTCCGCCACCAGTTCATCGACATCCGGTGCCGATACCAATTGCACCGCCGCGTCGCCTTCGTTGGTGACTGCAAATGCGGCATCGGCGTCGCCGTCATTCACCGCCGCAGCCAGACGGCCGATGGCACTCTGCGCAGTGAACCGATGGCTGGTTTGCAGTGTGACCACATGATCCGCCATCGGCAGATGCTCCGCGGCATCAGACGGGGCCGCAGGCAGCAATGGCGCCAGCGCCTGGTGCTGTGCGCTGGTGAAATCGTTGAGGCCCGCGGCGCTGCACAGCTCCGCCAGCACCGAGCCTGACTCAACGGAGGCGAGCTGATAACGGTCGCCGAGCAGCATCAGCCGCCCATGCTCTGGAAGCGCAGCGGTAAGCTTGGCCATCAGCGGCAGGTCGATCATGGATGCCTCGTCGACGATGACCACATCCGCCGCCAGCGGATGCGCCTCATCGAACCGCGGCAGCACCGTGCCCCGGCCGATGCCTAACAATCGGTGCAACGTGGTGGCCTTCTCGGGTAGATGCTCCCGCAACCGCTCGCCGTCCGGTAACCCTTCCAGGCCGCGCAACATCGACTCCATCATGCGCGCCGCCGCTTTGCCGGTCGGCGCTGCCAGGCGGATGGTTGGCGGCGGCTCGCCCCTTCCCTGCGCCGCCTCGAGCAGCAGATGCACGAGGCGCAGCACGGTGTAGGTCTTGCCGGTTCCGGGCCCTCCAGAAATCACCGTGAGACGGTGACGCAGCGCCACCGCCGCTGCCACCGCCTGCCAGTTGGGCTCGCCTGATGCGACCCAACCGCCATCAAACAGCCCCGCATCCTTGTCGAACGGTGCCAGGTCGATGTCGTCCGGCGGCGCTGCAAGCATGTTGCGCAGCCTGGCAGCCAACGACCTTTCGTAGCGCCAGTAGCGCTGCAGGTACAAACGATTCCCTTCCAGAACCAGCGGTGTCGCATCCGTTCCGTCACCCGCCAGGGCACTGGCACGCAACGCGTCGACAAACGCCGTCACGTCGCACTCCGGCGCCTCTCCCGGCAGGGCCGGCCCGTTTTCGGGAAGCACCAGACAACTGTGTCCTTCCGCTACGGCCTGGGATGCGAGCACCAGTCCCAATGTGGTCATCTCGCAACCGCCGTGCCGCAGGCACCAGTCGGCAAGCGCCAGCTCCAACGGCCGAAGCGTACCGTTGGCGACATGCTTTCGAACGCGCGTCAGCACACCGCTCATGCCGATACTCCTTCTCCGCCAAGGAGCCCGTCGAGCAAAAGGATGAACTCAGCCGGAGGCGAATCGACAAAAACGCCAGTCGCTGCATCGGCGCCGTTCAGGCCACGCAGGAAAAGATACTGCGCGCCGCCCAGATGCTGCCGAGGATCGTAGCCACGCAGGTTGCGCTGCAGATGGCGATGCAGCGCAACCAGATAGATCAGGTACTGCAGGTCGTAGTGGCCTCGACGTACGGCATCGGCCATGGCCTCATGCGTATACCCGCCAGCCGGCATGCCCAGATCATTGGTCTTGTAGTCGATTACCCAATATCGCCCGTCGGCTTGCAATACCAGGTCGATGTAGCCGTTCATCAGGCCTGCCAGAGACTGCTCGGCGTGCTCCACGGATAGCTGCGCTGCATACCCGCCCAGGCGCATCTGCTGGACCAGCGTCTGTACACGCGTGCTGCCAAGGCGCATGTAGAATTCCATCTCCACCAGCCGAGCGGACGGGGTAACGTGCGCCAGCGGGCCAATGTGCGGCAATGGCGTGTGCAGCGTGCGGGAGAGCATCGCGCACACGCGGCGCAGCAGGTCGATGCGTGGCTCACCATCACCCAGCGGCAAACCCGCGTTGCTGAGGCTGCGCGCGGCAAACTCCACCTCAGCATCCGATGGTTGCACGTCAGGCCGCGGCCAGGCGGCCATATCGATACGTTCTAGAAGTTCGTGCACTGCAGTGCCGAACGCCGCACCCCGCAGCGGAATCTCCGAAGCGAGCGGAACATCCGACGACGCCGGTGCGAGGTGCACTTCATCATCATCCCCGGCGCGGCCTCCCCCATGTGCCGCATTCGCCACCAGGCGCGAGAAGCTGAAAACGGACCACGGCGCGCGCCGCTGCGGCAGGTCGGTTCTCGCCTGCCCACCCGGCAGCGTGCCCGGCGGCAGGCGAAAACCGTCGGCCAAGGCCTCCGGCAGCGGCGCTATCTGCACAGCACCCCCGGAGCGGGCAGCGCACTCCGCTAATCGTTGGACAATCTCGTCGGGCTCGCCTGGCTGCCCGCCATGCAGCAGCCAGGCAAGCGCCGACTTGTCGGTGTCGTTGATCGCTCCCCACCCGATGAAACAAGCCTGCTCGGCGCGGGTGAGCGCTACGTAGAGCAAACGCAAGCGTTCCGCACGCGCCTCCAGGTTCGCACCGCTCTTGCCGGCGCTCGTCAGGCTGAACGCTGCAGCGCCATCGTGGGGGTGGTACAGAAACGGTTCGGACTCCGGCTTTGGTTTCATGAACGCAGCGAACGGCAGGAACACCACGCCGAACTGCAATCCCTTCACTTTGTGCACCGTGGCAATGCGCACCAGATCGTCGTCGGATTCCAGGCGAAGCTGCTGCGCTTCCTCCGAAGCATCTTCTTCGGTATTGGCAATCTGCTCACCCAGCCAGCGGATGAGACCTGCAACGCCAAAGGTGTCCGCTTCCGCGCCGGCAAGCAGCTCCGCGAGCTGCAGATAGTTGGTCATGCGACGCTCGCCATCCTCCAGCGCCAGCACGCGGGGCGCTGCCTCCTGCAGCAGGGGCTCCAGCATGGCCAGCACGCCGCGGCTGCGCCAGGTTTCATGTGCCATCTGAAACCGCGTCACCTGTACCTGCCAGGCATCCAGATCGTCGCCGATGGCGAGCAGATCACCGAGGCGCAGCCCAAGCAAATTGCTCGCAAGCGCCGCACGCACCGTGTCCGGATGTGCGGCGCTATCCGCTGCGCGAAGCACGAGCAGCAGGTCGTTCGCCTCTTCGCTTTCGAAGACGCTTGCGTTGTGCACGCAGACCGACGGTACGCCGCGCGCCGCCAACGCCCGCTGTACCTCAGCTGCCTGGGTGTTGGTGTTGACCAGCACGGCGATGTCGCCAGGCACCAGCGGCCGTGACTGACCACCAGCACCCCGGCAACCGGCGCTGCCGTCGAGCAGCCGACAGATCTGCGCAACCGTTGCATCGAGCAGCAGTCCCTTGGCTTTGGGAGTCATGATCTGCTGCTCCGGTGCGACATTCCAGACGCTTACCGCCGGCATCGGCTTATCGTCCAGGTAGATGACCTTGTCGCCGTCATCGCGCCCGCTATGCACCTCATGAAACGCAATCTGCGGAATCAGGAAAGCCCCCTTATCGGTTGCCGAACCCGCACCTTCGAACAGCGCCTGCACGCCGCGAAGCACCGCGGCAGTGGAGCGGTAGTTGGTGTCCAGGCTGTAGCGGCCGGCAGCATCGTTTGCGGCCTGGAGATAAGCGAACACGTCGCCGCCACGAAACGCATAGATTGCCTGTTTCGGATCGCCGATCATCGTCAGGCTGCCGGATGTACGCCCCTGATAGATGCGCTGCAGAATCTGATATTGGATCGGGTCGGTGTCCTGAAACTCGTCCACCAGTGCGTGCGGCCAGGCTTCGAACAATGCCTGACACAGCGCTGCACCGCGCTGCCCGTCCATCACCGCGGCGTGCAGCGCCCCGATCATGTCGTTAAAGCTGAACTGGCGCGCGCGCTGTTTGCGCTCGCTGACGGTAGTGCGAACCGCACGCAAAGCGTCGAGCAGCATGAGGCTGCGGCGCAGGCCGACCGCCGCAGCCATGGCCTGCACGAGCTCGAGCTGATCCGGGCGGAACTCCCCCGGAAAACTGTTATTCGCTATACGAGGTGCTTTTTTCGGATCTGCCAGGTCGACAAACCAGTCCGGCACCGCCGGGTAAACGCTGCTCCCACTAACCATTCCTTCCGCCAGCTCAGCGAGCCAGGCGTCCACACCACCGGATTGGCTGATCACCTTGGTGAGCTTTCGATTCTTGCTAAGGTGCCCACCGTCGAACCCGGTTAACAGCAGTGACCGAAACGCGTCAACACCCTCCAGCCAGAGCCGCCGCAATCGCTCGAGCAGTTCTTCGTCTACCCGCAGACTTGCATAAGGCCGATCGAGCATCCGTTTAAGCGACTCGTACAGTTTTTTCGGTGAGGCCCACTCACCGAGCATCGGCTGCGCCTCGGCCGGCGGCCGGCCGATGACACGGCTGCGCCAGTAGTCGGTAGCCGCCAGCAGATGCAGCGCTCGATCGTCCACCTGGGTGCCGCGGTCGAAGGGCAGTGCAGAGTCGAACGCATTTTCCCGCGCTGCCGCGTGCGCAAACGCGTGGATGGTGCTGATGGTCGCTTCATCCATGCGAGCCGCCGCCTCGCGCAAGCGCCGCGCGATGGCCGATCGCGGCTCCTCGGCTTCGGCACGGGCGATGATGTTGCCGGCCAGCACGTCGTCCGTCTTGTCAGGGTTGAGCCGCCCGGGATCTGCGGCAATTGCAGCGGCCGCGGTGAGGCGCACGCGGATGCGTTCGCGCAGTTCCTGCGTGGCTGCCCGGGTGAATGTCATCACCAGGATCTGACGCACCTCGAGGCGCTTCTCCACGACGAGACGCAGGTAGAGCCCGGCAAGGCTGAAGGTTTTGCCCGTGCCGGCGCTGGCTTCGATGAGACGCAGGCCCTGCAACGGAAACTCAAGCACATCGAAGGGCTGGGTTTTCATTCTTTCGCCCCCTCGACCTTCAGGGTTGCACGCATCGGTTCGAAGATGATCTGCGCCAGCTCGCAGAATTCATTGCCTTGAGCCTGCGATCCCAGCGGCTGCGAGGACGGCTCCACCACCCGCCGGAACCAGGGGTCATCGATGTCCCAGGCACGCCCTTTGTCCGCCGCGCAGGCGGCGTTGCAGGCATCGAGCGCTGCCTGCTCGTCCTTATCCACTTTGTCGATAAAGCGATCTGCGAGGTCCGGCATGAAGCGAAGCGGCCGTTGCTGCCCCGTGAGGTATAGATCCACCAGTTGCCGCAGGCAGCGCACCGCCACTTCGTGTTCGAGTGCTCCCTGCCACACCTGAACGGCGTCGCCCTGCTTTCCTTTCTCCAGCCCGTAGAGGGTCAGGGCTGCGCCGCCCTGCATCGACGCCAACGCCACCAGGTCGATCCAGTGCGGCAGGAGGTGCCTGCCTGACACCCGGCGCGGCTCCACCCGATGCAGAGCACCTGCTCGAGCGCCCTGCACTTTGCCCGTCACACGCAGACCATTACCAAGATCGACGTCTATGAGACCGGGTTGTTCAGGCACATCCGGATTGTGCTGCGCAGAGCGTTGCACGAGCGCGTTAATGGCTGGCGCTGCTTCGTCATATGCTACCCGGCTCAACGGCTCCGGCGGCAACAGCGCCTGAGCGAGGAGCAGTGCGGGCGGTTCATCAGGTAGCGGCGCGCGCACGGCTGCCGCATGCAACGCCTGGTAGAGGCGGTACAGATCCAACTGCTTCACCTCACGCAACTCCTCTTCCTGCAGCGCGTTGTGCCGCACATCCAGATCGAGCTGCACAATATCCCGCAGAAACCAGCGGGCAGGGTTTTCGAAGAATTGCTTGAGGTCGTCCAACGCAATCTGCTCGAACCCGGCCTGCGGGGCCAGGGAACCATCTACCAGGCCGGACAGCGGCGCGCGTTGCCCGTACAAGGCGCGGGTTCCCGCTTGCCAGGACGCACGAAAGGTGAAGACACGGTCAGCATCCTCATAGTATCGCGGGCTGAACGGCTGCATGGGTTGCCGGGTAACGAGACGAGCCTCCACCTTCTCGCGGTTTTTTTCCGGAAAGTGCGCCGCCGCGACGAAGTCCAGCAGCTCCGACACGACGGTGGCCGGCGGCAGCGCCTCACCGCTGCGCGTGTCCTGGCCCGTGTAGCTGAGATAGAAGACATCGCCGGCACTCAATAGCCACTGCAGGAACAGCAGCCGATCGTCGTCTCGCACGCTGACATCACCGAGCCTCGGCTCGCGCCGCACCAGGTTCATGGAGCGCCCCTGCTCCGCGCGCGGGAAGGCGCCGTCGTTGAGCCCGAGTATGCACACCACCCGAAACGGCACCGTGCGCAGCGTCTGCAGCCCACAGAATGTCACACCGCCGGAAAGCAGCGGCTGACGGCTACCAGCACCAGCCAGGGTGGCGCTGATCAGCTCGCGCACCGCCTCCCATGAGATCTCCTTGCCGCCGATCTGCTCGGCGCCCGCGCCAAGGGCAGCGACGGTATCAGAAAGCGCCTGCAGGGCCACCTGTTCCGCACGATCCTGTGAGTCGATGGCAAACAGATCCTCGCACAGGACATTGAGGCGCTCCTGCCAGGTAGCTGCACAAGCCGGGCGCAGGAGTTCCGTCCGCCAGTGATCGAGCCGTTCGAGCAGCAGCCAGAACTGGCCGAGTGCTGCGGTGGCGCCGCCTTCCAGATCGACCTCCGGCGCGATGCCGTCGATGAGGACATCGCCCTGCGACACCATGACTCCAGCCAGCAGCCGGTCCATACCAAACCGCCAGCTCGCATGTTGCCAGTGTCCAGCGCCGCTGCGCGCGCGATGCTCGGCGTCGATACCCCAACGCACGCCCGCCGTCTCCACCCAGCGACGCAAGGTCTCCACGTCCGCCACATCAAGGTTGAACCGACGCCGCACGGCCGGCACGTCCACCAGGCTCATGATCTCGCCTGAAGTCCAGCGCCACAGCGGCAGGTCCAGAAGCGTGGCGAACGTCTGCACGATGGGATGCGTGCTGTTTACCGGGCGGTCCGACAGGCTGAACGGGATGAAGGCGCGCCCCGTGGCGGCGCCGAACACCGCTTCCACCGCCGGTGCGAACGCTCCCACATCCGGCATCATGACGATGATGTCCCGCGGCTCGAGCGTGTCATCAGCCGAGAACATACCAAGCAACTGGTCGTGCAGTATCTGCACTTCCCGCAGCACGCCGTGGCAGCTATGGATCTGCAGCGACCCATCGGTGGCATCCACCTCCAGCGCTTCAGGCGTTGCCTGCATCTGTATGACGCCGGACTGCAGGCGGTGCAGCAGCGTCTTATCCCCGGGCGCGAAGTATTCGAGCACCTCGCCGAGCTCAAGCTCACGGATGTCGGCAAACTCGTCGGAGTAGAGGAGCCGGACAAAGTCCCGGCCGGGCCGGCCAAGGCTCGCGAGCAGCGGGTGCCCTTGCAGCACACCTGCCTCGCCCGGAAGGTCTGCTTCCTGCGGCATCACCGCCAGCGCGACCGGCTGCGCTTCGATGTCGCCCCAATACTCGGCGCTCGGGTTGTGCAGAAAGAAGTGCACATCCCTGGTACGGGCTACCGCATACAGCAGTCGCAGATAGTCCGGCGGCAGGTTGCCGAGGGCAAAGCAGTACAGGCGTTCAGGCCAGTGCCCCTGCTGCAAAGACTCTCCAGCTTCTACCCGCCGCACCAGGCGGCCCAATGCGCGGGCCCGGTGATCCGGGCCGAGCCGTTCCACGAGCGCCCGCCACAGCGGCGCCTGCCAGACCCCGGGCGGGCCTTCTTCCTCATCATCACCGCGTTCCCACGCGAGCAGCATGGTGCGTCGGTAGATGAGGTATTCATCGAACACTGCGGCAAGCTGCTCAGCGAGTTGCCAGCGGCGCACCTCCGCATCGTCACCCGCCAGGTATGCACCCACTTCACGCACGCTGCCGGCAACCTCGGGCAGCAACACATACAAGTGCCAGCGCAGGTTCTCCCGGCGGTACGCGGAGCTGTCCGGACGCTCACCGGGCAGGCTGCGGGCAATGAGGTCCCACAGAAACGGTGCCGAGAGCTGCGTGTCGAGGTTGGCCGCAACACCGTCCTGCAGCGCCAGGCGCATCTTCAGCCAGCGGCCGAGTCCGGCGTTGGGTACAAGCACCAGATCGCTGGCCAGTGGACCCGCGCTCTGTGCCTGGCGGAGCAACGAGAAGACGTCCGCCAGCCGGTGCAGATCGTGATTGTGGTAGAGGTAGAACACCTTCCGAGCATAAAGAGCTATGCCTGGACAGGCAAAGTGCTTGAGCGGATCCGCGCCTGCCAGGTAGATCTGCTACCTGGATTGTAACCCGCCAACACACGTAAGTCTGCCGGCAGCGCGGCGCACCTGATAGCGTCACTTCTCGCCTGCTACTGAAAATCACCCATGTGGAACCGAAACTTTCTGCTGCTCTGGCAAGGGCTGCTCGTGAGCCACGCCGGCACCCAGCTGTTCAACCTGGCCCTGCTCTACTGGGTGCTGGAGACCACCGGATCCGCAACGCTCATGGGCCTGGTGCTCATGGCGGCAGCGTTGCCCGGCGCACTGTTCGGCCCATTCGCCGGTGCCCTGGCAGACCGCTACGACCGCAAGCGGCTGATTATCGGCGCAGATGCGGTGCGGGGACTGGCAGGAATTGTCCTTGCGGCAGCGGTAATCTCAGGAGACGTTACGCTTGCCATTACCGCGCTGTTCGTCTGCCAGATGATATCGGGCCTGTGCGGAGCTTTGTTCGCGCCGGCTGTGAACGCCATGTTGCCCGACATGGTGGCCGCCGAACATCTGCCGCGCGCAATCTCGGTACTGCAGGGTACGAACGCCCTGATCTCGACAGCCAGCTACGGCGTTGGCGGCTTTCTGTATGCGCTGTTCGGCGCCCCGTGGCTGTTCCTCGTCAACGCGCTCAGCTTTCTTGCCTCCGCAGCATCCGAATCATTCATATCGACCAACCGGCGTGTGGCGCAGGAGGCAGCAAACTGGCGAGCGCTATGGTCTCGCATCACCCGGGACGCCATGGAGGGCATGCGCTACGTTTGGAGCAATCCAGGCTTACGCGTACTTCTATCGCTCCTGGGAGCGATCAACTTCGTGATCGTTCCGACCGGTATCGCGTTACCCATACTGGTGAAGGACTATCTAGATCGAGGCCCGGAGTTTCTCGGCATCATGGGCGCCTTCCAAGCGGCGGGCGGGCTGCTCGGATTTCTAGCTACCGGAACCCTCTCAGTTGCTCCATCCTGGCGCGGCCGCGTCGTCGGCATCAGCATGCTGCTGGCAGGTCTAACGGTCGTCTCGCTTGGCTTCGTTCGCCATCCTGTTGTGCTGCTGGCAACGGTGAGCCTGTTCGGGTTCCTCCTGCCCATGATCAACGTCAACATCATCTCCCTGCTGCAGGGTACGACGCCCGCAAAGATTAGAGGGCGCGTCATGGGCGTGATGGCGACGCTGGTGCTCGGCTTGATCCCCATCGCCCAGGGTCTATCGGGGCTGGTCATTGACGCCGTAGATCAGCAGGTCGCGCTGATCTACACATCGGTTGGGATGGCGTTCATCGCTCTGGTGCTGCTCGCATTCGCTTCCCAACGTTTCAGGGCGTTTCTCGGAACAGACTATTCCAACAAGAATCACGCAGCTTGATCGAGCATCGCACGCGTTAGTACGCCCTAACCCGGAGTGCCACACCGAAACAACCCCAAGGAATTGACTCACACCGTTCCACCCGGAGTTCGAACGGGATTCGCAAGCGGTGTATGCCAGGCTTCGCGAGCAGGCGCCTGTTCACTTTGATGGGGCCTCCTACACCGTCAGCAGCTACGAGCAGGTCGCGGCGCTGCTGAAAGACGAACGCCTCTGCGTCGACTACCGCAAAGTAGGCGCCCGTCGCGATCCGCGGGCGGACAACCCGGTAACAAGACGCCCCCCGGATATGATGAACCTGGACAATCCGGAACATGCCCGGCTGAGAAGCCTCATCAACAGTGCCTTCACACCATCATCCGTTCGCGCCTTTCGGCCTCGGATCGAGGAAACAGCGATGGATCTTGCGTCGTCGTTGAGCAGCAGCTGCGATGTCATCTCCGAATACGCAGCTCCACTGACCACCATCGTGATCGCTGAGTACATCGGTGCCGATGCCGATCGCCACAGAGATTTCAAAGCGTGGACCAACGCGCTTCTGATGCAGGGCTACCCGATGCCCACGCCCGAGCTGAGGGAAGGCATCGTCGCTGCTGAGAATTACAGAAGCAGACCGCAATCGCATCCCGGAATTCATTGAGGAGATTCTCAAGGCTGACCCGCCAGCCCAATCCGTTCGAAGATGGGCATTGGAGGACATCGAAGTGGGTGGCGTCACCATCCAGGCCGGGGCACCGGTTGTGCTGTACATTGGGGCGGCCAATCACGATCCGCAGTGCAAACAGCACCTCTCCTTTGGCCGCGGCATTCACCACTGCCTCGGGGCGGCACTGGCCAAGATCGAAGCGGAGGTGGCGCTCCAATACATGCCTCCTTTTGATGTTGTCTCGACGAAGCTCAGAAAGTCGCTGTTGTTTCGCGGCCAATCCGAGCTGCAGGTAACAATTCGCTAGTGCGCCATCACAAGAGTTGCTCACACCGATGGTCGAAGTAGGCCGACAGTACCTTCTCGGTTTTCGGCACCCAGGTCATCGGTGGGTTTCCCCAGCTGAACTCCAGAATCGGCATCAGCAGCCCGAAGACGATCCCCGCTCGATAGCTCTCCACAACGGCGTCGTAGCTGTAGTCAATGCCGTGTGATTCCAGCACGCCCTGGTATCGCCGCAGCAGGACCGGTTCGAGCCTTCGACGATGTTCCGGGTACAGATGCATCGCGATCATATAGGCCAGATCCACCCCGCAGAATCCAACCCGCCACAGCGGCCAGTCGAACATCACACATCGCCCATCGGCTTGTTGTGGATATAGAAAGTTCCAGAAGTGCGCATCGTTGTGCACCAGCGTGCTGTTCGCACCATTCGCGTACCGCCGCATCAACGCATCGGCTCCATCCAGCGCGCGTTCGAACGCGCCGACCCTTTCCTTCGACAGATAGTCTCCCAGTTCGCTGACGAATTCGGGTAGCCTGGCTGCAAGTCGCTGCGAACTCTGGTGCGCCACAACCGGCGGCTCCAGATCCTCGAGATCCTCCGTATCGCCCCACCAGTAAGCGTGTGCCACGCCGAGAGCAGACACCGCCCTCTCACAATCGGCAAGCCCCGGGATAACCGGCCATCGCGTTTGCGAGTGCGTGGCGGTGAGATCTTCAAAGAGCATCCACAGGGGCTCATCGCCACCTTCATCGAGCACCCCATAGCAGCGCACGACCGCAGGACAGTTCCTGGGCATGAGTATGCGCTGATACGCCAATGCCTCACCCGCACCACGATCTGACACCAACGGGCGCTTGATGAGCAGCGATGCAGGCGCATCGTGGCTGGCTGAGGAATAGCTGATGCAAGCCCGCAGGAATCGCGATCCTATACCGTTGGTCTTGATCGGTGTCAGCTCAACGGCGGTCACTTCGGTACCGTCCAGGTAGCCGTTGCTTCGCAAAATCTCGTCCAGTTGCTCGCTGTTCAAACTGCACGGTCCTCGGCAATGGAGATCTCGAATACTACCGAACTGTGCCAGGCGGCCGAAAATCCGCAATCTCTATCGAATTTCCAAAATCCATGTGAATTGCCAGGAATTCCATGAGAGTCGAATCAACGGATCGGATGTGATTGCCCCAACGTACTCCAAAGCCGGCCCAACATGCTTCAGCTGTCCTCCCAAACCGCTATCAGCAGACGACGATCAGACCTCGACTGGCTTCGGGTCATCGCCTTCGGCGTGCTGATCTACTTTCACACGGCCATCGCATTCCTCCCAAAGGCCATTCCCATGATCGTCAATGCCGAGTCGAGCGTCGTGCTCATGCTGCTGGTGGATTATCTGCACCAGTTTCGTCTCGGATTGCTGTTTCTGGTGTCCGGGGTGGGGGTGTGCTTTGCGATGAAGCATCGCGACGCCGGCGCATTCTTCGCGGATCGAAGCCGGCGGCTACTGATGCCTCTCGCCTTCGGCATCGCCGTGCTCGTGCCGCCGATGGTGTATCTAGAGAAACGGTACATCGGCGCCATCGATGCCGGGTTTGTGGCGTTCTATCCCACCTTTTTTACCGACGGCATCTACCCGGGCGGCCACCTGAGCTGGCACCACTTCTGGTTTCTCGCTTACCTGTACCTCTTCTGTTGTATGGGTTGGCCGCTGTTCAAATGGTTCGAGCGTCACCAGAGCAGTTGGTTTGGCTGGATGGAAACACCTTGGGGGCTGTGGCTACCGGTTCTGTTTCTGATAGCTGTGGAGCTGCCGTTAAGGCCGCTGTTTCCAGGGTTTCGCGACCTCGTGCACGATTGGGCGAGCTTCGCGCACTGGTTCACTCTGTTCACATTCGGTTTTCTGTTCGCCCGTAACGAGCCGCTTCTGGACCGCACGCAACGAATGCTTCCCGCGACCGCGACCACCGCTCTGGCCACGACGTTTGCACTGATTGTGTGGTTCTGGCAGCCCGGCGATGGGTTCAGCCCCTTACACGACGGCACGGTGACGGTAGTGGAGCATGTCGGCTTCTCGGGCCTGCGCATGATCATGATCTGGAGCACGTTGCTGGCCTGCTTGGGCGCCGCCGGCCGCTACCTGCAGCGCGGCGGGCCGGTCCTCGACTACCTCAACAGCGCCGTGTATCCGCTGTTCTGCCTGCACCTGCCCATCATCGTCGCACTCGACTATCTGGTGCTGCCCACGGCCTGGCCCATACCGGTGAAGTTTCTTGTGATCACAACCGGTACGATCATCTTTGTGTTCGCTGGGTTCGAGCTAATCCGCCGCCTGCCCCTGCTGCCCGCCTGCGTTGGCATTACACGCGCACCAGGCAGGACTCAGTCCGCCAGATCGCCCACCACCTCCCAGTAAGTGCGTAGCGCATCGATATGTGCCTGTGGCGAATCCATGCCACCGCCCTGCCCGCGCAGGGCCATACCGCGCATGGACACATGGTCGGCCTTCACCGCCTCCCAAGCCTCGACCTCGGCCCGCCACTGATCCGGACCGGCCTGGAAATTGAGAAACGCCTCGATGCCGAAATTCGAGCGGTCGCGCCCGGCTGCGTCGAGGTAGCCTTCGAGCTTGGTGAGCCCTGCCAGGTTATCTGCCTGGCCGCTGCCGAACATGAAGCCGTCACCCATGGCGGCGGCACGTTTGAAGGCGATGTCGGTAAAACCGCCGAACCATATTGGGATCTGGCGGCCAGGCAGCGGCAGAATGCCGGCGCGATCGATGCTGTGATACTTGCCCTCGAACGTGACGATCTGCTCGCTCCACAGCTTGCGGAGCACTTCCACCTGCTCCACCTGGCGCTTGCCACGGCTGGCATAGTCTTCGCCGAGCACGTCGTACTCCACGTAGTTCCAACCTGTGCCTATGCCGAGACGTAACCGCCCACCGGACATGATGTCCACCTGTGCTGCCTGCTTGGCCACGAGCCCGGTCTGCCGCTGCGGCAGAATGAGGATGCCGGTGGCGAACTCAATACGCTTGGTCATCGCCGCAAAGTAGCCGAACAGCACGAACGGCTCGTGAAAGGTGTCGTTTTCTGTATAGGGCCCCCACAGCTTCGGCTCACGGTTCTCGTGCACCGCACCCAACACGTGGTCGTACGCAAGGATGTGCGAGTAGCCCAGGTCTTCGGCGGCTTGCGCCCAATCGCGAATGACGATCGGGTCGCTGCCGATCTCGAGGTGGGGAAAGATTGCGCCGATCTTCATGTCTGGCTCCGTGGTAAGCGTTGTTGGGAAAAGGTGCGGCGCTTTACGCGCCAACCCTGCGGGGTTTTCACTACATCATCGTAGTAGCTGCCGTGCAGCACCCTGTCGCCGCGTCGGCCATCGCTGCTGGTCACCGGCAACACCGCGCGCGTGCGCAGCTTCACCGCGTCACCCTCCACGTCGATGTATACGTTCATCATGAGGTGAGCATTGGGGTGCGGCGCTTCGTCGCTGTCCATGTAGGCACGAATGCCATCGAGACCGATCATGTCCACCAGGCCGACGACATGAAACTGGGCATCGTCCGTAAATATCGTATCGAGCCGGTCCCAGTCCCGATCGTCGATGATGTCGCCGTAGCGGCCGGGAAGCTCGTGGAGCTCCAGGCGATCTTCCAGGCTCAATTGCACGGACATGTCCTATTCGTTCAGACCAAGCGCGAAACGCGCGGCGTTTTCGCCCGCCAGTTTGCCAAAGACAATGCAGGGGCCGAAAGAGCCGCCACCGCCAATATAGCGGTCACCATGCAGTGAACCTACCGTCTCACCGGCTGCGTAAAGGCCGGGGATGACCGCTTCCGCTGTGGACAGCACCTGTGCGTCTGCATCGATACGCAGTCCGGTACCCGTCCAGCACACCACATTTGCCCGCACTTCCACCGCGTAGAACGGCGCCGTACCGATAGATCGAGCGCCGCTGGCCACCGGTTTGAAGAACTGCCGGTCGGAACCGGCTGTAACGTCGGCGTTGTAACCCGCGAGCGTACCGGCCAGCGCCTCAGCAGCAATGCCGGTGGCGGCGGCGAGCGCCTCGAGGCTGGGTGCGCGCACAATCACGCCGTCATCGGCTTTCTGCGCCAGCACTTCATCCACCCAGTAGGCCTGCGACATGGGCGATCGACGGGCGGCAGCGCGTGCCGGCTCGTCGAACACCGCATACACCGGACCTCCCTGCTTGTGGATGAGCCCGGCAAGAACCGTGTACGGCGCCGTTTCATCGGCGAAGCGCCGACCGGCCTGGTTGATCAGCACTACCCAGCCGGGTAGCAACACTTCGAGATCGCGGCTGAACCCGGGTGTTACCAGGAGCAGACCGCGGTCGTGCCCTTCGATCGCAGCACCGGCATCCTGACCGAGCCGCAAGCCATCGCCCTGCGCATGGGGCGAACCGATATACCACTGCCAGTCGCCGCTGGCCGCCGCACTCGGATAGTGGGCCGCCAGCAGTTGCGCATTGGCGCCGAAGCCGCCGCAGGCCACAATCACCGCGCCTGCGCTTGCTTCGTCGCCGCCGATACGCACGCCGCACACGCGACCGTCGCTATCCGTGACGAGGCTGTCCACGCGCGCATCAAGCACCAGGTCGACGTTTCGCGCGGCGCGTGCCGCGTCGAGATGCTGCACTACCGCCTCACCGGATCCTTCCGGGCGATGTCCCCGGGGCGTGGACCCCACCCCGGAACGGTACAAGCCGTCTGCGGCGAAGCGCACACCGAATGTCTGCAACCATTCGAACGTGGGTGCCGACAGGTCGCAGTACCTGCGCACGACGTTCGGCTGCACCAGCCACTGATTGAGCGTCATGTAGTGTTCGTACATGGCATCCGCCGAGTCCTGCACACCAGCCGCCGCCTGCAGGGACGTTCCTGCGGCATAGAAGTGCCCACCGGAAAGACGGCTGGAGCCGCCCACCTGGGTATCGGCTTCAGCCACCAACACCCGAGCACCAGCATCTGCCGCTGCCACAGCGGCACTCAGGCCAGCGGCACCAGAACCAATGACGATGACGTCGTAGTCTCTGCTCATTGCACCCTCCCCCACTACCGCACACTAACTCCGGATGAGAGCTTCCGCCACATTATCGGTGCATATTGGAGGGGCGGAGCACGCAATGCATCAGCCGGTGTTATCAGCCTGTCATGAAGCAAGCCAAACTTCACGCATACAGCCGTATAGGGACTGCACCTGTATGCGGACATGGACGACTGAGCGCGCAGTCACGTGCGCGATGACTCGCGCATCTCATTCTGAATTGCCAAGGGATTCGTGCGCTGCGGTATGGCAGGCGCTAGATCAGCACT
>JAUIED010000316.1 GCA_030428905.1 Gammaproteobacteria bacterium
AACGCTGGAGATGGCCGCCATCGCGACCGGCAACCTGGCGACCGCCCGCTTCGTGCAGCGCCTGCCTCAGCACCGCTTCTACACCGGCTGCGTACTGCTGATCGCCTGCATGAACGCGCTGTCCATTGTTGCCCCAGACATCGGTTGGCTCATCGCTACCCGGCTGCCCGCCGGGCTTGCCCTGGGCGCGCTGGTGGCGACCATCATGGCCACGGCCGGCAGGTCCGATGCACCCGAACAGACCTTCGGCCTCATCAACGCCTGTGTGGGCGCTATGGGTATTGCCGTGTCCTGGGTGCTACCCCGCGCGCTGCTGCTCGGCGAGGCAGCACCTTCGACCTGGGCGTTGTCCGCAGCAGATGGCTTGTACATCACCTACACCGCAGCAGCCGTTGCGGCGCTGCTATTCGTGCGTCTCACCCCGCAACCAGCCCCGCATTCAGGCCACGCCGCGGTGGACGCTGGCGGCCACCGCTGGGCACCGCTGTTCGGACTCGGCCTGCTGTTCTTCGGCCATGCGCTGCTGGGGGTATTTCTGGTGCGTATCGGCCGCGAGGCCGGCATGGCACCCACCAGCATCGGCTACGTGCTCATGGCCGGCGGCGCGGTGGGTATCGTTGCACCGCTGGCCAGCGGCTTCCTGGCCGCCCGCACCCGCGCGTTGCCTGTGGTGCTCGCTTTGCTGTGCCCTCTGCTGGTGCTGGCGGTGTTGCTTCCGGGTGGCACTGCCATGTCGTACGCAGTGATCGCCCCTTTATTTGCGGCACTACCCGTCGCCGTGATGCCGCCACTCCTTGGGGCGGCGGCAAAGGTCGATCCGAGCGGCCGCATCACCGCATCGCATCCGGCGTTTGTAATGCTCGGCGGCGCTGCCGCACCGCTTTTGGGCGGTTGGCTCAGCGACCAGGGCGGCTTCGCCATCAACGGCTACAGTGCCGCCGCGTGCATCGCCATCGCCGCCCTGCTCATCACCCCGACACTGCGCGCCGCCGACCGCCTCAGGACGCAGGCTCAGGCAGCTTGATCTCCAGCGGCGGACAGCCCTCGGGCTGCGGCGGCAACGGTTGCTTCTGCATTCTGCCCACCAGCTCGATGAACACACCGTCCGGGTCGATGGCGTGCACGATGCCCGATTCGTCCTCACCCGTGCCGGAGCAGCAGGCCGCCGGCTCCGACAGGAACGGCACGTTCTGCGCCTCGAGGATGGCCACCGCGCGTTCCAGATCGGTGACGAGCAGCGCCAGCCGGTTGATACCGATACGGTTGATGGGCGGCGGGTACGCCGGCTCAGCATCGAACGGCGTGATCCACTGCTGCAGGCGCAAGCGATGCGCATCGCCCCGGCCGATGGCGATGTCCACCGCGCGCACCTCGAACGGCGCGTTGAGACCGTATGCGCGCGCATGGGTTGCATCGCCCTTGACCGTGCGCGGCTCGGCCAGCGGCGCGTAGCCGAGCCGGCCGTAGAAGCGCAGCGACGCATCCAGGTCGCTGACGTTGATGGCCACGTACGGCATGTCGAAGATATGCATGGGCCCGTCGCGCTCAGCAGCCTCACCGGCTGACTCCGTGAGTTTGTAGAGCACGCGGTCCGGGTCGCGGAAGAATACGAAACGCGCGGGCGCCTCGCCGTAGGGCGGCGACAGCAGCTCCACGCCCATGCTTTCCAACGTCGCAACGTCCGCGGCGAAATCCGTGGTCGCAAACGCCGCATAAGCAGCACCCAGATGATTGGGCAACTCGTAGGGTGGCGATCCATCGAACGGGTGGCGGAACTGCAGGAGGTCGATGGACGCTGGATTCGGGCTCCCTGGCAGCGTCATGACCTCGCCCTTGGCAAGCTCGTACTGGCACACGTCGAACATCCCCAGCGCCCGCGCCATGGCGTGCGTGTTGGTGAGCGGGAAGCCCGTGATGCCCTCTGTGTAGCCCAGCTGGCGGTAGAACGCCCTCGCGCGGTCGAAATCCGGCGTGTGGGTAGCAAAGTGGATGCGGGCAAACAGGCCAATGTCATCCTCCGCCAGATCCTCCACCACCGGCATCTGCAGCCGTAGTCCCTCATTCGCATCCGCCTCATCGACCCCGCCCTGCGGGGCCGCACAACCCACCAGCAGCACCGCCAGCGCAGCCCCAATACCGATTGCGATAGTTTTGATGACCTTCCCCTCGTGATTACAGCAACGCTAGACTCTACCGCAACGCGCCGCGCTGCGCAGGCAGAGAAGAGAGGGACCAGCACGATGACGATAACAAATGAACTCACTGGAAAACGCATCATCGTCACCGGCTGCGGCCGCGGCATGGGCGCAGCCACGGTGCGCTCCTACGTAAAGGCAGGTGCACAGGTGGTGGGCATGGACATCGACGACACCAACGGCAACACGGTGATCGCGGAAGCCAACGACCTGGGCGGCCAGCAGGCGCACTACCTGCACGTGGACATCGCCGATGCCGAAAGTGTGGCCAGCGCATTCGCACAAGCGGTGCAGATCCTCGGCGGCCTGGATACCCTGGCCCACCCTGCCGCCATCCAGCGCTCCTCCGATGCCGGCAATGTCAGCGTGGAAGACTGGGACCTGATGTTCGCCGTCAACGTGCGCGGCACCATGCTCACCAACCAGGCGGCTTTCGGTTACATGAAAGACAGCGGCGGCGGTTCGATCATCAACTTCGGCTCCATCTCCGGCCAGCGCCCGGAGGTATCCGCCGCCGCGTACTCTTCCGCCAAAGGTGCGGTGCACTCCTGGACGCGCACCGCCGCCGGTACCTGGGGCGCGCAAAACGTACGCGTGAACGCCATCCTGCCCGCCATGGCCACACCCATGTATCTGGAAGCCATGGCCCGCGCTAACGAGGAGCAACGCAACGCCGCCTACTGGCAGAACCGGCGCACCATCGCGCTCGGTGAGGAGTATGGCGACCCGGATCGCGACCTCGGCCCGGTCATGGTGTTTCTCGCATCCGATGCGTCGCACTTCATCACCGGTCAGCTCATACCGGTGGACGGGGGACAGACGAGCGTGAGGTAACAGACCCCTCAACACGCACTTGTGGACACAGCGTTTTTCACGCTTGCGACCACACCGCTTGC
>JAUIED010000317.1 GCA_030428905.1 Gammaproteobacteria bacterium
AAGGCCACGGTGTTCGCCACCGGCGGCGCCGGGCGCATCTACGCCAGCACCACCAACGCGCTGATGAACACCGGCGACGGCGTCGGCATGGCGCTGCGCGCGGGGCTGCCTGTGCAGGACATCGAGATGTGGCAGTTTCACCCCACCGGCATCGCTGGCGCGGGTGTGCTCGTCACGGAAGGCTGTCGAGGTGAGGGCGGCTATCTGATCAACAAAGACGGCGAGCGCTTCATGGAGCGTTATGCGCCGACGGCCAAAGACCTGGCCGGTCGCGACGTTGTCGCACGGTCCATGGTGCTGGAAATTCTCGAAGGCCGCGGTGCGGGTCCGGAAGGCGATCATGTGCTGCTCAAGCTCGACCATCTGGGCGAGGCGGTGCTGAATCAGCGTTTGCCGGGCATCCTCGAGCTGTCGCGCACCTTTGCGCACGTGGACCCGGTGAAAGAACCGATTCCCGTGGTGCCCACCTGCCACTACATGATGGGCGGCATTCCCACGCAGGTGAGCGGCCAGGCGCTGACCAGCGATGGCAACGGCCAGGACAAGCCCGTAGAAGGGTTCTATGCGGCAGGTGAAGTGGCTTGCGTATCGGTGCACGGCGCCAACCGCCTCGGCGGCAACTCGCTGCTGGACCTTGTGGTGTTCGGCCGCGCCGCCGGCAAGCACATTGAAGAAGTCATGCGCCAGGGTGTGACCTATCGGGAGCCGAGCGAGTCAGATCTGGAACGCGCCATGTCCCGGTTGAATCGCTGGAACAGCTCCACCGATGGCGAATCGGTGGCAGACCTGAAAAAAGAGCTGCAGACCACCATGCAGAACAGCTTCGGCGTGTTCCGCACCGAGGAGCACATGAAGTCAGGCATCGGCAAGCTCGCCGAGCTGCGCGAGCGCATTGGCCGGGCGCACCTGAGCGACAAGAGCGACACGTTCAACACCGCGCGGCTCGAAGCGCTGGAGCTGGACAATCTGCTGGAGGTGGCCGAAGCCACTGCCATCGCTGCAGAGGAGCGCAAGGAAAGCCGCGGTGCCCACGCCCGCGACGACTACCAGGTGCGCGACGATGAGAACTGGCTGTGCCACTCGCTGTACTTCCCGGAAGACAAGCGCGTGGGCAAGCGTGCCGTGAACTTTTCGCCGAAGACGGTTCCGACCTTCGAGCCGAAAGAACGTAAGTACTGAGGAATCGCCAACATGCAAGTCAGCGTGTACCGCTACAACCCGGATGTCGACGAAGCGCCGCAGATGCGCAACATGGAAGTCGAGCTGCCGGACGGTAAAGACGTGATGGTGCTCGACGTGCTCGAGATGCTCAAAGCGCAGGACCCGACGCTGAGCTATCGCCGCTCCTGCCGCGAAGGTGTTTGCGGCTCGGATGGTATCAGCATGAACGGCCGCAATGGCCTGGCCTGCATCACGCCGGTCTCTGAAGTGGCCAAGCGCGGCAAGCTGGTGCTGCGGCCGCTGCCTGGATTGCCGGTGGTGCGCGACCTCGTGGTCGACATGACGCAGTTCTACAAGGCCTACCGCAAGGTCACCCCGTACCTCATCAACGACAAGCCGGCGCCCGCGCAGGAACGCCTGCAGTCGCCGGAAGATCGCGAGAAGCTCGACGGCCTGTACGAGTGCATTCTGTGCGCGTGCTGCTCCACGTCTTGCCCGTCGTTCTGGTGGAACCCCGACAAGTTCATCGGCCCCGCCGGCCTTTTGCAGGCCTACCGTTTCCTGGCCGACAGTCGGGATACGGCAACGGCAGAGCGCCTGGCGCAGCTCGACGATCCGTTCAGCGTGTTTCGCTGCCGCGGCATCATGAACTGTGTGAGTGTGTGTCCCAAAGGCCTCAACCCGACGCGCGCGATCGGCAAGATCCGCACGATGTTGATGCAGCAGGGCACCTGAGCGTTCCTACGCCACGGAACATGCCAGAGACCGGCCGGTGACGGACAACTACAACGAAAGGATGCGGCAGAGTTCGCACCTGGCGGGCACCAATTCGGCCTATATCGAAGCCATGTACGAAGGCTACCTGGCGGATCCGAATTCGGTACCAGCCGAGTGGCGCGCCTACTTTAACCAGTTGCCGCACGTGCCGAGTGCCGTGCAGGGCGAGACGGGTCACCACACGATCATCGAGCACTTCGAGCGTGTTGGTCGCAACCGCCTGAAGGCGCGGCCGGAGAAGGTCAGCGCCGATATCCAAAGCGCCCACGAGATCAAACAGATGCACCTGGCTGATCTCATCAATGCCTACCGGCGCCGCGGGCACATGAAGGCGCGTCTCGACCCGCTGGGGCTGATGGAGCGGCCGGCGATGCCGCAGCTCGATATCGCCTATCACGGCCTCACGGCAGCGGATCTGGACGAGGTGTTCGACACCGGCACCCTGGAACACACTGAGGACCGGGCCACCCTGCGAGAGATCATCGGCGTGCTGGAGCAGACCTACTGCGGCAGCGTCGGTGCGGAGTACATGCACATCGTCGACGCCGGCGAGCTGCTTTGGGTGCAGCAACGCCTGGAGCGCGTGCGTGCGCAGCCGGCCTACTCGGATGCGGAAAAACGCATGCTGCTCGAGCGCCTGACCGCCGCGGAAGGTCTTGAGAAGTACCTGCACAGCCGTTACCCAGGCACCAAACGCTTCGGCCTGGAGGGCCTGGAAAGCCTGATTCCGCTGCTGCACGCATTGCTGCAGCGGCTGGGAGGTCATGGCGTGCTGGAAACGGTGATTGGCATGCCGCACCGAGGCCGGCTGAACGTTCTGGTCAACCTGCTGGGTAAAGACCCGTGGGATCTGTTTGCTGAGTTCGATGGCACGGCCGCGGTGCACTCCGGCAGTGGTGATGTGAAGTATCACCAGGGATTTTCGTCCAACATCATGACGCCCGGCGGCGAGATGCATGTGGCCCTGGCCTTCAACCCTTCGCACCTGGAGATCGTCTGCCCGGTGGTGGAAGGCTCTGTGCGTGCGCGTCAGGACCGGCGCCTGGACTACGACCTCGTTCCCACCGTCATGTTCAGCCACCCTCCGCTCGGCACGGTGGGGCTCACCGAGGAGGAGGCGAGGGAGCGCCACGGTG
>JAUIED010000079.1 GCA_030428905.1 Gammaproteobacteria bacterium
CTTTCATGTTCGGCGTCAGCACGGGATAGGAAACGCCGGCTTTGCGCTTGATCGTCGTCATCACCTCGTCGGAGGCCGCCATTTGCGGCACCCATTTGGGCGACACAAACGCGCCGCCCTCGACATGGCTGAAGCCGCACAGCTCATCGCCGCCACCCAGGAGGAAATCAGCCGCGCCACGCTGATGGAACGGTTGAACCAGTCCTTCGGCACCATCACGCCGGAGATGGCCGACGTGGTATCCGGCGTCAAAGAAATCCTCTTCGGTGAGGCAGGCGACGTCGTGCCGATTCCGTCCTCCCCGGCACTCGCCGCTCAGGCCGAGTACGAAAGCCCGCTCGACCTATGATCACCAGGAGAAACCTCATGAAACACGCGCTAACCATCACCAGTCTCATGCTGGCGCTCGGCGCCTGTGTAAGCGCTCCAGCCCCCGTGGCCAGCAGCTGCACAGTGCACATCGGCAACGACCTGTCCTCTGCCATACACACTGTTGAAGGTCGCCTCGCAGACGGCTGCACCTACCAGTTCGACGGCTACTTCCAGCAACTGTTGAACATCGCCGAGGCGAATCCCGACGCAGACAACAAGAAGCTGTTCTCAGAGCATCTGGTACGCGTCAGCGATGCCGGCGTCATCAGCAAGCGCCAGGCAAAGGCGCTGTACAACCGCTACTTCAACGTCAAGTTTGTCTCCCTGACGGGCGACTACAACACCTGCTCGCAAACCTGCCCAGTGCAGACCGACGTGATGCGCAACATGCGCGACGAGCTCAAGGACAAAGAGCGCGGCCTGCTGAAGGCGAGCACGGATCAGGCGTCGTATTACCGCGCGGATCATCTGCTCAAGGAAGCCCAACTGGTCCTCGAAGCTACCTGCCAGGCGTGCGCCAGTGGCGGCGGTCAGTAACGGCGGCTTTCTGCTCGGCACCGTGCTGGGGGCGACGCTCTGCGCGTTCGTCCTGCTCGGCACCGTGCCCGAGCTCGGCTTCGACCACCAGCAGGCTGCGGTGCACTGGCTGCAACAGAATCTGGGCGCGTCAGTGTGGCTGTTTGGCGCCGTGCTGGTGCTCTACCTCGCTGATCTTGGCCTGCTGCGCCGCCGACTCGCCCAGGGCGAGCGCAGCAAACTCCGCGACGTCGCCGGACTAGATCAACGCCTGGATGTCTGGGGGCAGCTGTTCATCGGCATCGGCGTGGTGTGGACCGCCATCGGCATGCGCAGCGCGCTGCAGGCAGCACTGGGCGACGGAGACCTCAGCGGTTCCGCAAGCTCGGTGCTGAAGAACCTGGTGGATGGCGGCATCCTGCTGGCGCTGACCACCACCATCGTCGGCGGCGTGGGGGGCTACCTGATGCGCCTGGCCAAGACGGTAACCGTCGGCAGCGCGCTGCAAGCGTTCTACGAAGCGCTGGATCGCGCCGGCGTCGATGCGTTGGTGGCCGCCACCGAGCGCATCGAATCTCACCTGCGCACGATTCAGCCCGATCGAGAAGAGCGCGCTACCCCATGAATACCTTGCGCGGCCATCGCCCCATAGAAGATGACGGTCTGCAGACCGATGTCATGCGTTTCATGGCGATCATCGCCTTCTGCCTGGTGGCGGTGCTGGCGCTGGTGAAAGACGTGGCTGTGGAGCAACCTGCGCCAAGCCCCGCCCCTCCCGAGCCGCAGCCCCAACCGCAAGCCGTGGTCGAACCCGCACCTGCGACACCAGCCAGGGCCGAGCCGGAACCGGAAGTCGTGTCTGTACCGATCTTCCCTCCGGCCGCAGATACACCCCCTCCCCCCGCGAGCGCTGCAGAGCAACCGACACAGTCCCAGGGGCTGACCTTGCGGTTCGCCAGCGATGCCGACTTCATCGACCTGATTCGCCGCGGTGAGGTGCGCGTGTATGCATTCGCGAATGATCAGTACCTGCTGCTCGACCGCGGCTTCGTCTTCCGCAACGCGCAGACGCCCGCCGCCTATCACGAGTTGGAGTCCGTGCCGCGGCGCGTCGAGGCCGCTCTCGGCGATACATTGCCCGGAAACGGCTGGGCGGTGCGCCTGCCCGACCGCACCAGCAGCGACATCCGCCGGCTCGCCGATGCGCACACCAGTGGCCAGCTCGTCATCGATAGATCAGGAGGTGTTCGTCATGTGGCGCCTCAGTAGAACAGCAGCTAACGCCCTGTTTGTCCTGGCCATGTGCCACCACGCGCACGCCGTAAGCTACAGCACGCTGGACCGCTGGCTGGAGGACATCGCAGCACCTGCCCTTGCGAGCACACTGAGCAAACACCCGCGCTTCAGCGGCGAGGTGGTGCGCATGAGCGCCATGCAGGACAGCCGGCTGGTGGACGTATCCAACACCCTGGTCCAGACCATCGAGCGCGACCTGACGCTGCACCTGAACCGCTTCGAGCGTGTACGCATCCGTTGGCCGGGCACGGAGCCCGCGCCATCGGACCCGCCGGCGCACTACGTGCTGGGCATCGAGGTGCGCGCCGAAGGCAGCTACCAGCACAGCGTGACGCTAGCCATCATCGATCTGGCCGAGAAGATCTGGGTGAGCGGCACGGCCGCACGCTGGGAAGGGCGGCTGACAAGAGAGCAGAAGCAGATGTTCGCCACGTTGTCCACACCCGCTGCAACGCAGTCTCCATCGACTGCGGCAATGACTCTTGCACCCATCACTTTCCGTACGGTGCGCAGAACCGGTGTGTGCAGCCATCGCCATACCGAGTGCGTGGAAGCAGACATCACGCTGCCGCAACCGGCAACGCTGCTCGTATTCTCCTCGTCGCAGGGTGAGCTGCAGATCACCTGCGAGGCACCGGCGCAGCGCGCGGTCGGCACCTACCGCTTCCGGCTGCCGGTACGCGGCGGTGGGCACGGGCGCAGCGATCTCGGTATCTACGCGCTGGCGGCACCGGCAGCCGTCACCACCGAACTGCACACGGTGCTTCGCAATGCCACAGGCAACTGCTCGGGCAGCGCAAACCCGGCTTGGCAACGCGACCTGCAGCAGGTGCTCGACACGCACGAAGGCCGCTACGCCTGGCAGGCCCTGCATCTGCACCATGCGAACGGCTCCCTCAAACCCCTATTGCCTTGCACGAGGTCGTCATGCGATTTGTTACAGGACTGATATTCGGCGCCAGCCTCACACTGCTCGCGGCTACCGCCTACACCGGCCACCTGCCCTTTGACGTGAAGGCGCTCACAGGCGCCTTTGCAACCAAGGCGCCGCTACAGTTACCCGTTACAAGCGAAAGCCCGCCGGCGGCGGCCGTGGGTACCTCTGTCGAGCCGATCGCAGAAGCTGATGCATCCTTACCCCAGGTGCCTGAACCGACACCACAACCGGCCCCGCTCGCTGCAACCACTCCCACGCCACCCCCCGCCGAACCCATCGTCGCAGATGCCGGCGGCCGACAGGCGGTGTGGACACCGTTTCACAGCGAGGCCTCCGCGCGCGGCTTCGCCGGCCGGCTCACCTCACAGCTGGACCACCCTTTTCAGGTAGAACGCCTGGCACCTCAGACCTACGTAGTTACCTTCAACTACAGGAGCGAACCAGAACGCCGGGATATCGAGACCCGCCTGCATGCGCTGACCGGTACAGGTGCATCGTGAGGGCTGTCACCCTACTGTTGCCCGCCCTGCTGCTGGCCGCCAACGCCTCTGCAAGCATCAGCGGCTATCCCTACCAGCGTTGCTTTGAGATTGCCTCCAACATGCACGACGTGCCGCTCGATCTCGTGCTCGCGGTAGCCGCCACCGAAAGCAACTGGGACCCGGACGCCCGCTCACACGCCAACGCACACGGCATCATGCAGATCCAGTGGCCCGGCACAGCCAGATACCTAGGCGTCAAGCGCGTGGCCGAGCTATACAACCCGTGCCTCAACATCGAGCTCGGCAGCCGCTACCTGAAGGAGCTTCTGGGTCGGTTCGACGGCGATGAAACCAAGGCGCTCGCCGCTTACAACTACGGGCCGGGGCGCATCGAGCGCGCAGACACGATTCCCAAGGGCGCGTTGCGCTATGCCGCCACGGTACGCAAACACCGAGCCAGCATCGTCGCTGGATCCGTGCCCGACAAACTGCAGGCCAACGACCGTGCGACACTGGTGGTGTTCCGTTCGAAGCTCCGCGCCGAACGGATCGCTGCAAGGCTCTCAGAAGCGCTGCAGGGCGCCACCGTCTCCCCAACGCCCGTCGCC
This sequence comes from Gammaproteobacteria bacterium, assembly GCA_030428905.1. Taxonomy (GTDB): domain Bacteria; phylum Pseudomonadota; class Gammaproteobacteria; order Pseudomonadales; family Azotimanducaceae; genus SYFY01. Next base: position 4,212 of record JAUIED010000079.1, read on the forward strand.
GACGGCTACGCCGTGCAGCTGGCCGTCGGCCAGAGCGGCCTGACCCTGGGCGACCGGGTCATGCTGAAGAGCCTGGGATTTACGCCGTGAAGGGCTGGTACGCTGCCGCAGTACTCGCGTGCCTTGCGGGTGTGGGCCGGGCAGAACAGGCCACGGTGTGGGCGGACGTCGTCGACGTGCAGCCCGTCAGCCTCATCAGCGAATCTCCGGCAGACCCGGCTCGTTGTAACGTCGCACCACCAGCCCACGCGCTCGGCCTCATGGCCCTGCTGGCGTGGGACCTGTCCGACGACTGTGCGCCGACGCGCTCAGAGATAGTCACGGGTTACGACGTCACCTACACCTGGGCCGGCAGGCGATACACCTATCGTCGTACGGACCACCCGGGCGAGCGTATTCCCGTGCGCCTGACGTTCGACGTTCAGCCGTCGTTGCGCGTGCGATAGTCGCCGAAATCACCGTCGCGCTTGGACAGCGCTGCGTTGAGGTTATCCCGAAGTTCCTTGAGATGCGCCTGCGTGCTCTGCGTGAACGTGGCCAGCGTCTGCATCTCCGTGCCGGCGCGGATTCCCGCGCGAATACCCATGGCGTCCATCTGCCGGTGCACCGCGCGCTTGTTGATCTGCTGGATGTCGGTGGGCACTTTCGCCACCCGCTCGGCGATTTCGAGCACCGCGTCTTCGAGTTCCGCCTCGGCAAAGGCGCGGTTGGCAAAGCCGCTCTCCACCGCCTCGAGCCCAGACATGTGATCACCGGTGAGCATCAACTCCATGGCACGGCGCAAACCGACGATCCACGGGTAGAACTGATTGTCCGGCGGGCTGATCGAACGTACCACCGGATAGCCGATCTTCGCATCTTCCGCCACGTACACCAGATCGCACGCCGTCGCGAGCTCGGTGCCGCCGGCCAGGCAATAGCCGTGCACCTGGGCAATGATCGGCTTGGCCATGTCCCACATACGGAAAAAACCCTCAACCACATGCCGCGGCCAGTTCGACAACCCACCTGCGGTGTAGAAGGGCTGTTCGAGCGAGGTGTTGCTGCTGAGATCGTAGCCGGCGGAAAAACACGGCCCGGCGCCTCGAATGATGATGACGCGCACCTCATCATCCTGATCTGCGGTCTCGAGCGCATGAAACAGCTCCGTGCGCAGCTCGTTCGACAGCGGATTGCGCTTCTCCGGGCGGTTCAGCGTGATGCGGCGTACGCGCTCACGCGGCTCATCGACAATGATTTTCTGATAATCCATCGTTCCCCTCCCTTGTTAGCGTGCGATCAGAAGCTGAACTCGGAAGCGCGGAAGGCGTTGAACGTGCGATCGAGGTCCTCCGGTGTCGCTGCCATCGGCGCGATGATAGAGGTGTGCACGCCACCTTCGGCGTCCTGTCGAATGCGTTCGCGGATCTCGTCTTCCGTGCCGATGATGGCGATCTCGTCGATCAGCTCATCGGTTAGCGCACCGGAGGTCTTCGCCCGATCCTTCGCAGCCCAACCCTGAGTAATGGTTTGCGCCGCATTACCGTGGCCCGCCCACGCGAGAAACTTGTTGTACACCGGTGTGGCGTAGTACGGCGCGAATGCTGCCCGGAACGCATTGCGCCCCGCCGCCTTGTCATCCGTGCACAGCACCATCGCCCGGTTGACGATCTCAACATCCTGCCAGTTCTTGCCCGCCCGCTCTGCACCGATCTTCACGTGCTCGATCATCTTTGGCAGCGCGCTCTTCGGCCAGAGATTGAAGATCACACCATCCCCCACCTCGGCGGCCATCTCGATCATCTTCGGCCGCAGGGCTGCCAGGTAGATCGGCGGAGGGTTGTCCATGGGCGCCTGGCGATAGCCATGGCTCTTCAACGTTTCCCCGTCGTAGTTGGTTTTGTCGCCGCGCAGCATGGTGCGCACCAGCTCAGCCGTTTCTTTGACCCGCGTCACCGGTTTGTCCAGCGGAATACCGTTCCACTGGCCCATGATGGTCTGGCTGGAACTGCCAAGCCCCATCACGAAACGGCCGGGGATCACCTGGCCGATGACGTTCGCTGACGCCGCCAACACCGACGGCGACCGAGTGTACACAGGCGTTACCGCCACGCCGATGCGGATGGAGGTGGTGTGGTGCCCGACAGCGGCGATCTGCGTGAGCGTGTCCGGCGCGCCGGCATCAGAAAACCACGCATCCGGAAACCCGTTGTCTTCTGCCCACTTCAAACGGGCGATGGTATGTTCAATCTTCGGCCCAGCCGGCAAAGTCACTGCTACACGCTTGGTCAGGCTCATGGCTCCCCCAAAATAATGTTTCTTCAAATGGTGGGGCGGCAGCGCTGCCGCCCCATGCGCTCCCCGATGCTTAGAGCATCTCTTCGGCAATCAGCGACAGCGCTTCGGGCTGCCCGGCGCCGATGAGCATGCTGCCCACCTTGCCTTCAGCTTCCGCCGCCTTCCAGCGCTGCAGACGATCGCGGATACGATCTGCCGGCCCGAGCAGGTGGCATGCGTCCATCAACTCCTCCGGCACCGCAGCCATGGCTTCGTCCTTACGGCCCGCCAGATACAGATCCTGGATCTTCACCGCCGCCTCTTCGAAACCGAGACGCTTGACGTAGTCGTTGTAGAAGTTCTTGTCGCGGGCACCCATGCCGCCGATATACAGCGCCATGTTGCCGCGAATGGGCATCATGCAGTCTTCAACGCTGTCACCGACGATACAGGTGACGAACGGGGCGATGTCGAACTGGTGCCGCTCCCTTCCGCCGGCGGCGAGCCCCTTGTTGATGGGCTCATCAAAGACGCTTGCCTTGTCGGGATCCATCCAGATAGGGAAGAAGCCATCGCACACCTCCGCTGCCGCCGCTACACCCGCCGGTGTAATGTTGGCCGCGTAGATGGGCAGGTCTTCTTCGCAGTGCAGAATGCTCTTGAGCGGACGCCCGAGGCCGGTAGCCCCGGCGCCGGTGTACGGCAGTTGGTACTGCGAGCCCTCGAAGGTCACGGGCCCCTGCCTGGCGATGATCTGCCGCACGATCTGCACGTACTCCTTCAGCCGTGTCACCGGCTTGCCGTACGGCACGCCGTGCCAGCCCTCCACCACCTGCGGCCCGGACGCGCCCAGGCCCATGATGAACCGGCCGCCGGATAGCTCCGCCAACGTCATGGCCGTCATGGCGGCCATCGCCGGGCTGCGCGCCGGCATCTGCATGATGGCCGTGCCGACCTTGATCTTGGTGGTCTGGGCCAGAATCCACGCCGCGGGCGTGACCGCATCGGAGCCATAGGCCTCCGCCGTCCAGATCGAGTCGTAGCCAAGACTCTCCGCATGCTTGATGTTGTCGAGCGGAATGCTCATTTTGCGGCCGCTGTAGCCGCCGATGATGCCTAGCTTCATGGTTCCCCCTGGGTACGCCGATTAAGAATTCTCGATGCCTGGCAGGTTACCGAAGCCGACCGCAAGTTGCACTCATATCACCTGACGCCGGCAGGACCGGCCCGCCCATCTCAATCGTCGCCGCCGAGGCTCTTTGGCACAACGGTTCGCAAACGAGCCAGCGGGCTGACCACCGCCATTCCACCGCGATGCAGCAGATGCGTATAGATCTGTGTGGTACGCACATCACGATGCCCCAGCTGCTCCTGCACGGTGCGTATGTCGGCACCGCTCGCCAGCAGGTGGGTTGCAAAACAGTGGCGAAAGGTATGGCAGCCCACTTTCTTGTGGATTTCCGCCCGGCGTACGGCTGACGCCACCGCCTTCTGAACGGTGGAGGCATTGAAGTGGTGACGGCGCTCAACCCCGGTGCGCGGATCGACACTGCGCTGACGTGCCGGGAACACCCAATGCCACTTCCACTCCAGCGGCGCGTTCGCATACTTGCGCGACAGCGCATGGGGCAGGTACACACCGCCAATGCCATCGCGCCGGTCACGCTCCCAGATCGCCCGCACCGCGCGTAGATGCTGCTCCAGCGGCCGCATCAACGGCTCTGCCATGGTCACCACACGGTCCTTATCGCCTTTCCCCGAACGCACGGTTACGCAGCGGTAGGAAAAGTCCACATCCTTCACGCGCAAGCGCAGGCATTCGGACAACCTCAGTCCGGAGCCATACATCATGGCAGCCATCAGCCACTGGGTGTCATCCATGTTCCTGAGGATGGTCAGCACTTCATCTTCGGTGAGCACCACCGGCAGGCGCACCGGTACTTTCGCTCGCACCACCCGCCGCACATCATCCAGCGGAATACCAAGCACATCACGGTAGAGAAAGAGCAGAGCGCTGAACGCCTGATTCTGCGTGCTCGCCGCCACGTCGCGATCTACCGCCAGGTGGGACAGAAACGCCACCACCCCTTCCTTGCCGACAACCTCCGGGTGCTGTTTGCCGTGGTAGTAAATGTAGCGCTTCACCCACTCAAGATACGCTCGCTCTGTGCGGTAGCTGTAGTGCCGCAGGCGCAGGAGCGTGCGCATGCGGTCAAGCAGCTTCGTTGGGCGGGGTACGTTCGGTGCATCAGACATGCCGTCTCAACCATCAGGAAAAAACCTCAGCAATCCAAACCGAGGCAGCCATCGTTTTCCTGAGCCTAAAGCAAGCCTGCGCGCAGACGGTTACGCATCTGACCAGTACCTCTGTGAGAAAAAGGCGCGTGGAAACTCACGGCGCAGAGCAGCCCGCCGCTAGACGATCACATCGAACAGCCTGCCAATGCCAGCCGTTAGAGCCATGGCCACCGCGCCCCAGAAAGTCACCCTCGACGCGCCAATCAACACGCTTGCCCCACCAGCTCGCGCCGCTATCGCACCCAACATCGCAAGGAACAGCAGGGAGAACGCAGCGATAAGAAGGATCTGCTGCTCAGCCGGGCTCAACCAGGCGACCAACAGAGGCAGCGCAGCGCCAACGGTGAACGTACCGGCGGAGGAAAACGCCGCCTGGGTCGGGTGCGCCGTCACCGTTTCCGAGATGCCGATTTCATCTCGGGCATGGGCGCCAAGGGCATCATGGGCCATGAGCTGCTCGGCAACCTGCTTCGCCAGTATCGGCTCAACACCGCGACCTTCATAGATGCTCGCAAGCTCCTCCAGCTCGAACGCTTCGTTTTCCTCCAACGATTGCCGCTCGAGCTCAAGGTCTGCACGTTCGGTATCTGCTTGCGAGCTCACAGACACATACTCCCCGGCAGCCATGGACATCGCCCCGGCAACCAAACCCGCTACTCCAGCCAGCAGAACGTTCTCCTGGGAGGTGTTCGCCGCCGCTACCCCTACAAGCAGGCTCGCAGTGGAAACGATCCCGTCGTTGGCCCCCATTACGGCGGCCCGAAGCCATCCAACGCGATGGGTGCGGTGCTGCTCGTGATGGCTCATCTACATCCCTTCCGTGGGTCGCCTGACAGACCAGCTACCACATGCGTTCCTTGGCATACTCCGCATAGCCGGCGTCGTAGGTTTCGCCGTCAAAGTCTTCAAGCACTTCCTTGAGAAAGGCGCCCGCCGTCGGCACCTCTGCCGCGCCAGGATCGCTGTCCCAGAGCTTTGAGCGCATCAACGCTTTCGCACACTGAAAGTACACTTCGCCGATCGACACGACGATTACCGCCCGCGGCAACTTGCCTTGCTTTTCGAACGCAGCAACCGCATCCGTCGCACAGGTCAGCGTTGCAGTGCCATTGATGCGCACCACGTTGTTGTTACCGTTGATCATAAACATCAAACTGACGCGGCCGTCTTCCACGATGTTCCTCAAGGAATCGAGCCGGTTGTTGCCTCGCCAATCTGGAATCCACAAGGTCCTGGCATCGACGATTCTGGCGACCTCGTTGTCATCGCCCCGGGGGCTGGCATCTGTGCCGCTCGGGCCAACCGTCGACAGCACCAGGAACCGCGAGGAGGCCACCCACTTCTGGTACAGCGGTGTCAGCGACTGCCGAACTTTCGTCACTGCACCCGGCACGGCTGGTCCGTACAGCGCCTCGAGCTCCGTGAGGCTGGTGATATTATCCACGCGCGTCTCCTTATCCGATCCACTCACATCAGCAATGGCTGCAGTCGTCATCAACCGCGTATTCCCGCAGTATTGCATAGCACTATGCCGCATTCCCGCACTCGGATCGCTGCGGCGACGCAATCTTCTCCGGGGCTGATCCATATGGCACACCCGCATCGAGGCGACCTGCTCATCGTGTTGGCGGCAGCCATCTGGGGCTTTGCATTCTATTTCCAGAAAACGGCCATGCTGCATATCGGTCCGTTTCTGTTCCTCGGCTTGCGCGCAGCGATCGCCACGCTCGCGCTCCTGCCATTCGCCGCCTGGGAACACCGCACGACATCAACCTGCATCTCCGCACTACTGCCCGTAGCCACAGCGGGCGGCATCACGTTCTTCATTGCCGGATCTACTCAGCAGTTCGGCATCGTCGATGCAACAGTCATCAACACAGGTTTCCTCACCGCGCTTTATGTGGTGTCCACCCCATTTGTCTTCCGGGTGGTGGAACGGGAATCCGTGCCACACACCGGCTGGATTGCAGCAGTGCTCGCTTTCCTGGGTATCTGGGGTTTGAGCGGAGGATCGCTCGGCCGCCTTTCCCAAGGCGATGTGCTGGTCGCTTTGGCATCCATCGGTTGGGGGCTGTTGTTCGTCATTGGCGCACGATCCGCCCGATGGGGACGACCAATCACCTTCACGTGCATGCAGTTCGGCGTGGTCACCATCCTCGCACTGAGCGCAGCACTCGCCTGGGAAGACATCTCCTGGCACGCCATCGCCAACGCCCGCGCGTCTGTTCTGTTCGTTGGGCTCCTCTCCACTGCGCTGACATTCGGCGTAATGACCGTGGCTCTGCAGTACGTCTCTGCCCCCCGTGCGGCGGTGCTTCTTTCGACAGAGGTGCTCTTTTCCACAGCCGCCGGTGTGCTATTGCTCAACGAAACGCTCCCATGGGTAGGCTGGGCCGGGGCAGCGCTGGTGTTGATCGCTATCCTCGTGGTAAGGCTCAAGCCAGCGATCCAGCCACCAGAATGATCGCATGCATTCGCATCAACTAACTGCCGATCTGCCCTGCTAGCGACGTTCCGGCCGACCGAACGCACGCGAGATTTCACGCATGGTGTGCACCTCCGCCTCATCGTATGGCGAACCATCACTGTGGAGAATCTCGTGAAACCAGGGTTCGTCATCCGCAATGGGTTCATCCCACGAACGCCAGGGAAAACGTGTCTGCGTTCGCCCATCCACTAACCCCCAGTTGATGGCTCCGACGCCGTGCTGCGCGAATACTTGCAGCAGATCCACCGTCGACCCGACGCTGCGTGCAAGCCACTCGGTGCACAACAGCGGGCGCTGGTGCACGCTCAATGCATCCAGGACCCTGAGCAGCTTCGCGCGCGGTTCATAGCAATGAAATGAAATGATATCGCTTTGCTCAACAACGAGTTCGTTCAGCGCGTTATGCACCGGCCGACCTTCAACATCGTACTCCCACAATCCCACAGTCAGCGGCTGCGCCGCGTCGGCCCCCCGCGCCCAATCGAACACGCTTGCCAACAACGCAGTTGCTGCAGCGGCCTTTCGATCACGCGAACCCAACGCCAGCGTCGTTGCATCGATCTGATCCGGCTCGTTGAACAAATCCCATGCAACGACCCGAGAGTCATTGGCAAACCGCCGAATCACTCCCTGCACATAAGCCTGCACCCGTGGCCACTGCGCCTGATCGTGTAACACATCACTGCCCGGGCTCTGCACCCACATGGAGTTGTGCACACCAGGCCTCGGGCTGCGCTGCGCGCCCAAACGCGGCCGCGGGTGCCAGACGCCATCCAGCAACACCAGCACCGAGCCGATTCGATACCCATGCGCGATCTCCAGAAAGCGGTCTATCCGCTCCATAAAGCCAACTTCATCTTCCGCGAAGAGCAGATCGTGCAGATAGACCCGGACGGTGTTCATGCCCAACCGCGCAGCCCAGCCCAGCTCACGCCGAATGGTCGCCTCATCGAATGTCGACGCCTGCCACATCTCGAGTTGATTGCCCGCCGTCGACGGAGTGAAGTTGCAACCGAACAACCATCCTGACGCGGCTTGCCAGGATACTGCGCGCTCTTGCGGCCACCTGTCGTTTGACATACTGCCTTCCCCCATTTAACTCCATTGTCAGATCTTGCGACGCTTGAAGCCACCACCTCAAGAGCACCCACCCCAGCCCTCCGTAGCAAAGTCTTCGACTTGCAGGTATCATTCGCGACAGAATCTCCCTCCGATCCGCTCTCGAGTTCGACTACCTCTTATCTCGCAGTTTATCGGCTGTCATTTCTATCGATTTTCCCAGCACAAGGCTGGGTGAACGAACCGTTCGCGCGCGTTGATGTAAGCTCGGAGAACCTGCGCAAGATAGCCAAAGAGGCTGAGGAAAAGCGATGAAATTGTACGTAGGCAATCTTCCCTGGAGCGTTTCGGATACTGAACTGGAAGACCTTTTCAGCAAAATCGGCACGGTAGATTCTGCCAGTGTCATCATGGATCGAGACTCTGGCAGGTCGCGTGGTTTCGGCTTCGTCGAAATGTCACAGGCCGACGGCCAGCGCGCAGTGACCGAACTAGACGGCCAGACCGTAGATGGCAGGCAGCTCCGTGTAAACGAAGCGCAGGCCAAAACTAGCCACCGTGCCAGATAGAACCAGGATTCACCAAGCATCGGGTCATTACCAGGTGACCCGATAACGGTGAAGGTGACAAACTAACCATCCAGGACAATCAGGTTATCCCCGATGAAGAACAAACCGAAAACCGAAACCACCCCCCACGAGCGACGGCGAGCCCTAGCCGCAGATGTGGAGAAATTTTTGCAGGCCGGCAACAAGATCCAACAGATTGGCAACGGCATATCTGCGCAGGACCCACAGGGGAAGGGAAGGCCACTACATCTGGGTCAATCCAAGGACACCACCTCGACGAAGTAGACCGCTAACTTCGGTTTTAGACACCCAATCGCAATCGTTCATTCCAAGCCGTTATTGACCATGCCCACCACTTCAGCGTAGTCGCTTACCCTTCCCGAACGGCTGAGAGGTTGATGTAGCGTCGATGTCTTTGACCGCCGACAGCAGGCGAGGCGAGGCGAGAATCGATACTGTCGGCCGTTGTCCCAAGCCACATTGGCGGTCTTGCGATTGCGTTTGATCAACCGCCCTACGACCCGGCCCGCTTCCGTCTCGAAGCTCACTCTGGCGCCAAGATTGAAAGCCATCATGCGACGCGATTGACTCGCGAACCTTCTATAGAGTGTTGCGCTGCTCATCACCAAGATTCTTAAGGTAAGCGTCTACGTGTTATTTTCCCGTCATTATTCATTTTTTTGATTCGGGTCATGGTCGCGTCGTAAGCAGCTTGGCTGCGTACATCCGAGTCCTCGTCCGGGCGCCAACGACCATCAGGAACGCGTCCATCCGCGCGGAACCTGCCAGTGTATTTTGCTCCAGCTCCTCGATGAATGATGGTCCCGTCACTCTCTACCGCCCATGCGGTGCACCTAACGTCCCGCACCACCCGGCCCTTGACTGCAACGACCGGAGCGGTAGCGAAGGAAGGCAGCAGTCAAGTGTCCGCGTGCAAGCTGTTGATACTCATTGAGGCTCCCTGGTAGCGAAGCGTAAAGCTACGCTACCAAGTCCGCTAAAACCCAAAGGGGAACCTCAATGCGATTCTATACGAAGTCTCATGCCCACTACTGCGGCATCGATTTGCATGCCAAGAGCATGTACATCTGCATCATCGATCAAACCGGCCAGGTGCTGCATCACAAGAACTACCGTTGCCGACCAGATCAGTTTCTAAAAGCCATCGAACCCTATCGAGAGGATCTCGTCGTCTGCGTCGAGTGCGTGTTCACCTGGTACTGGCTCGCTGATCTTTGTGCTGATGAAGGGCTAGTCTGTCAAACCAAGTATTCAAGTTGATACTGTGATGTATAGGTCAGCTTATGGAACCTTTACCGACATCATTTGTCTAGCTACCGATCAGTCGATCCGGTGGATCTTGCTCCGCGTGCGAACGTCCCACATCACGCGACCCTTGACGGCAACGACCGGAGCGGCAGCGCAGGGAGGCAGCAGTCAAGGGTCGCGTGCATGTGGTTGTTAGTCGTACCTGAAACCAGGACTCTTGATTTTTCGCTCTAAGGTACTGCCATCATTGGCCCCTTCGACGGCTTTCCCGGACTTCCTGATGAACAAAGGGGTTTGTCCCAGTAGATTTTTCTCGGAGGATCATAGCCTGAGATGTAGTCTTCGACAGCTTCCGACATGGAAAATGAGCTACGGCCATTCGGGTCATAGGTCGTTTCATCCGTACGGCACAGGCATTGGAAAGCATACCCGCCTACCTCTGGCGTGGCACGATAGTACCATCGCCAAAATTGAACGCTATCCGCTGCGACGCCTACGATACTACGGTCTATCGCCATTCTCACAAGGTATAGCTCAAACCCCTCGGCGTCTGACTCGACCAACCAACTATTCGTCACTTTCCCGTACACAACCTGATTCGCGTATGCATAACACTGGTCAAACGTCCACTTTGCTACAATGTCGCGGGCTTCCTGAATGAGGGCTTCGGAATTCGCATAGGAAACCGGCAAACACATCAGATTCCAGCCCAACGAAGCTCCAAGTACCAGACGCCGTAAAGTTCGAAGATGCATAGAATCATCCTTTTAATACGGTAGCTGCACAGCTACTACCCGCTACTCTCAACGTCACCTCTCTGGGAGCCGGCTCAGTGGAGCATAGACATTTGTTTCAAATGACTTGCTTCGTCCCCAGGTTCTCGGCGCACATCCGACCTACAACTCCGAGTGATCGAATCAACCAACGGCGTGGAGTTCCAAACCTCTGCGGAGGTCGTGCTTCTACTGAAGCTCCCAACCATAACGTTTCGATACGGAAAAGTAGTAGTATCAGACGAACTGCTCTTCCATTTCTAGACATCAAAGTTGCTGTCCACTTTTTCGAGAACACTTGTCTCAATGTCTCAAAGCGCCCGGACCTTGAGATGACGTGGCGGTACGCCTAACGTCCAGCTTCACGCGCACTTGACGGCAACGACCGGAGCGATAGCGCAGGGAGGCAGCAGTCAAGTGTCGCGTGCAAGCTGTTGTTAGGCAGCGCCGGAGAACTCCTTTGCTTTATCCAGATCACCCCAGGTTCCCACCCATTTCCAGTGATCGTCGCAGATGCTCCCGTTCAGTAATTCCAGCTCGCGCCGAAGTGGCTCCCTTTCCTTAACCAGCCAGAACCATCCCGCCGCGTTGATTCTGGCAAACACTGCATGGCGAGGTTCATAGCCAAAATTGGCAAGAGATTGATTGTACGCCTCTATCGTTACTTCTCTCGGGTGCGGGCTGTGCAGATACCTTGCTGCCTCTTCCTCGTTCTGGTCAAACTTGTACTGATACTTCCAATACTCCGAGTGAGCCTTGGTTAACAGAACAGGCAGCAAGCTACCCGGTGCGGCTTTCGCAGCACTCTCATAAGCGAACTCAAACATACTGTCATGACTTCCATTGTACTTCTCCGAAAGCCCAGTAAGACGGTGCATATGAGCGACCCAATTTTCGGGATCGCGAATGACAGCCTCACTAAAAAGACGATTCTCTTCGTCCGCCCCATCACCATAGTACACGGCGACCATGATCAAGTATGCCCAAGGTGTAGGATCTTCGGGGTGGAGGCGAGCGGCTTCCTCCAAAGCAGTTCGCGTCAACTCCAACCTTTTGTAGAACTCGGACCATTTTCGTTTCGAAATCTCATAACCGCGACCATATCCGCGTGCATCCCAGGACCACTTCAACAATCTGGCACCGTAAACCAAATGAGCATCCGGCGAAGAAGGTTCTTTTCGCACCCATGCTTCGAGTAGCCGCAGCGGGAATCGCCTTGAAACCGCTAGCGAATAGAAGTACCGATCGGCCCAGTCGTTGGGAATACTCAAGAATAGGTTTCTGAGAGCCGAAAGATCACGCTCACACAGAATCGTACACGCCCTTTCGTCCCCAAAAGCGTCCTCCAATAGTATTCTGGCACGCCTGGGACCGAAAACTCTTCTGATGAAGTGGTTCGCTTTCAAAACTCACCAAGGATCTCAGATACTTTGCCTCGAATAAAGTCTGACCTTTGCAGTCTTGTTGCCGCTAGAACGCTGCCTAACGTCCCACATCACCCGACCCTTGACGGCAACGACCGGAGCGGTAGCGAAGGGAGGCAGCAGTCAAGGGTCGGGTGCATGTGGTTGTTCGAGCGCGGCGTCAGGCCGTTCTAGGCGTGATCACTAGACCAACTGCGACACTCAAACAAAGATGTCGGATGGTCACTCTTGGCCAACTACGGACGTTGACACGATCTCTACCGGCTTCTAGTTTGCAGCCTATGAAAATCTCGAATGCCTCACCTGAGGAGTTTCGCGAACTGGCCGAGTTTGCGCGCCGCACTTATGAACACGCGTTTGGGCGTGAGATCGGCTTACCTGCACTGCGCTTGCATCTAGCCAACAACATGTCAGATGAACGCTTTAAGAATATGCTGAGCGAGGATAGCTTTTACCTTGCACACAGCAACGATCAGCTAGTGGGTTTCGCGCAGGTCGGCAGAGTAGATGCTGTCTATAAAGACTATCTGGAGGAATTCGACTGCAATGCGGACGAGTTGCGTCGATTGTACGTAGAACCAAAACTACAATCTCAGGGTATTGGTTCCGCACTCATCGTACAAGTCATCCAAAGCCTATCTCCAACGGGCGGTCAGAGTGTCTATCTAACCACCTGGGAGGCGAATCAAGGCGCACATAAACTCTACATCCGACACGGATTCGAAAAAGTAGGTCAGATACCTGAGTACAGTAGTGATGGGACTCTCAATGGATACGAGCACATCATGCATCGGAATTTGTGAACGGCCGTTGTGCGTGGACAACAGAAGCAGTGGCTGAGTTCTTTAACGTTCGCTTTCGGCCCAGTACCCTCCCCTCCCGAATTCCGGGGTAATCTCGCTCCGCGCGATAGCCCCACATCACCCGGCCGTTGACGGCAAGGACCGGAGCGGTGGCGAACGGAGGCAGCAGTCAATGTCTCCCGTGCACGTTGTTGTTCGAGCGCTGCTGATTTCCGTGCCTGAGCACTATCTAGGTCACGCAGCGGACGTAAGGCTGACGACTTACGTTTCCCACACCCGTTCAACCACAGCCACTTGCGCTCTATGTATCTATGTTGTCCGGCTTAGCCCACCTTACTGTTTCGGTGTGAAGACAAAGCGAGTGGCTTCATCATCACTAGACTTAACGTAGTAGTGAACCGTGATTGTTGCTGTTCGCATTACATCTACATGCGCTTCAACTTCGAATATCGCAGAGCCGCCCTCAACAAACCCTTTGTGCATCGGAACCTGACCATGCTCCCAGGAAAATACTGCAAAAGGACTACGAACTTGTGGCGTTTCAAGCGGAGCGAAGACCACCAGATTTGCTCGGTCGCCTGTCTTAGAAATAGTTGAACTGACCGTCAACTGCAAACTGACTTCTTCGCAAGCCTCCGCGTAGTTCGCTGTGAAGGCAAGAGCTATAAAGAGCGATATACGCTGCATCTGTATCAACTAAATCGAGCTCAGCACCGGAAAGATCGTTATAGCACGCTCTAGTTCTGGCGGTACGCTGTGGATCGAAAGCACCACTAGCCCAGCGTTCACTGAACGTCCGCTCAGCGTAGCGTACCTCTTATGGGCGAATCACGAAAGAACTTGCTCCGCGCGCGAACGGCCCGCGTCACGGGCATTTGACGGCAACGACCGGAGCGGCAGCGAAGGGAGGCAGCAGTCAAATGTCCGGTGCACGCGGTTGTTCGAGCGCGGCGAGTGGTCTGATGTCTAACACGGCAGGCATCAGCCCGACCTTGCCTTTTCGAAACGGTCGACCAAACTTGCAAACTTCTTCGCGTCACAAGATCTGCACAAAGTAGGCTGCCGCTTACCAGTAAAGATCACTAGTGTAGATTGACCACACTTCTTGCAGTCCCAGCCTGAAAACTCTACGAAAGGCTTAAACCAGCGACAGTCTACATTCGGGAGTGCTGCGGCAAGCTTTGCATATTGTTCCCAGTCAGCAAGATTTCCAGCCAGGTTGAGCTCGATCAGATCTTGAAGAGAATGAAGCGGCTCCAACAGTTCATCCTCTACCCTCATCGATTCCAACCCTAGGAACTTGAGATCAGCGAGTTTACTGATAGGCTGAAGGGACCTTACAGTCATTTTTGAATTCTCTCCTCCACAAACCATCAATGCAGATAGACTCGTCATTGCTCCCAATGCACTTAGGTCATTCAATGCCTTCAGGTTTGTGATCTTTAGTGCAGCTAGCTTTGGCAAATGCTGTGCCCAGTCAAATGCTGCTTCCTGCGAACAACTGTCGACGGAGAGCGTAACTAGGCTTGAAAGCCTGACCAGTGCAGATAGGTCAGTCCCACGTACAGTGTTGAGGTAGAGTGTTTCCAAGGTTGAGGCGCGCGACACGTAATCCAGAGACTTTTGGTTCAAGTCGAAGCACCAGAGTCTTCTCAGTTTTTTGAAATTCTGGAGTTGCTCGAAGGGTTTAGCGCCCGATGTGAGGCGAACAACTTCGACTTCCTTCTGTATTGAGGAAATATCCCTCGTCGCAACCGGCCAGTCCTGCAAATCGGCATGCAGTGGGTACTCCCATGTGGAGACTTTTGAGATGTGTTTGACCTCACACTGTCTTATCTACCAGTATCAAGAGAACAAGCCACGCCTGCAATATCTCAGCCAGAGAAGCATCTTGCAC
>JAUIED010000080.1 GCA_030428905.1 Gammaproteobacteria bacterium
CTGCTGTGGCAGAGCGATGCGCTGGCGGCAGACGTTCAGGTGACCTTGATGCGTGCCGACGACACGGCCGCCTACGTTGCATCGGTTCGCGCGACCAATCGTGGCGGCGGGCACGGTGCGCAGGTGACGATCGCCGGACCGTCAACGGCGTGCGACGACTGTACTCTGCGTCTGATTGCGGATTTTCGCGACGCGGTGCCATTCGTGCGGCCTGCTTCTCGACGCCTGCGGCTTGAAGCCGAACGATTCGACCTGCCGCTAGCGGTGCTTACCGGGTTGCCGGGTGCTCGTGGTTCGTTGCGCGGGATGCACGCCGTTTGGCAGGACGAGGCGGCAGAGGGTGCTGGTGCCGTGGCGTTTACGCTCGACGATGTAAGCCTGGGGGGAAGCCAGTCGTTCAGCGTGCTGGTAGATCTTGCGGTGGTCGGTAGCGAAACCCGCATGCAGGCGGCAGCGACACATCTGGAGCTGCGAACGGGCAGCCGTAGTGCACCGATCGATGGGCTGCTCGTAGAGGCCCGTGCTCAGGGTGTTCATGCTTACCTGCCTATGCTCGACATTACCGCCTTGTCACCGCTGGCGCAGGACGTCACAGCGGGCGTCGAGAGAGCAGGCGAATGGCTGCAGGCGCTGGACCTGAAAGGCCGCGCAGATGACTTGCGGCTCAGCGTCGAGCGCGGCGAGGGCCGGTGGCTGGTGGCGTACGAAGCACAGCTATCCGACATGGCTATGCAGGCGTACAAGGGGGCGCCAACGGTACGCGACGGCGCGGCGAGGGTGTTCGGTGCTGGTCCGCACCTGGTTGCAGACGTGCTGGCACCGGCACCGTTCATGCACCTGCCGGAGGTATTTTCTGAAGGCTGGCAGCTTGCTGAGGCCAGCGGCCGCCTGGAGGCGTTGGTAACGCCGGGATACTTCGCCATGCGGGGCTCGAATCTCGACACGCGGCTGCGCGGCACGCAGGTGCACGGCAGCTTCGCGCTGGCGCAGCCCAAGGCGCGATACGACAAGCATCTGACCCTCAACATACGAGCGGACACAGCGGATGTGCAGACGGGCCAATCCCTCGTGCCCTACAAGCTCGGCAGCGGCCTGGCACGATGGTTACAGGAGGCACCGCGTGGCGGTGGTTTCGAGGAAGTCGCCTTTGCCTATCAGGGGCAGATTCATGCACCGCGCGGCGTACCAGCGCGGCGCGTCGCGCTGCGCAGCCGGGTGATTGACGCGCGGGTACGTTTTCATGATGACTGGCCTGAGGTGGCGCAGGTGCACGGCACGCTCTACGTCAGTGGTGCAGATACCATGGTTCAGGCGGCGCGCGGAACGTCTTTGGGTGTAGCCATCGACGGCTCTGAAGTGGCTGTGCGCAACAACGGTGCGCTGGTTGATGTAGCGCTGCAGGCGCGCGGCGACGGTGAGCGCATGCTCGAGTTCGTGCGTGGCTCGGCGTTGCGTCAGCGGATGCCGTTTGTCACACAGCAGTGGCAGGCGGGTGGCGAGATCGCCCTCTCTGGGCGGGTGCAGGTACCTCTCGGCCAGCAAACACAGGAGCCCGGCCCCGAGGTGCAGCTCCAGGCGAAGCTTGCGGGTGTGGCGTTGCATATTCCTGAGTTTCGCGCTCGCTTCCGGGATCTGCGTGGTTCGGTGGATTTCTCGTTGCCCCACGGCCTGCGCGCGCAGGCGCTCACCGGGTACTTCTGGGAGCATCCGATGAAGGCCCGCATCGGTTTCGACGATCAGGCCGTGCAGTTTGATCTGGATGGTCGGCTCGATGCCGAGCGAACCTTTGCGATCATCGGCATGGACGATCCGGGCCTGCTGCAGGGCGCCTACGACTTCGCAGCTTCGCTGCGGGTTGCTGCCGATGCGGAGTCGGTGACTTCCCTGCAGGCGTCGAGCGATTTGACCGGCATGGAGGTGCTGGCGCCGGCAGGTGTCGGCAAAACGGCGGAGCAGGCGGTTGCGACGACGGTGGCGCTGCGTTTTCTCGAAACGCACATTGCCACCGAATTCAGCTACGGCACAGCGACCGGCTGGTTGCATATCGAGGAGGCGCCGGTACGCGGCGCCATAGGCCTTGCCCAGGCGGCACCGGTGCTGCCGGCCGGCGAGGATGTTGTGCTGATTGGCGGTCACCTGCCGTCCATCGACATCGCGCAATGGGCGGGCGGTGATCAGGGTGGCCTGCACCTGCCGTTCACCTGGAGAATCGACGGGCTCTCTGCGGATGTGCTGACCATTGAAGACTTCGCAGTGCAGTCGCCCACCCTGCATGGCGGCATCGGTGCTGGCGGGCTTGCGTTCGAGATCCGTGCGGCTGACATGGCAGGACACGTAATGTTGCCGGACAGCGGGCCTATGGACATCAACCTGGACCTGCTGCGCTTGCCGAGCGAGGAGAGGCAGGACGTGGTGGAAACGACGCCTGCCGCAGATCCGCTTCCGGCTGGGCTCGTGGCGACGTTGCCTGAAGCGCATGTGCGCATCGATCGCGTACTCCTCGGCGAGGATGAGTTCGGGCGCTGGGAGTTTGATGTTCGCCGACGCAGCGCCGAGGCGGTCGTATTCGAGAACCTGGCGGCTGAGGTGAAGGGCGTGCAGATTGCCGCTCCAGCCGGCATCGTCTGGAACGGTACTACCAGTGTGTTTGACGGTCAGCTGAACATGGTGGATCTTGCGAACGTGCTGCCGCAATGGGGCTACGCGCCGACGCTCAGCAGCGCGCAAGCGGTGATCGTCGCGGATGTCAGCTGGCCCGGTTCGCCGCTGAACGTCGCCTTGCTGGGCCTCACGGGCGATGTGCGATTCGACGCACAGGAAGGTCGTTTCGTGGAGGTTGAGGCCGGTGGCGGCGCTTTGCGGATCATGAGCCTTCTGAACTTCTCCGCGCTTATCAAACGCCTGAACCTGAATTTTTCCGATGTCGTGGGCAAGGGCCTCAGCTACGAGACGGTGAGTGCAGCTGTGCGGCTGGAGGCAGGCCGGTTGACGTTCACCGATCCGCTCCATGTGGATTCAACCTCTTCCGAGTTCCGTATCGGCGGCACGGTGGATCTGGTGCACGGTGTGCTCGACAACGAGATGGTAGTGACGCTGCCGCTTACCCGCGGGTTGCCCTGGTACGGCGTGTACGTGGGCCTCGCCAATCCGCTGGCTGGCCTCGGGGTGTTGTTGGGTGAGCGTGTGTTGCGCAAGCCGCTGCAGCAGATCAGCACGGCAAAGTATGCAGTACGAGGCACGCTGGACGATCCTGATGTACGCTTCGTCGAATTGTTCAATACACGTATGAGCGAACCGGCACCGGCAGCGGATGTGCCTGCGGAGCAGGACGCCGGGTGAGCGACGTTTCGTGTACCGCGGCAGACACGGGAGAAACACATGACGGAACAGGTCGATCAGGCCGTGCTGGCGTTGCTGACGCCGGATGCGCTGGACCTGACAGATGCTGAAGCGGCCCTGGCGGAACTCGCCCACCACAGTGTCGATGTGGGAGAGCTGTACTTTCAGCTCAGCCGCTCCGAGTCGTGGGCGCTTGAGGACTCCATTGTCAAAGACGGCAGCTTCAGCGTCGAAAAAGGCGTGGGCGTGCGAGCGGTCAGCGGTGAGAAAACCGGGTTTGCCTACGCCGAGCAGCTGAGCCGGCAGAGTCTGCTCGACGCAGCAAGAGCAGCGCGGAGTATTGCCCGCTCTGGCGGCGACGGACGGGTGCGGGCGGGTAAAGCGCAGCCTGTGTCGCCAATGTACGACGGCATCGATCCGATTCCGGGGCTCGCCGAGGCCGACAAGGTTGCGCTCCTGTCGCGCCTGGATCAGGTGGCGCGGGCGGCGGACCAGCGGGTAAGCCAGGTCCAGGTACGCCTCAGCGCCAGCTTCGAAACAATACTGGTGATGGATTCGCTCGGCACGCTGGCGGCAGATCACCGTCCTCTGGTGCGGCTGGACGTCTCCGTCATCGTCGACAGCAATGGCCGGCGTGAACGCGGTTTTGCTGGCGGCGGCGGACGTTTCGACCTGGCCACGCTCAGTGGCTACGGTGAGGGGCTGGCGCGTGAGGCGGTGCGTACCGCGATCGTCAACCTCGATGCGGTCAACGCGCCGGCAGGTCCCATGCAGGTCGTGCTCGGGCCGGGCTGGCCGGGCGTGTTGCTGCACGAGGCGGTTGGCCACGGCCTGGAAGGTGACTTCAACCGCAAGGGTACATCGGCTTTTGCTGGCCGCGTGGGTGAGCTTGTGGCGTCACCCTTGTGCACCGTGGTGGACGACGGTGCCATGTTCGGCCGCCGCGGGTCGCTGTCGGTGGACGATGAAGGCACGCCTACCGGTGAAACCGTGCTCATCGAGAACGGCGTGCTCAAGGGCTATCTGCAGGACAAGCTCAACGCCCGTCTGATGGGCGTGGCGCCCACGGGCAACGGCCGACGTCAGTCGTATGCGCACCTGCCCATGCCGCGCATGACCAACACCTACATGCGCGCCGGCAAACACGATCCGGCGGAGATCATTGCCAGCGTCGAGGATGGTGTTTACGCCGTAAACTTCGGCGGCGGCCAGGTGGATATCACCTCCGGTCAGTTCGTGTTTTCCGCGACCGAGGCTTACCGCATCCGAAAGGGGGAGATCACCGACCCGATTCGCGGGGCGACGCTGATCGGCAATGGCCCAGACGTCATGTCGAAGATCTCCATGGTTGGCAACGATCTGGAGATCGATCGCGGTGTGGGCGTGTGCGGCAAGGATGGCCAGTCGGTGCCGGTGGGGGTCGGCCAGCCGACGCTCAAGATCGACGAGGTAATCGTTGGTGGGACCGAGGCGTGACGTCGCTCAAGCGCCGTCGCGCAGAAAGCGAAACAGCGTGCGCGCGGCGGTGGCGCGCTGCTGCTCGGTCTTGGATGAGCGGGTGCGTTTGATGAGCTGTCTGAGCTTCTGGCGGTCGACATCCGGATGCGTTGAAAGATATTCGGTCAGCGCTTCGTCAGACTCGATGAGCGCGTCGCGCCAGCGTTCGAGTTGTGCGTGCTCGTACACCGCCTGGGCGCTGACACCATCCTGTGTGTCGATTGCTTCCTGCAGGGCCAGGGCTGCATCGGCATCCAGATCGCGCAGGTGCTTGCCGATACGCTGCAGTTGGCGGCGTCGGGCCCCATGGCTTGGCAGGTGGCGGTATTCAGCGATCGCCTCGGCCAGCTCCTCTGACAGGCCGAGTTCGGCGAGTGCGGCTGGCGAGCGCTCCGTGAGCGCGCGGCCCACCTGCTTGAGGCGCTCCGCCTCGCGTTTGCGGGCGGATTTGGACGGTTCTTCTTCCGACATCATCGATTCGAACAGACTTGGGGTTGCTTCGTGACAGAGCATGGTAACGAAAAACGGCAGGAACTCGAGGCGTTGGTTGGCCGCATCCTCGAGGTATCGGCGCGGCATGGTGCAAGCGATGCAGAGGTGGCGGCCAGCGAACACACCGGTCTTTCCGTGACCGCGCGTGCGGGAGACGTGGAAACCGTGGAGTTCAACCAGGACCGCGGTTTCGGTGTGACGGTGTACTTCGGCGGCCGCAAAGGTTCTGCCAGCACGTCGGATGCGTCCGATGCGGCGATTGAGGATACGGTGCGCGCCGCCTGCAACATCGCCCGCTATACCGAGGAGGATACGTACGCCGGACTCGAAGCGGCGGAGCGTATGGCCAGCACGGTACCGGACCTCGAACTGTATCACCCGCAGCCCTTCACTGCGGATGATGCCATTGCTCGTGCGCTTGCGTGTGAGCAGGCGGCGATGGATGCGGACCCGCGCGTCAAGCGGTCAGACGGTGCAACGTCGAGCGCGCACACCAGCACGCGGGCCTACGGCAACAGCCGCGGCTTCATCGGCAGCCAGCACGGCACGCGCTGGGGTCTGAGCTGCATGGTGATCAGCCAGGGTGAGACTGGCGGTATGCAGCGCGATTACTGGTACACCACGGCGCGACGACTGGACAATCTCGAGCAGCCGCAGGCTGTCGGCCGTCGCGCGGCGGAACGGGCGGTGGCGAGGCTCAACCCGCGCAAAGCGCCTACCGGCACCTATCCCGTGTTGTTCACGCCGGATGTTTCCGGCGGCCTCCTGTCCTCTCTCATCGGCGCGCTGTCCGGCGGCGCGTTGTACCGCAAGGCATCGTTCCTGCTGGACTCTCTCGGCCGCGAAGTAATGCCGTCCCGCTACAGCGTCACCGAATCACCGCTGGAGGCCGGCGCCATGGGCAGCTCGGCTTTCGACGGCGATGGCGTCGCAACGCGTGCACAGGCGTTCGTTGCGGACGGGGTGGTGGCGAGCTACGTGCTCGGCACCTACTCGGCGCGTCGTCTCGGCCTGACCACCACTGGTAACGGCAGCGGTGTGCACAACCTGGACATCGCGGGGCCCACTGTAAGCGCGGCTGACCTGCGCAGGGATATGGGCACAGGCTTTCTCGTCACGGAGATGATGGGGCAGGGTGTGAACATGGTGACGGGGGACTACTCCCGCGGTGCCGCTGGCTTCTGGGTGGAGAACGGCGAGATTGCCTATCCGGTGGAGGAGGCGACCATTGCCTCGAACCTTGCTGACATGCTCATGCACGTCGCTGCCATAGGTGATGACCGCGATCGGCGCGGCAACGTGCGCGCACCGAGTATGCTGGTGGAAGGCATGACAGTGGCCGGCGTTCAGGCGTAGAAGTACGTCGCGAGCCCCAGAAATACGAAGAAGCCGGTGACATCGGTGATGGTGGTGAGCACCACGCCGCCGGCGATGGCCGGGTCGATGTGCATATAGCGCAGCACGCTCGGCAGCAGCGTGCCGGATACGGCGGCGACGAGCACGTTTACCACCATGGCGATGCCCAGCACCAGGCCCAGTGTGAAGTCGTCGAATACGATGGCGGCAAACACCGCCACCAGCAGGCCCCAGAACAGGCCGTTCAACGCCGCCAGCAGAAACTCCCGGTTCATCAGGTACATCAGGTTGTGGCGACCGACGTGGCCGAGCGCGATGCCGCGAATGACCAGCGTCAGTGTTTGCGTTCCGGCAATGCCGCCCATGCTGGCGACGATCGGCATCAGCACGGCGAGTGCGACCACCTTGGCGATGGTTTCTTCGAATAGATTGATCACGGCCGAAGCGACGAAAGCAGTAAGCAGGTTGATGCCGAGCCACAAACCCCGACGGCCGATGGCCCGGCGTACCGGCGCAAAGGTGTCTTCGTCGCTGCCGAGGCCGGCGGGTGCCAGCATGGCGTCGTCCGCGTCCTCGATGATCACGTCCACCACATCGTCGATGGTCACCCGACCCAGCAGCACTCCATGGGCGTCCACTACGGCGGCTGACACCAGGTCGAGCTCGGAGAACAGCCGTGCCACCTCGGTGTCTTCCATATCCACGCGGAGGGCTTCGGCGTCGGTGTCCATAATCTCCCGCACGTTGACTGTGGGGTCTGCGGTGAGCAGGCTGGCCAGCGACAGTGTGCCCACGTACTCATCCTGGTCGTTTACCACGAACAACGCATCGGTGAGTGGCGGGAGCTCCTTGCGCAGGCGTAGGTAGCGCAGTACCAGCTCGACACTGTGCCGCGGCCGCACGGTGATGGTTTCCGTATCCATCATGCCGCCGGCGGTGTCCTCCGGGTATGACAGCACGGCTTCCAGGCGTTGCCGGTTGCTCTGATCGAGCGCGTCGAGCACCTGCTGCGTGATGGCCTGGGGCAATGTCTGCAGCAGGTCTGCGAAGTCGTCGGTGTCGAGCTCGTCGGCGGCTGCCACCAACTGCTCGGTGTTCATCGAGGCAAGAATTTCCTCGAGCACGTCCTCGTGCAGGTGTTGCAGCACCTGGCTCGATATCTCGTCGTCGACCAGGTTCCAGATCACACGCCGCAGCTTGGGTGGGTTGGATTCGAGCAGCACGGCGATTTCGGTGGGCCGCAGCGATTCGAGCAGCACGCGGGCTTCGGCCGGCGTCGCCAGCCCTGCGTTGCGAAGGACCTCGCTGAGCTGGTCCTGCACCTCGCTCACTGTTGTTACTCGCCTTCGCCGAAGCGGTCGGCAAACAGTGACCTCACGGCGCTCAGAGCCGCATCTTCGTCCGGACCGTCGACCTGAAGCTCAAGCAACGTACCTTTGGGCGCTTCCAGCACCAGTACGGCCATGATGCGTTTCGCATCGGCCTTCTGCGCGCCCTTCAGCAGCTCGATGCGGGCTTCGAAACCTTTGGCGACGTCCACAAGCTTCGCCGCTGCACGAGCGTGCAGGCCAAGTTTGTTGACGATTTCGATCGGTTCCGTGCGCATCATTGCTCCCGTCTCGCAGGCGGCAGTATACCTGCCTCGGCCCGGAGCGGTGCGTTGCTCAATGAGGCGGTGGAAGTTCCCGGTGCCTTACCAGCACATTCACACGGGACGAAGCAAAATGCTCACCGAGGCGCGTCGCCAGGTACACGCTCCGGTGCTGGCCGCCGGTGCAGCCGATGGCGACAGTCATGTACATGCGGTTGTTCTCTTCGAAGTGAGGTAGCCAGCGCTCCAGATAGCCGGCCACGTCCTCGAACATCTGTGCCACCAGCGGTTGCTCGCCGAGATACTGCCGCACCGGCTCGTCGAGCCCGGTTAGAGGGCGCAGGGCGTCTACCCAGTGCGGGTTTGGCAGGCAGCGAATGTCGAATACGTAGTCGGCGTCTACCGGCACGCCGTGCTTGAAGCCGAAGGAGCGAAACAGGAGCGACAGGCGATTCTCGGCGCTGGCTGCCAGGCGGTCGCGGATCAGCTCCGTCAGCTGCGCGGACTCGATGCGCGTCGTGTCCACGGTGAGATCTGCGAGATCGGAAATGCTCTCCAGCAGTGCGGATTCTGCCTCGATGGCCTGCCGAAGATCGGTGTTTGCGTTGGTCAGCGGATGCCGGCGTCGGGTTTCGCTGAACCGCTTCACCAGCGTCGGGCTGAGCGCGTCCAGAAAAATGAGCTGGCAGTCCACATCCATGCGGTCCAGCGACAGCAGAATTTCGGGGAAACGCTCGAGCTCACGGCCGCGGGCGTCGATACATACGGCGATGGCACTGTCTTTCTGGGTGGGGTCACGCAGGGCGTTGTGCACCAGCGACTGCAGAAGGTTTACCGGAAAGTTGTCGATGCAGTTGTAGCCGGCGTCTTCCAGCGCCCGCAGCACCGTGCTCTTTCCGGAGCCGGAGCGGCCGCTGATGATGATCAGCCTCATGCTGCTTCCTGCGGTGCGCGTTCCAGCAGTTGATCACGCAGTGCCTCGGCGGTGGCGGCGCCGCGCAGGGCAGTGAGGTTCTGCGGTTCGCTGAACACTTTGGAAAGTTGGGACAGCACGGTCAGATGACGGCTCGTTTCCTCTTCCGGCACGATCAACGCAAACACCAGATCGACCGCCGCGTCGTCAGGCGCGTCGAAGTCGACCGCCTGCTCCAGCCGCGCGAACACGGCGATGATGTCGGTGCAGTTGGTGCGGCAGTGGGGGATGGCCACGCCTTCCCCCAGCCCGGTGCTGCCCAGCCGCTCACGCGCCTGCAGGGCGTCGTATATCTCGTCTGCGTCCAGCTCCCCGTGCACCTCGGCAACGCGTTCGCCCACCCATTCCAGCGCGCGT
This sequence comes from Gammaproteobacteria bacterium, assembly GCA_030428905.1. Taxonomy (GTDB): domain Bacteria; phylum Pseudomonadota; class Gammaproteobacteria; order Pseudomonadales; family Azotimanducaceae; genus SYFY01. The sequence goes on from JAUIED010000080.1 coordinate 9,606, forward strand.
TTGCGGCTCGATACATCCACATCGACCGCCGTACAACGTGTATCGAGAATGGTGGCTAACAGGTTCACGAATGTGTTTACCCTTTCTGGTGGTAGCGGGAGATGGCTTTTTCTTTGTGTTTGAGAAGCTGGCGATCCAGCCGGTCGGTGAGCAGGTCAATGGCGGCGTAGAGATCCTCGGTGGAGGCGTCTGCGAACAGCTCCGCACCACTGAGGTGCACGGTGGCTTCCGCTTTCTGCTCAAGCTTCTCCACGGTCAGCACCACGTGCACATTGGTGATCTGATCAGAATGGCGTTCGAGCTTTTCGAGCTTGTCGGTGACGTAGGCCTTCAGCGGGTCGGTAACGTCGATGTGATGTCCAGTGATACTCAGCTGCATGCATTGGCTCCTTGCTTGGAAACGCAGGTCGGGACGTGGGTGCGCAAGGTGCCGGTGGTCATACCAGGCGCTTGCGCTCATTGGATGGTGGAATGTTCATGGATTCGCGGTACTTGGCGACGGTCCTGCGTGCCACCTTGATGTTCTGCTGCGCCAGTATTGCGGCCAGCTTGCTGTCGCTCAATGGTTTTTTCGGGTCCTCTTCGCCGCACAGCTTTTTGATGAGCGCACGGATGGCGGTGCTCGATACTTCGCCGCCGGTGCTTGTGCCGACGTGGCTCGAAAAGAAGTACTTCAGCTCGAACACGCCGCGTGGTGTGTGCATGTATTTGCGGCTGGTTACGCGTGAGATGGTGGATTCGTGCATCTCTACCGCGTCAGCGATATCCGCCAGCACCAGTGGCTTCATGGCCTGCTCACCGTACTCCAGAAAACCGCGTTGCACCTCGACGATTTTGCTGGCCACCTTCAGCAGTGTCTCGTTGCGGCTGGCCAGGCTTTTCAGAAACCAGCGTGCCTCGGCGAGGGTGTCACGCAGGTACTCCGAGTCCTTGCCGGTCTTCACATCTTTGGCCAGTGCCGCGTACTGCTCGTTCAGGCGCACCCGCGGCACCGCATCGGCATTCAGCTCCACCACCCAGCGCGCGGTGCCACCTTTGACGACCTTGCGTACCATCACCTCGGGCACCACGTATTCCGGCGGTGGCCCGCCGATCACAGAGCCCGGGCGGGGATTGAGGGTTTGAATGAGGGCAACCACCTGCCCCAACGCCTCGTTGTCGAGCTTCAGGACTTTGCCGAGGCCGTTGTAGTCGTGCGCTGCCAGCAGGTTCAGATGCTCGCGCACCACGCTCAGGGCATCATCGCGCCAGGGGGTATCCTCGGCCAGGGCGGCGAGCTGCAGGCTCAGGCACTCGCTGAGGCTGCGCGCCCCCACGCCGATTGGGTCGAAGTGCTGCACGCGGTGCAGCACCATCAGCACTTCCTCGATGCCGACGTCCGGGTCTTCGTTGTTGAAGGCTGCTGCCAGCTCATCGAGGTCTGCGGTGAGCATGCCATCGGCGTCGATAGCATCGATCAGCGCCGTGGCGATGGCGTGATCGGTGGCGCTGAACGGGGTCAGGTTGAGCTGCCACATCAGGTGGTCGGTGAGGCTTTCTTCGTAGGTGGTGCGACCGTCCGGGTCCCAATCATCTGCGGCGCCGTTGGACACCGAGCCTGCGCTGCCAAGGCTCTGGTAGACATCGTCCCACTGGCTGTCCACCGGCAGATCTTCCGGGATGTCGGCACGCTCGGCGTCTACCTCTGCATCGGTTCTGTCGGCCGGTGCGCGTTCTGCTGATTCCGGGCCTTCGTCCTCTTCCAGCTCCAGCATGGGGTTGTCGGTTATCCGGTCCTGAATCTCCTGCTCCAGGTCGAGCGCAGACAGCTGTAGCAGTTTGATGGCCTGCTGCAGCTGCGGCGTCATGGTCAGCGACTGGCCGAGCTTGAGAGAGAGCGACTGCTTCAGAGTTTGAATCCTTCTCCGAGGTAAACGTTGCGGACTTTCTCGTCCGCCAGTATGGCAAGCGGCTCACCTTCTGCAATGATGTGGCCTTCACTTACTATGTAAGCGCGATCACAGATGTCTAACGTGTCACGCACGTTGTGATCGGTGATGAGCACGCCGATACGGCGGTCGGCCAGGCTCTTGATCTCGGCTTTGATGTCTGCCACCGAGATGGGGTCCACGCCGGCAAAAGGTTCGTCGAGCAGGATGAACTGCGGCTGTGTCGCCAGTGCCCGGGCAATTTCCAGCCGTCGCCGTTCGCCGCCGGAGAGCTGCTCGCCCCGGGACTTGCGCACGTGCTCCAGATGGAACTCCGCCAACAATTGCTCGCGCATGGCCAGGCGCTGCTTGCGCGACAGGTCGCGGCGCAGCTCCAGCACGGCCTTGAGGTTATTTTCCGTGGATAGTGTGCGGAACACACTTGCCTCCTGAGGCAAGTAGCCGAGCCCGAGGCGTGCGCGCTTGTGCACCGGTGAGCGGGTGATGTCCGTGTCGTTGACGGTGATGCTGCCGGCGTCAGGGCGAATAAGACCGACGATCATGTAGAAACAGGTGGTTTTGCCCGCGCCGTTGGGCCCAAGCAGGCCGACGATCTCGCCGGTGTTGACCGCCAGGCTCACATCTTCGACGGCGATACGCGCGCCGTATTGCTTCTTCAGCGCGGTAGCGGTGAGCGCAGTCAACGGAACATGCGTGCGGGTTGAAGAATCATGCGCACCGGGCCGTTGCCTGTGGCCTGCGCGTCTACCTTGCCCTGGACGATATCGTAGCGGATACGTTCGCCGGTCAGTTCATTGCCGTGTTGCAGGAGACGCGCGCTACCCTCCAGATCCAGAGCTTCGGCCTGGGTGTGGTAGACGATGACGTTGGCGTTGGCGCGCACATGGCCCTGGTTTTCAGCAAGCTGCTGCTGGTATCTGGCAGGTGTGCCGCGTGCGACGATCTTCACCACCCGCTCGTTTTCGTACTCAACGGTCATTTCGTCGGCGACCACGCGCAGGGTGCCCTGGTCGATGCGCACGTCGCCCCGATACACCAGCGTCTGCTTTACCTGATCGATCTGCGCGGTTTTGCCGGTGATGTGTATGGGCTTGTCCGCGTCATCCTGCAGGGCCTGCGCCATCGGCGCGAAGAAGAGCAGCACCGGAACGAGCAGCGCTGCCATTGGCGGGTTTCTGAAGCTCATCAGTCTGTCGTTTGCTGTTCTTTAAACTGCTGCGGCAGCACGATCGTGTGCACCGGCTGAACCGGGTCTGAAGACAGCGACAACTGCCCGGTCTTCAGATCGCCCTGCATGCCGGACGCCAGGGTGCGCCCGACTTCCGTATCGATCATAACATCCTGGTCGGTCTGCGCGTATTGGCGATGAGGGTACACTTCCAGCATGTCCGACCGGATCGACAAACGGGTAACACCCGTGTGCGGGTCGAGTTGTGCGAGCTCTACGTTGTCGTTCAATACCACCACATCGTGGCTTTCGCCCACTCTGCGGGTAATGACGCCGCGCTCAGCGCGTATGTCCCAGGGCTCGGCGTCGGGATTGTCCATGTTGAGCTCCGGCGCCACCAGGCGAGTGAGCGCTTCGTCGTCAAATCGGTCCATACGCGTGGCGAACAACGCGTACTTGCGTGCACCAGTAGCCTCAAACTCGGTAATGGTGGCGTTTTTCAGGTACACATCGGGCTCTTCGGCAAGCTCAGGAGGGAGCCCTGCTTCGGCTTCTTCCTGAGGCCGTTGCCCCGGCCCCCCGAAATACACGGCGAGCACCAGTGCCACCGCACCAGCGAAGGTGGTAGCGCGTTTCAGTAGGTCCATTTGTCCTGACTTCTCAGAACCAGCTCGGCGAGTTCCCGAGCCACACCTTCGCCGCCGCGGGTCGTGGTTACCCAGTCCGCTCGTCGCTGCACCGTGGGGTGTCCGTTGGGCACGCTCACCGACAACCCCACCTGATCGAACAATACGAGATCCGGCAGGTCGTCGCCCACGTGTGCGCTTTGCCACGGTTCCGCGCCCGCTTTGGCGAGAAAGTCCTCGAACGCCGCTGTTTTGTGCTCGCTGCCCTGATAGACGTGCGCGATGCCGAGTTCTCGGGCCCTGCGCTCGACGATAGGTGACTCACGGCCGGTAATGAGCGCCACCTGGATGCCGTTGGCCATGAGCAGCTTCAAAGCCGCGCCGTCCTGTACGTGAAACGATTTGATCTCCAGGCCATCGTCGGTATAGGTAATCCGTCCATCCGTGAGCACGCCGTCGATGTCGAACGAGATTGCGGTGAGACGCGCGGCCTTTTCCTCTGGGAATTTCAATGTGGCACCTGTTGAATCAGTAGCGTGTTGTAGCCGAGCCACGCCGCTAGCAGCACCACGCCTTCAAACCGGGTGATCACTGCACGGGAGTTGATGCCGTAGGCGAACAGGGCCAGAGCAATGGTCAGGGCCAGCATCATGCCGCAATCCCGCCACAAGGAAACCGGATCGATACTGGTGTGCGTGACCAGGCCCGGGACACTGAGGACGGCGAGGATGTTGAGGATATTTGATCCCACCACATTGCCGATGGCGATATCGGAATGGCCTTTCAGGGCAGATCCCACAGTGGCAGCGAGTTCCGGCAGGCTGGTGCCCACAGCGACGATGGTGAGGCCGATGATCATCTCGCTGACGCCGAGGTAGCGGGCGATTTCCGTGGCCGACCACACTAAAAGCTGGGCGGATGCGAGCAGCACGATGAGCCCTGCGCAAAGCCAGAAGATTGCTGTGCTGGTGGGCAGATCCGGCAACTCGTCCAGTTCTTCAGCGATGCTGTCGGGGATTTCGACCGTATCCGAACGCTGCGCCGCCAGCAGCCGGTACAGGATCAGGGCGAGCCCTGCGAGCAGCAGAATCGAATCGAAGGTGGACAGAGTCAGGTCGAACAGCAGAATGATGGCCAGTGCCGTGGCGCCCAGAAGCCACGGTAACTCCGAGCGCAGCACTGACTGGGAGAAGGGCAGCGGTGCGACGATGGCGGTGATGCCGAGTACGAGGCCGATGTTGGCGATGTTCGAGCCGATGGCATTGCCGACAGCCAGCAATGGGTTTTCATCCATGGCGGCGAACAGCGACACCAGGATCTCGGGCGCGGAGGTGCCCAGGGCGACAACCGTCAGGCCGATGATGATTTTCGATACCCCAAAGTTGCTGGCGGTGCTGGCCGCACCGGACAGGAACTTGTCGGCACTCCAGATCAGGGCGATGAAACCCAGAATGGTGCCGGATATGGGTAGCCAGATTGACATGATTTCGGGGGCGGGCGGCTGCGTTCAGTTTCGGTGCAGGTTGGATAGCGCACTCTAGGGGAAAAGTGTCGTCGACGCACCAGGCCATGATGGCACGCACATGTGCGTGCCACGGATCGACTTGAGCCTGAAAAAACAACGATAATATAAGAAATCAGAGAGGAACCCGGCGCGCGCCGCGCAAAGGCGCTTTTTCGCCGTGCCGCAGGCGTGGCACGCGCAGGCCGGGCACGGAACGCCGATGACAGAATCACTTGGGCCGGATACGGTTGGGTCGGGCGCTGGCAGCACGGGCTCCGTGAATGCGCAGACCGCCGACTATCTGATAGAGATCGATGATCTGTGCCTCATGCGGGGTGAGAAGGTCGTGTTCGATCACCTCAGCCTCAAGGTCCCACGTGGTGGCATTACGGCCGTCATGGGGCCCAGCGGCACCGGCAAAACGACGCTTCTGCGCGTGATCGGCGGTCAGGTTCGTCCGGATTCTGGCGCCGTGTATCTGAACGGCAAGGACGTGTGCCGCATGTCGCGGTCGGAGCTGTTCGAAGCACGGCGCGACATCGGCATGCTGTTTCAGTCCTCGGCCCTGTTCACCGACATCAACGTGTTTGAAAACGTTGCCTTTCCCATGCGCGTGCACACGGATCTGCCGGAGGACACCATTCGCGACCTGGTGATCATGAAGCTCAACGCAGTTGGTCTGCGCGGTGCTCGCGATCTGATGCCGAGCCAGCTCAGTGGTGGCAGGGCTCGCCGCGTGGCGCTGGCGCGCGCCATCGCGCTGGATCCGGACCTGATCATGTACGACGAGCCGTTTACCGGACAGGACCCGATTTCCATGGGTGTCATTCTGACGTTGATCCGCCAGCTCAACGAGGCGCTTGGCACCTCGTCCCTGCTGGTCAGCCACGACATCCATGAAACGGTGAATATTGCCGACTATGTATTCGTGCTGGCCGATGGCAAGGTCATCGGAGAAGGTCCTCCGAAGGCGCTGCGTGACCACCCCTCACGTCGCGTTACCCAGTTCATGCGCGGCGACCCGGACGGCCCGGTACCGTTTCACTATCCGGCTGACGACCTCAAGTACGACCTGTTGAGCGAGGACGTCTGATGGAGCACGTGCTCAGGCGCATCGGTGCTGAGACCCTGCGCTGGCTGCAGGGGCTCGGGCGGGCGACGATGATGTGGGCCATGGCGGTGGCGCGCCTGCCGCGCTGGTCGGACGTGTCGTTGATCGTTCGTCAGGTCTACAACATCGGCGTGCTGAGTGTGGTGATCATCGTGCTGAGCGGCTTTGCCATAGGTGCGGTGATCGCGCTGCAGTTTTACACCCAGCTCGCCCGCTTCGGCGCGGAAGACGCGGTTGGGGTTGGCCTTGCGCTGGTGCTCCTGCGGGAGCTGGGGCCGGTGGTAACGGCGCTGCTGTTTGCCGGCCGGGCAGGGTCTGCCATTACCGCGGAGATTGGCCTGATGAAGACCACCGAGCAGCTTTCCATCATGGAGATGATGGGTGTCGATCCGCTGCGGCGGATCGTCGCGCCGCGTTTGTGGGGCGGTTTCATCAGCATGCCGTTGCTCACGGTGCTGTTTAACACGGTAGCTATCTACGGTGGCGTGGTTGTCGGCATCCACTGGCTCGGTGCGGACCCTGGCGGATTCTGGAGCGGCATGCAGAACACCGTGGAGCTGTGGCAGGACCTCGGCAAAGGCATGGTCAAGGCGGTGGTATTCGGTCTGGTGGTGACCTGGATTGCGGTGTTTCAAGGTTACGATTGCGAGCCCACCGCGGAAGGTATGGGCCTGGCGACGACCCGCACCGTGGTGATGTCGTCGGTGCTGGTGCTCGCCATGGATTTCTTTCTCACCCTACTCATGTACGGAGATTTTCGTTAATGCGCATGCGAACCATAGAGATCAGCGTCGGCGCTTTCGTGCTCGCGGGCGTGTTGGCCGCGATCTTTCTGATCGTGCAGGTCAGCGGCATCAACGTCTCGCGCAGCGAGGAGACCTACAAGCTCACTGCCCGTTTTGATGATGTTGCAGGCCTCCGGGTGCGCTCCAAGGTCAGCATGGCGGGTGTCACCATTGGCCGCGTTCAGGGCATTGTCGTGGACACGGAGTTCGGCGAGGCGATCGTCACGCTGGAAATCGATGGCGCGCCGGGCAGCCTGACCATAGACACCGGTGCGAAGATACTCACTGAAGGCATACTCGGCGCACGCTACATCGGCCTGGTGCCGGGGGCGGACGAAGAGATGCTGGGCGATGGCGACGAGATCGTCGAAACCCAGGGTGCGATCGTGCTCGAGAACCTGATCGGGCAATTTCTGTCCAACTTTGGAAAAGGCTGATTGAAGATGGCTTGTATGCAACGTTCCTTCCTGTTCATGGTTTTGCTGCTTTCGGCGCCGCTGCTGGCGTTCGGCGAAATCGCGACACCTGAAGACGTGGTGCGAAAGGCTTCCAGCGATCTCCTGGCGGTGATCGAGGAAGGGCGTACCTACATCGACGAAGATCCGGACCGTTTCTACCGCACGGTGCACGACACGCTGGAGCCGGCGGTGGACTTTCCGCGTTTTGCCCGCGGCGTGATGGGCGCCTACTGGAAGCGTGCCACACCCGCTCAGCAGGAACGCTTCGTGGAGGTGTTCAAATGGGGCCTGCTGCGTACCTACGCTGCCGCGCTGACAGAGTTTGGTGATGGCGAGGTGACGGTGCTGGAGCCGCAGGGCGAGCCCCAGCGGGAGGACCGGCGCAACGTGCAGATGGAGATTCGTACCGGCTCCGGTGGGGTGTTTCCGGTGGATTACTCCATGGGCCGCGAAGCCGATGGCACCTGGAAAATACGTAACCTCATGGCCGGTGGCGTCAATATCGGTCTCACCTATCGCAGCCAGTTTCAGAGCGCGGTGAAAGATCCGAAGCATGGCCGTGACCTCGATAAGGTCATCGACGCCTGGGGTGAGGTGCTTGCCGAAGAAGCCGAAAAGCAGCAGGAAGCGGCGGCGGTGGACGCTGACGACCCGGACGGCGCGTGAGCGAGCAGGCTTTCGAAAGCCGCTTCGACGGGCGCCGCCTCGAAGGGCGGGTGCGCTTCGGTGGGTTTGCTTCCACCCGGGCAGAAGGTGAGCGCCTCATCGACGCTGCGGAGGGCGAGCTTGTGATCGATCTTGGTGGGCTCAGCTACTCCAGCAGCCTGGCGGTGAGCGCCCTGGTGGCGTGGTACCGCCATGCTTTTCATCAAGGGAAGGTCGTACATTTCTCCAACGTACCTCCTGAATTGCGTAAGATCATTGTCGTTTCAGGCTTACAGGAGCTACTGCTCGACGATGAGTGACGATCTTGCCAGGACGATAGAGGCGGCGGTGCAGGCGCAGGTGGCTGGTGCGCAGGTGGATGTGTTGCTGGAAGGCAATCGCGTCCTCATCGAGGTCACGAGCGCGCTGTTCGACGGCATGAGCCGCGTGGATCGTCAACGCACCGTGTACGCCTGCATTGAAGACATGATTAGCGATGGCCGGCTGCATGCCGTGACCATACGCGCAAATCCTCCTACCTGAGCCCAGCTCGAGCGATGGACAAACTGCAGATCAGAGGCGGCAAGCCGCTCTCAGGACGGCTGAAGGTTTCGGGCGCAAAGAACTCGGCTCTGAAGATCCTTGCTGCGACGCTGCTCACCGAGCAGCCGGTGCGCATCGACAACATGCCGCACCTGAACGACGTCACCACCATGATCGAGCTGCTGGGTTGTCTCGGGGCTGAAGTGCTGGTGGACGAGCACCTGTCCGTGGAGGTGTGTGCCGGAAACGTTCGCTCCCTGAAGGCACCGTACGAACTCGTCAAAACCATGCGCGCGTCGTTCCTCGTGATGGGGCCTTTGCTGGCACGCTTCGGCGCCGCCGAAGTGTCGCTACCAGGCGGATGTGCCATCGGCGCGCGTCCGGTAGATCAGCATCTCAAGGGTTTCGAGGCCATGGGCGCTGAGATTTCCGTGGACGGTGGCTACGTTCAGGGCCGGGTGCACAAGCGCCTGCGTGGGGCCGACATTCA
>JAUIED010000081.1 GCA_030428905.1 Gammaproteobacteria bacterium
GACACGGGGCTTGGCAACGCAGACGACAAAGTGGTGAAAAACCAGCGCAAAACCTTCGGCGCGCTGCGCGATCTTCTGCGCGTGCGCACAGTGGGGGTCATCGAAGACGATCCTGTGCGTGGCATCGTCAGAATCGCCAAGCCCGTTGGCGTGGTCGGCGCTATCACGCCGTCCACCAACCCGTCGGCCACGCCGGTAAACAAAGCGATGATGGCGGTGAAAGGCGGTAATGCCATCATCCTCGCGCCATCGCCGGCGGGTTGGAGCACAACCGCAGCCACCGCGGAGGTGATGCGCGCTGAGCTTGCGCGCATCGGCATGCCGGCGGACCTGGTGCAGGTGCTGCCGCAGCCGGTAACGCGCCAGCTCACGCAGGTGCTCATGGAGGCGGTGGATCTGATCGTTGCCACCGGCTCGCAGGCCAACGTGCGCGCCGCCTACCGCAGCGGTACGCCCGCCATCGGTGTCGGCGCGGGTAACGTGCCGGTGATCATCGACTCCAGTGCGGATCTCGATGCCGCTGCAGCGCGCATCAGCGCGTCTAAAACCTTCGACAATGCCACGTCCTGTTCCAGTGAGAACGCGCTCGTCATCCTTGATGATGTGTACGAGCCGGCCATACAGGCGCTTCAACGTGCCGGCGCGTACCGTGCCAGCGGCGCTGAATGCGAGCGCATACGTGAGCGGCTGTGGCCGGAAGGCAAGCTGAACCGCGCGGTGCTCGCCAAAGACGCAGACGTGTTTGCTGAGGTCATGGGGCTGTCCGAAGCAGCCGGCGAGGCGCGATTCTTCCTGGTGGAAGAGCCGCAGTTCGACCCGGCATCACGCTTTGCCGATGAGAAGCTGTCACTGGTGCTCACGGTGTACCGGGCGCGGGACTTCGCTCAGGCAATGGACATCATCAACGGTGTGCTGGGCGTACAGGGCCGGGGTCACTCCTGCGGCATCCACACGGCGAACGCCGCGAATGCGCAGTTGCTGGCCGAGCGCACGGACGTGGTGCGCGTTCTGGTCAACCAGGCGCATACGTTCGGCAACGGCGGTAGCTTCGACAATGCGCTGAACTTCACGCTCAGCATGGGTTGCGGTACGTGGGGTGGCAATTCGATCTCCGAGAACCTCGGCTATCAGCATTTCATTAACGTGACACATCTTGTTAGAACGGTTGCTGAGGACAGGCCCTCGGAAGATGCATTGTTCGGTGCTTACCTGGCGCGCTATGGGCGGGATTGAACGGTGATCAGATCGTGCCGCTCCCCTGTGGTCGGGCTCATCGCTATTGCATCGACCGGCCTGTGCGAGGTTGTGGTTGCCGGCGAAGCGCGCGTGCTGGAAGAGGTTGTGGTCACCGCCCGCCGGCAGGATGAAACGCTGCAGGACGTGCCCGTGACGATGACCTCCGTGGGCGGCGAGCAGCTCGACAACTATCAGCTCGACCAGCCTGCGGAGATCGCCGCGCGGGTACCGAATTTCAACATTCAGTCCGGCGGTTCCGGTTCCGGCGGCACGCTCAACCTGCGTGGTGTTGGCAGCTCCGCAATCAGCGCCGCGTTCGACTCCGCCGTGGCGCTGGATATCGACGGCGTGCAGATCAGCCGCATGCGCATGGTGCAGACCGCGTTTGTCGACCTCGAGCAGGTGGACATTCTGAAAGGGCCGCAGTCGCTGTATTTCGGTAAAAGTGCCACCGCTGGAGTGGTGTCGTTCCGTTCGGCGGATCCCGGCGAGGCGTTTACCGCAAAGCTGGCTGGCGGCTACGATTTCGAGCAGGAAGGCCACTACCTGGACGGCTTTGTCTCAGGCCCGTTGAGCGACACGTTGGGCGCACGGTTGGCGGTACGCTACTCGGACACCGACAAGATCTGGCAGAACACAGCGCCGGGGCGGCCGAAGGACTATCACGAGGAAGATCTGGGTGCCAGACTGACCCTGGCGTGGCATCCGACGGATGCGCTACGCGTCAACTTCAAAACCACCTACACCACGCATGAAGCAGACGATGCGATTGGCACCATGGACGTTAAGTGTTCCGTGCTTGGGGACCCGCAGCCGAGCGTGTTCGCGCTGTCCTCACGCCCGTCGGGCTACGACTGCGATCATGACGACGGGATCATGCAGGTGGCCGGCCACAACGACATCTTCAACGACAACGTCTCCGGTGAGCTGGAACTGGAACCTTTCGAGGAGGTGGACACCCTGCTCTCCAGAGTGCAGCTCGACTGGGATATCAACGACCGATTCACGTTGACTTCCGTCACCAGCTACTTCGAGTTGGAAGAAGAGGGCGGCAGCAGCTACGGCTACGATCTGAACGGTATCGGCAGCAACCACACGATCAATGAAACCGAGTCCTTCGCCCAGGAGTTTCGCCTGGCCGGCGAGCTGGGCAACCGGGCGCGTTTTCTCGTGGGCGCTTTCTACCAGGATCGGGAGTTGCTCTTCGACACCGGTCAGGAAGCAGTGGGTGGCGCCAACATCGCCGCGGTGCTCGGTGCGCCTACGGCTAACCCCTCGAACGGCTTTACCGACGACTGGCGCAAGGTGCACACCACAGACTCGGAGACGCGCTCGGTGTTTGGCAGCGTCACTGTCGAGGCCACCGATCGATTGGAGTTGACTGCCGGCGTGCGTTACTCGGAAGAAGAGCGCACCAACACCATTGAGCTCGAGAGCATCCACTACATATTTTCAGTGCTTGGGCTGCCGTTTCTGAGCCCGGGCTTCAATTCCGGTGACATCACCTTCGACGACGACAATCTTTCCCCCGAGGTGAGTGCGCTGTACCGCCTGAACGACAACGTCAATCTATTCGCCGCATACAAGAGCGGCTACAAGTCCGGCGGCATAGACAATTCGGCTCTGCCCAGCGCCTCGCTTGCAGCATCTGCCGCAACCGGTGATTTCTCGAGCCTCATCTTTGATACGGAGGAAGGCGCGGGTTTTGAGGTGGGTATGAAAGGCCGCTTCGCGGAGGGTTCGCTGCGCCTCGACGTGACGGCATTTCGCTATCTCTACGAAGATCTGCAGGTGCAGAGTTTCAACGCATCTACCATTCAGTTCAGCACGGCGAACGCGGGCGAGCTGGTTTCCATGGGGTTGGAGGTGGACTTCACCTGGCTGCCTGATGTTGACGGCCTGTCGGTGTACGGCGCGCTTTCGCTGCTCAATGCCGAGTTCAGCGATAGCTTCATTCCCCAGCCGCCGGCGGGTATCACCGACCCGGCGGTGATTGCGCAATACGACCTCGACGGGCGATCAGCGTCGGGGGCGGCGGACTACGCGTTCAATGCCGGTTTCGACTACGAAGCACCCACACCTACCGGCGATCTGCTCTGGGGTGTGGGCTTGAACGCGTCGTACAGCGACGAGTATGAAACTCAGAACGAGGATCCCATTGGATTTGTGCAGAATGCCTTCTGGCTCGTCAACGCGCGGGTGTTCGTCGGTTCGCCGGACGGACGATGGCGCCTGTCGCTGCTTGGTAACAATGTCACCGATGAACTCTACGTAGTGACCTCCGGCGGCCGGCCGTTTGCCGATACGTCGAACAATACGCTGCTGCCGGGTGGGATCGGCCTTTCCGACACCATCCTCAACTACGCACGCGGCCGGCAGCTCTTCGCGCAGTTCGAACTCCGCTTCTGACCGTGATCGCCGAGCCCGCTACACTACGCCCATGAATCATACCCCGGTGATCACCGTCGACGGCCCGAGCGGCTCCGGCAAGGGCACGCTCGCAGCCAGGCTTGCCGAGCACTTCGGCTTTCATCTGCTCGACAGCGGTGCGTTGTATCGGGTGGTGGCGGCAGCGGCGCTGGAGCGCGGCGTGGCGCTGGACGACGGCGCGGCACTCGCCGGTATGGCGCAAGCGCTCAATATCCGCTTCGAGGCCGACGGCGTGCACGTCGACGGGGTGCATCGTGAGGCCCGCATTCGAGAGGAAGTGGTGGGCGAGGGGGCGAGCCGTGTAGCCGCGCTGCCCGAGGTGCGCGCCGCCATTCACGATCTGCAGCTCAGTTTTCGCCGCCCCCCGGGCCTGGTGGCAGACGGCCGCGATATGGGCACCGTGGTGTTCCCTGGCGCGGATCTGAAGATCTTTCTTGAGGCCAGTGTGGAAGCGCGCGCGGAGCGGCGCTATAACCAGTTGAAAAACAAAGGCTTAAGTGTTAGCTTGCCGGCGCTTCTGGCAAGCCTCCAAGAAAGAGACGAGCGAGATAGAGGGCGTGCAGTTTCCCCCCTCGAGCCCGCGAAGGATGCCCACGTCATCGACAGCACCGCGATGGATATCGACGCGGTGGTGTCTCTGGCGCTGCAACTCGCGGCCGGGGTCGGCCTTGGGAAAACCGCGCAGACATGAACCAACTTACCTACGGAGACCCCCCGCAGAGGCCAGGGGAACCCACCAATTTATGAGCGAATCATTTGCAGAACTTTTTGAGCAATCCCTGTCTACTGTCGAAATGGAGCCGGGTGCCATCGTCACCGGTACCGTGGTCGACATCGACAGCGACTGGGTAACGGTACACGCCGGGCTCAAATCTGAAGGGGTCATCCCCCGTTCCCAGTTTCTCGACGACGCGGGCAACTTCAGCCTCAACATCGGCGACCAGGTCAAAGTGGCCATGGAAGTGGTCGACGACGGCTGGGGCGAAACACGTCTTTCCCGGGAGAAGGCCAAGCGTGCCGAAACCTGGGGCCACCTGGAATCCGCGTTTGAAGATACCAACGTGGTGCAGGGCATCATCACCGGCAAGGTCAAGGGCGGCTTCACCGTCGACATCAACGACATCCGCGCGTTCCTGCCCGGCTCGCTGGTCGACATCCGCCCGCTGCGCGAAACCGCGCACCTCGAAGGCAAGCCGCTCGACTTCATGGTCATCAAACTCGACCAGAAGCGGAACAACGTGGTCGTTTCCCGCCGTGCGGTACTTGAGCAGGAAAACAGCGCCGAGCGCGAAGCCCTGCTGGAAAGCCTGCAGGAAGGCATGGACGTGAAGGGTATCGTCAAAAACCTCACCGATTACGGCGCCTTCGTCGATCTTGGCGGCGTGGACGGCCTGCTGCATATCACCGACATGGCGTGGAAACGCATCCGTCATCCTTCCGAGATGGTCAACGTGGGCGACGAGGTGGGTGTGCGCATCCTCAAGTTCGACCGCGAGAAGAACCGCGTCAGCCTCGGCATGAAGCAGCTCGGCGACGATCCGTGGGTGGCCATTACGCGCCGCTACCCGGAAGGTTCGCGGGTGCTGGCAACGGTTACCAACCTCACCGACTACGGCTGCTTTGCCGAGATCGAAGAGGGTGTGGAAGGCCTGGTGCACGTCTCCGAAATGGACTGGACCAACAAGAACATCCATCCCTCGAAGGTGGTTGCCGTGGGCGACCAGGTGGAGGTCATGGTGCTCGACATCGACGAGGAGCGGCGACGCATCTCTCTCGGTATCAAGCAGTGCCGGCCGAATCCCTGGGAGGACTTCAGCCTGCGTTTTGCCAAGGGCGATCGCATCAAGGGCACCATCAAGTCCATCACCGATTTCGGGATCTTCATTGGCCTGGAAGGCGCCATCGACGGTCTCGTGCATCTGTCGGACCTGTCGTGGAACGAGCCCGGCGAGACGGCGGTGCGCAACTACTCCAAAGGCGAGGAGCTGGAAACGGTCATCCTGTCCATCGATCCTGAGCGTGAGCGTATCTCGCTCGGCATCAAGCAGCTGGATCAGGACGCGTTCTCCGACTACGTAGCGGTGAACGATCGCGGCACCATCGTCAACGGCGTGGTGGTCGAAGTGGGTGCCAAGGAAGCCTACGTGGAGCTGGCCGAAGATGTCGTGGCCATTCTCAAGGCGTCCGAGCTGTCGCTCGATCATGTGGAAGATGCGCGCAACGTGCTCAACGTCGATCAGCAGATCGAGGTGAAGATCATCAGCGTCGACCGCCGCAACCGCAGCCTCGCCGTGTCGGTGAAGGCCAAGGAGATCGACGACGATCGTGAAGCCGTTCGTGAGCTCAAGCGTCAGGAGAAGGAAGTTGTGGGCAACGCGACCCTCGGTGACCTGATCAAGGCGCAGATGAACCAGGACGACTAGCGCGCCCATGACCAAATCCGAACTCATCGACCGCATCAGCGCCAGTCAGAGTCAGCTGTCTCTGAAGGATGTGGAGCTGGCGGTGAAAACGATGCTCGAGCAGATGTCGCAAACCCTTGCACATGGCGAGCGCATCGAGGTGCGTGGGTTCGGATCGTTCTCCCTGCACTACCGGGCGCCGCGGATCGGCCGCAACCCGAAAACCGGCGAGTCCGTTGGGCTCGCCGGTAAATACGTGCCGCACTTCAAGCCCGGCAAGGAATTGCGCGACCGGGTGAATGCCTCGCTGCAGGCTGAGCTTGCTGCCGAGGGTCAGGATGGAGAGTCCAACCCGTGACGGCCCTCAAGCGCCTCCTGTTTGGCGCGGTGCTGCTGATTTGTGCTTTGCTTGCTGCTGTAGCGGTCAATCAGACCCCAGTACAGCTGCAGTTTCTGGTGTGGCAGACACCGGCCTGGAGCGTTTTCTGGTGGCTACTCGCGGCATTCGTGCTGGGCGCTGTGCTCGGCTACATTCTCGCTTTCCTGACCTCCTTCAAAACACGGATGGAGCGCCGCAAGCTGCAGCGCTCGGTTGACGAGCAGGCTTCCGAGTTGCAGCGGCTCAGAGCGCTCGCACCGGAGTAGGTGCTGGCCGTCGTGCCGGATACCCCCTCCCTATACCTTCTCATCGTCGTCGCTATCGCGCTCGGCTTCGTACTCGGCCGTGCGGAACGGCGTCGTCGCGCAGGCAAGACTGAGCAGGCAGCCATGCAGGACTACTATCGCGGTCTCGACTTCGTGCTGCGCGAGCCGAGCGACGTGGCGGTAGAGCGCTTCATCGAGTCCATGCCGGTGGAGGAAGCCACCATCGACACGCACCTGGCGCTCGGCGCTGTGCTGCGTCATCGTGGCGAAGCGGACAAGGCGGTGCGCATCCACCAGAATCTCATCGCCCAGGCACAGCTTTCCGATGGTGCCCGGGCGCGTGCCGAGTTCGAGCTGGCACGTGACTACTTTGCCGCAGGCCTGTTGGGCCGTGCGGAGAGTCTGCTGGTGGCGCTGGTATCCCGCGACGAAGACTGGCAGCCGCAGGCGCTGAACCTGCTGGTGGATATCTATCAGCGGGAGCGGGATTGGCCGAGCGCCATCCGTGTCGCCAAGCGCCTTGGGCGGCGTGAACCCGCCATGCGCCGCAGGCTGGCGCACTTTCACTGTGAGCTTGCTGAGCGCTCGCTCGCAGAGGGGGATCTGCGCGAGGCGCGCAGGGTGCTGGCAGCGGGTGCGGATGCAGACGCGCATTGTGCGCGGATACATCTGCTCAGCGCGCGTGTGGAAGAGGCCGCGGGTCGGCCTAAAGTCGTGCGCAAGCAGCTCAACCGTGCGCTGGGCGACGATCCGAGTCTCGCGGTGGACTCCGCGTCGATGTTCGAGCGTGCCTGCGTTGCGCTGGAGGATCACAGGAGCTGGCGGCGATTTCTGGAGAGTAACCTCGCCTTCGATCGAGACGCGCAGCTCCTGGCGCGTTTGGTTGGTATCGTTGCGCAGACAGATCCGGAGCGAGCGCTGCAGATCGCCGAGCGGCAGCTTGCCGAGCTGCCTACACTTGCCGGGCTGCGACTTCTGCTTTCGCGATGGCGGGCACAAACACCGGAAGTGGTCGAGTTGTTGAAGATGCTGCAGAAGTATCTCGCCGGTATCGATACCCATGTTGCTGGATTCCGCTGTGGCGACTGCGGCTTCGTCGCCCAGACGCGCATGTGGCAGTGCCCGTCCTGCCACGGCTGGGACACCGCCCAACCGCAAACCAGCACCCGCGCACAGCCCAGGGCGGCGTAGGCGTACAAGCCTCGGCTCGCCGGATGGCTAAGCTGGCACTCCATCTCAAACCAATGGATGTCACATGATGCAATTCAAGACTATTGCTACAGCCTTTGCGCTGCTCATTGCGCTCGCCGTCGGCAGCGTTCACGCGGAAGATGTTTCCGTAAACATCAATCAGGCAGATGCTGCAGAGCTTGCGGATGCGCTGGTAGGCATCGGCCTTGCGCGTGCCAAGGCCATCGTCGCCTATCGGTCGGAGTTCGGGCCGTTCGAAGATGTATACGAGCTTGTCAATGTGCGCGGCGTCGGCGAGCGCACGGTGAATCTCAACGAGGCTCGCATCCGGCTGAAGTAGCGCCCTGGGCGTGGCGTGCTCGTGGCGCCGCGCCTGCCTCCGTGCCACTATCGCGGCCCATGGACGCCGCCACACCCACACCGCCCGCCGCACGCATTCTGCTCACCGGCGCCAGCGGCTTCGTCGGTAAACAAGCGGCGGCGGTACTCGCCCGCCACGGAACCGTGGTCCGCATGGCGCGCCGCGCGGCAACCGATGTGGACTGGGTGTGCGATCTGGCGCAGGAGGTGCCGGCACCGGCGCAGCTCGAATCGTTCGACTGTGTGTTGCACCTGGCGGCTCACGCCCACACTGCCGAGCCGCGCAGTGCAGCCGGCCGCGACGCGGTGATAGCGGTCAATCATCGGGCGGTGGAGCAGCTTGCCCGCAACGCCGCCACCGCGGGGGTGGGCAGGTTCGTGTTTCTCTCATCCAGCAAGGTGCTAGGCGACGTGAGCAGCGTGCCCCTTGCAGAGGACGCCACGCCATCGCCGGTGGGTGTCTATGCCCAGGCCAAAGCGGATGCCGAACGGGTGCTTGCGGAGCTGGCTGCGCGCACCCGCATGACCATCAGCATCGTGCGCGCGCCGCTGGTGTACGGGCCGCGGGTGCGGGCGAATTTTCTGGCGCTGATGCGCCTGGCAGACAGTCGTCTGCCGCTGCCCCTTGGAGGCGCGGTCGCACCACGCAGCTTTGTCAGCGTAGGCAACCTCACGGCCTTTCTGGCGGTGGTCTGCGCGCGGGGTGAGGGGGTCTACCATGTCACGGACGGGAATGGCGTGGCGGTGGGAGAATTGTTGCGGGATATGCGGGAGTTGCTCGATCGGCCCGTGCGGCTGTTCAGCGTTCCTACAGCTTTGTTGCGTACTCTGGCCCGTGCCAGCGGCCGCGGTGAAGCCTTTTCACGGTTGTTCGAGGCGATGGAGCTCGCCGACGGACGTGCCCGCGCCACGCTTGATTGGCAGCCGCCGGAGGGGCGGCTGGATGCTTTGAGGGAGACCATGCATTGGTACTGTATGAACCGCACGTAGTGGCGCTGTTCAGCGCGTGGCTGGCGGCGCTGGTTCTGGGCGGTGTGGTGCTGTGGTTGTCGCCGAAGATCCGTGCAGTCGCGGTTCCCAATGAACGGAGTTCCCACGTCACGCCAACGCCCACCCTCGGCGGCCTCAGTTTCGTGGTACCCGGCCTCATCTGGCTGGCGCTGGGTCCCGATGCGTATGCAGTTCATCTCGCCTGGGCGGCCGGCGCTCTGGCGGTGCTCGGCCTTGTCGATGATCTGCTGGATCTGTCGGCTTGGTTGCGTCTGGCAGCGCAGGCGACGTGCGTTACGTGGTTCGTGCTCACGGCCTGGCCCGATCTGTCAGTCTGGTTGCACATTCCCTTGATTGTCGGCGTGCTCTGGTTCATCAACCTGTGCAACTTCATGGATGGGATTGACGGCATCCTGGGTATTCAGGCTTTGTTTTTCTGCCTTGGTGTGGTGCTTCTCAGCAGCAGTGTCATGTCGTGGAGCGTGCAGAGCATGTGGATTCTGATAGGCGGCACGCTCGGCTTTCTCAGCTATAATTGGCCTCCAGCGAAGATATTCATGGGTGACGTCGGGAGCCTGTTTCTCGGCGTGGTCATGGCGGCATTTGCGGTGCAACTGGCTCTGGAAGGCGTGCTACCGCTGGCCGCTTCGGTGGTGTTACTCAGTGTTTTCTGGTTTGATGCCACCTACACGCTGTGTGTGCGAATACTGACGAAGCAACGCTTTGTCGCCGCACATCGCAGCCACCTGTATCAACGCGTCGCCCAGAATAAAGGACATTTATGGACGACCACGGCTTTCCTGGCCTTTGCGGTGGGGTATCTCCTGCCACTGGCTTGGTTGAGCGTGCGATACCCGCAGATGCAGATCGTCATAGTCGGCGCCTCGGTGCTGCCCGTTGCAGTTCTTGCCTGGCGGATGGGGGCTGGTCTGGAGCGGGGATTAGAAAGGTGAATGGGGAACACATGGAATGCTGAGCCCTGAAGCACAGCCGAGACGCCCGCTCGAGGCGAAGCTCGATCACATGTCGCGAGGCCGCAAGCGAACTCTGGCAATCGCCGTGGACTGCCTGGCGCTGCCGTTGGCGCTCTATGCGGCGCTGGCATTGCGGCTCGGCGACTGGTCGCCGCCGGTGATGCAGTTCTGGCCAGCGTTTGCCGCCAGCGTGCTCGGATGTATACCGGTATTCATGCGTCTCGGGTTGTACCGGCAGATGGTGCGCTATATGGGCAACCATGCCATGGCGAGTGTGCTGAAGGGTGTAACCGTCGGCGCGCTTGCCATCGCCACGGTGGCGTATCTCGTGCCGCTGCAGGTATTCCCCAGGTCGGTTCCCGTCATCTTCTGGCTGCTGGCGGTGCTGTTTGTCAGCGGTGCGCGCTTCATGGTGCGCGCCTACGTGCAGTGGTATCAGGGTGCAGCCACAGGCCGTGATGCCATCGTCATCTTTGGCGCCGGCAGTGCGGGGTTGGAACTTGCCCGCGTGCTGCTGCAGCAGGGTGATTTCCGGCCCGTAGCGTTCATCGACGATGACAAGACGCTGCATGGCCGTTCGGTGTACGGGCTGACGGTGTACCCCCGCGATGCACTGGGCGGCCTCCTGAAGCGTACCCTGGCCACGCAGGTGTGCATCGCGGTGCCATCAGGCTCGGCAGTGCAGCGTCGTGAAATCATTCATTTCCTGGAGCCCTACGGCGTGCGGGTGCGGCTCATCCCGAATCTGTCGGATCTGGTATCGGGCCGCGAATCGGTTGCCAACGTGCGCGATGTGGCTATCGAAGACATCCTGTTGCGCGACGAGGTAGAGGCGCTGCCACACCTATTGGCGCGTTCCGTGCGCGGTCGGGTGGTGATGGTGACCGGTGCGGGTGGTTCCATCGGCTCGGAGTTGAGTCGGCAGATTGCCCGGGAAAAGCCTGAGCTTCTGGTGCTGCTTGATCAGAACGAGTACGGCCTATACAAGGTGCAGAAAGAGCTGGAGCAGCTCACGGGCGAGCAGGTGCCGCTGGTGACCGTGCTCGGCTCGGTAACCAACGTTGCTCTCATGGAGCGCACCTTTCGCCGCTACCGCCCCAGCACCGTGTACCACGCGGCCGCCTACAAGCACGTGAGCCTGGTGGAGAACAATGTCATCCAGGGGCTCAAGAACAACACCTTCGGCACGCTGCACACCGCTGATGCGGCGATCTCCGCGGGCGTGCGCGATTTCATCCTCATCTCCACCGACAAGGCGGTACGCACCTCCAGCGTCATGGGCGCCAGCAAACGCATGGCGGAGATGATCCTGCAGGCGCTGCAGGAAGAAACCACGGGCACGCGCTTTTCGATTGTACGTTTTGGCAACGTCCTGGGCTCGTCTGGTTCCGTGGTGCCGCTGTTCCTTGAGCAGATCGAGCGCGGCGGCCCAGTCACCGTTACCCATCCGGAGGTGACGCGCTACTTCATGACCATCCCGGAGGCGGCACAGCTGGTGCTGCAGGCGGCCAGCATGGCCGAGGGCGGCGACATCTTTGTACTCGACATGGGCAAGCCGGTGAAGATCGTCGACCTGGCGGAACGTGTTATCCGGCTGAAGGGCCACACGGTGAGAGACGCGCAGCACCCATCCGGTGACATCGACATCGAGTTTACTGGCCTCAAGCCCGGCGAAAAACTACACGAAGAGCTGCTGCTGGGCGCGGATGTGAGCGGCACGGAGCATCGCAAGATTCTGCGTGCTACCGAGTCCTTCGTGCCGTGGAAGGAGCTGCATCGCGCGCTCAACACGCTTGAGCTTGCGTGCGACACCTACGACTACGCGGCCATCAAGGAATTCATCGAGGGGCTGGTGGAAGGTGCCGACCTCGAAGCGCAGCTCGGCGATCTTTCACCGCGCGCGCCGGTGGTGCACCTGCCGGGCAAGAAGATCACTTGAGCCGGCTTTACTCGCCGGTTTGCGATCAGCTCGGCATCGAGGTGCCGATCTTCGGCTTCGCCCACTGCGTGGATACGGTGGCCGCCATCTGCAACGCTGGCGGTTACGGTGTGTACGGTGCCACGCGACGGTTTCCCGACGAGATTCGTGACGAGCTGGCGGAGATTCGTGACAAGGTGGGCGATCGGCCGTTTGGTGTCGACCTGGTGCTGCCGCCGGGCATGCCGGAGCACAATTCCCGCGAGGCCATCGAGGCGGAGATACCCGAAGCGCACAAACGTTTCGTGCAGCAGCTCATTGACAAGTACGCGGTGCCGGACGCCAGCGAGCCGGGTATGCGCACGCGCTTCATCCGCTCCACGGAAATCGAGCAAGCACAGATACGCGCCGTGCTCGACTCGTCCGTGAACATGTTTGCCTGCGGCATCGGCGCGCCGAAGCCGGTGATCGAGGAGGCGAAGGCGCTCGGCAAAACCACGCTAGCCCTTGTCGGCAGCCCGCACCACGTACCGCGTTCCATCGCCGCAGGTGTGGACATGCTGGTGGCGCAGGGTTACGACGCGGGCGCCCACACCGGCCCTATCGGCACGTTCTCCCTGGTACCACAACTTGTTGACGCGGCGGGCGATCTGCCGGTGCTCGCCGCCGGTGGCGTAGCCACGGGGCGGCACATTGCCGCGGCGCTGGCCATGGGCGCGCAAGGTGTCTGGTTGGGCACCGCGTGGCTGCTCTCGGAAGAACACCAGGCGCACCTGCACCCGGTGAACGCGAAGAAGCTCATGCAGGCCGGCAGTGGTGACACCGTGATCACCCGTTCGGAAAGCGGCAAGACCTTCCGCCAGATCCGCACGGGCTGGAGTCAGGAATGGGAAGCGGAAGGGGCACCGGAACCACTGAAGATGCCCTATCAGGATGTGCTCGTCGGCGACCTGCTGGGCGCCATCGAAGAGCATGACATCGAGCCGCTCATCCACTCCGGCGCCGGCCAGAGCGTGGGCTACTTCGACCGCATCCGTCCGGTGGCCGACATCATGGCCGATCTGGTGGAACAGGCGGAGCGAGCCCTGGAGGCGCAGGCCCGCTTTCTCAGGTGAGGATCTGTTCCACGCAGCGCTCCGGCACTTCCATAGGCAGGAGGTGTCCGCCTTCCAGTTCCACGTAGGTGCCCTGGGGAAACAGGCGGATCAACGCACCGAAAAACTCACCAGAGAAATGCCCTCGCGTCGCGCGCACGAGGCGTACCGGCACCTGAATGCCGGGGGCGAAATGTACCGGGCTCAGCGCTCCGGTGGTGGCGAAGATGTGCGCCTCAACCGCCGGGTCGCACTTCAGGCGCACGCCACCCTCTGCGGTGTCGGCGAAGCCCCACTGCAGATAGAGGTCGAATGCCTCGGGTAACCAGTCGGCAAACATGGCCTTGCCCTCCCAGGATGCGCGCAGCGCTTCCCGCGACGGCCATTCCGTGCGTCGTCGCAGGGTCATTTCCACCAGCTGATCGCGTCGTCCTGCATCGTCCGGAGGTGCGGGCAGGCCGACAGCGGCGCAGATTTCTGCTGTGGGGTGAATGGGCGGATCGAGCATGACGATGCGTTCGAACAACCCGCCGTGCACACCCTCAGCGGCGGCGGTGACCACGCCGCCAAACGAACTGCCGACCCCGATGGCCAGCCGCGACTCTCCGTGTGCTTCAGCGATGGTCTGGGCGACGTGTGTCACATCCTCCACAAAACAGGACCACGCTGCCGCTTCCGGCACGCGACATGATGCAGAATCGCCGTGCCCTCGCGCGTCCATGGCGTACACGTGGTAGTGAGGGGTAAGTTGCTGTGCGACCAGCCCCCAGGTGCCGGCGCAGAAGCCGTTGGCGTGATGCAGCAGGATCGGCCTGCCGGTGCCGCCGAAATCGAGGCCGGCGATACGGCGCTTGCCGCCGGTGTCCGGAATGTCCCAATGCACGCTGGTTGGTTTGTTATCGCTCACCTTCTTATCGCTCACATTCGCCAGCCCCCTTGCCTGCCAGCCGTCCGAACACAGCGCCGCTCGTCAGCCCCGTGCCGCCCGGATAGTTGTGATAGAAAAGCCCACCCACCATTTCGCCAGCGGCAAACAACCCGCTGATGGGCGCGCCTGCCTGATCCAGCACCCGCGCCGAGGCGTCCACATGCAGGCCACCGAACGTGAACGTCACGCCGCAGGTCACCTGGTAGGCGGTGAAGGGCGGCTCGCTGATAGTGCGCGCCCAGTTGGATTTAGCGGGCGATATCCCTTGGGTGCCTCTGCCGTCCTTCACGGTTGGATCGAATGGTGCGGAACAGTCGATGCTGGCGTTGAACTCCGCCACCGTTGCAAGAAAGGCCTGTGCATCGATGCCTTCCATGCGTTCCGCCAGACCCGCGAGGGTGTCTGCCTGGGTGCGGCTCACCTCACGAATGCGGTACTCGTCGCGCAACAAGCCGTCGCACTTGGCGTCGAACACCTGCCAGGCGATCTGGCCGGGTTGCTTGAGCACCTCACCGCCATAGATGGCGTAGGTGTAGTTGCGAAAGTCGGCGCCTTCATCGACGAAACGCTTGCCGTCGCGGTTGATGAGAATGCCGAACGGATAGGAGTGCTTCTGAAAACCATCGCCCACCGAAAGATCGCCATACTCCGGCGCGTTGGCGTCCCACTGCACTGCATGGCAGCCGCTCCAGTGGCCGCGCACCGCGGCACCGATGCGCGTGGCCATACGGATGCCGTCGCCGGTGTTGAAGCGGGTGCCGCGTACCCGCGCCAGGTCCCATCCCGGGCCGAGATGTTGCGCGCGCCAGGCGGCATTGGATTCGAAACCGCCGCACGCCAGCACCACGGCGGACGCGGTGTGTTCTTCGGTGGGTGTGCGCACGCCGCGTACCTCGCCCCGCTCGGTAATCAGCTCGGTACCCTGGGCGCCGTAGCGAATGTCGATCCCGGCCTGCTTGCAGGCACGGGTAAGCGCCTCCACGAGCCCCGGGCCGCCGCCCCAGGCTTCAACCGTCAGCCCGCCCCAGAAGCGCACGCGGCCGTCCACCTCGAACGATTGCCTGCCATAAAGCGGCAGAAACCGTACCCCTTTGCCGCGCATCCACTGCAGCGTGGCGAAGCTGCGTTCCACCAGCACCTCCGCCAACGCTGGGTCGCAACGGTACTGCGTGACCCGGCCCATGTCGTCGTAGAACTGCTCTGCTGTGTACGCGCCAAAGTCCGTGCGTGCGCGCTCCGCCTCGGTGAGCTCGGGCATCAGCGTCATCAGATCGTCCACACCCTGATACACGGTGCGCATGGCGCCAGCGGTGAAACGGGAGTTGCCGCCCGCGAGCGGCTCGGGCGCGCGTTCCAGCACCACCACCTCGGCGCCATGCTCACGTGCGCTCAACGCGGCACACAGCGCCGCGTTGCCTCCGCCCACTACAACTACTCTGCTCATGCAGAGCAACGTATCACGAGGCGGGTTCGGGCAGTGAGCCCTGCACCAGAAAGTCGCTGCGGGCGAAGGAGATCACGCGGTCGCGGTAGCGGTACTGCACGCGCTCCAATCTGCTTTCGCACAGCACCTGCTCGGGATGCTGGTGCCGGTTGGAGCGCAGCGCCTCCGGCGCGATGAGGCCGATGTTGTGCTCGCGCCCAACCGTTCTGGCAGACAGGTACACGAACGCCTGAATGTCCGCGGCCCGCATCGCGCTGCCGAGCGCCTGCGTGGGTGCGTACTGCGCAGGATGGCGCAACAGCATCTCGTGGGCGGCGAAGGGCGGCATGGCGAGATCTACCCCGGCAACGGTGCGGTAGCGTGCCTGAAACACCGTGTGCTGACTGATGACTCGGTCTGCCAGCGGTTCAGACATACCGGCCAGAAACACGAAACGGTAGTAAGCAGCCTCCGCGAAGAGCGCCGACTCCGACAGGGCGCCATAAAATATGCTGGGGCTGAATGCGTCTCCAAAGCGCGATCCCCAGGCCAGCGGCGGATAGCGCCACGGTGAGCGCAGCAGGTAGTCGAACCGGGCCGTGCCTGATGGCAGCGGCGGCTTGCTCCGTTCGAGTATGGACTCGAGCACATCGTGCTCTTCGAGGTTGTCCACCAGCTCCAGAGTACTCTTCTGCTCCTGGCTTTCGACGATGCGCCACAGCGTACCCATGAGGGTGGCTCGCGGTGCGGCAGCGACCAGTTCGGCCCAGTCAACCGTGCCCGCGGATGGCATCCAGATACCCGCACACCCGCACCAGCCCGGCAACGCTCAGCACCTGCTCGCGCGGCACGCCGCCGGTGTGTCGGTTGCTGGTGGCCATCCACGCCTGAATCTGCGCTTCGTCGCCGCCGAGCAACACCGCCAGCGACCGGTAGCAGCGCACGACCAGCGCTGCCAGCTCCCCCGCCTTGCTCTCCGGTGGGATGCCGCCGCGCGAGATGCTGGATCGGTCGCGGCCAATGGCCTCAGATAGCTCTGCACGGGACAAGCCCAATTTCTGTGCAGCCCGCAGCGTTGCCTTGCCGAGCACCTCGGCGGCCGCCGGTGCCTGCTTTTCTGCCAGTTCGATACCGCTCATGCGCACGATTCTACCGCAGCATCCAGAATGTGCAAACGCATAAAATAGTAATAACTAGTGCATATGCATTAAAAAGATTCTCTGCCTGATGCCTCCGGCGATCGAGGTTGCTACCATCGTCCGGCTTGAGGAGAAGCCGATGATCACGAAAATCGGGCAGGCCCTGGCCATAGCCCTCTGCCTCGCGGCATGCAGCAGCACGCCGAATCTGTCGAGCCAACAGCATTTCAACCTCAGCGGCCGCTGGCAGCTCGTCGAGGAACTGAGCGACGCGGCTCCGAGCGCCCGGCAGATGATGGAACAGGTGGGCGCAGACGAGATTCGTCGCCAGCCTTCCCGGCGGGCGCAGATGGCGCGCATCAATGGCGCCGTATTCGCCTTCGTCGCACAGGATTTTCCGGTGCTGCAGGCACGTAGCCTTCGTATCGAGCAGAACAGCGATTCCATGGGCATCGACTACGAGCCGGGCACCTACCGCGACGTAAGCTGGGGCTATCGCGAGCGCGGTCTGTGGGAGGTGTATGCCGGTTGGGACGAGCAGGGCGCGCTGGTGATCGACTCCCGCAGCAGCGAAATCCGCGGCGTCGAGCAGCATGTGCTGCGCGCCGACGGCCTGCTGGAAATCAATGTGGTTGTGAACAGCGATCAACGCGACCTCTCGCTGCGGCGTGTGTACGCAAGAATCTGACCAGCCTTAGTGCCGGCTGAGACCCGCCGCACAAATCCGAGCGCGAGAGTGTCCTACCCTACGCGATGACTCACTATCGGTAGCCAATCGTGGCATACGCAGGACGCCTTGCCCGGGCTCGGGGCTTCACGCTCATCGAGCTCATGATCGTTGTCGCCATCATCGGCGTGCTTGCCTCTGTGGCGATCCCCGCATACAACGACTACGTGCAGAACGCTGCCAGCGCCAAAGTGCTCAAGCAGTACACCGACGGTCAGAGCTTCGTGCAGTCCCGCTTTCGCCTTGCCAGCGCTGAAGAATCCATGGGTGTGGCGGTTAGCTTCCCCGCCAACAACGCCGAATGGATTGCCGAGCTCAACCCGACGGATGCGTTGGCACCCGGAGGCGGCCCGGCGTGGGTTGCCGGTACTGGAAACCCCGCTACCGGGGCTCTCGGTGTTAACTACACCGGCACGTGGGCAGGCGGCACCGCACAGGTGGTGCTCACCCGGCCCGCGTACGCCGGCTTCGCCGCAGAATCGACGACGTTTACCGACAACTAACGTCAAACCCGGCTGCAGGCGCTGCAGCGCCTGCTACGCTTGCAATACCGGCCCCGGACCGTAAACTACGCGCTCCCTGGGATCGCTGCCCAGGATCTACTCCGCCTTAGCTCAGTTGGTAGAGCAGCTGACTGTTAATCAGCGGGTCGCTGGTTCGAGCCCAGCAGGCGGAGCCATCTCTCTACTCTTCCGCGTTAGTCGATACTAACCTTGTCTCATAAATCCGTGTTTGTCTCATATCCGTGAGACAGGCTACGGCTTTGCGGGGCGTTCGAGCACACTCACTTCCGCGGGCTTGCGCCGGTAAACGCGGTGAGTAAGCTGGCTTGATTGGTGACCAAGTCGACTTTGCGCGGCGGCCAAGCTTTCAGAGTCCGAAGCGACCTTGGCGCGTAGGTCATGGTCGGTAAATCGCTCATTCCCCTCAGCCATGTATTTGCTCATCGCGCGCTGCCAGATCGAGCGAAATCCATCGCCTGAATAGGGGCGGCCATTGCGGGTCGCAAAGAGATACAGCGAGCGCAAGGCGCGTCCCTTTCTCAGAGATGCAGCCTGGTTGTAGGCGTCTTTGAGGCCTTCGCCGGAGTAGACGACGGTTCGTCCGCCCTTTGCCCCCGGCACGGTAAGGTGCTCGCCATCCCAATCGCCGAGCTTGAGCTGCAAGATCTGACCTTGCCGCAAGCCCGTCAGCAACTTGAGCTCGACATAGGCTCTCAGCATCGGATTGCAATGAGTGAGAAACGCATCGACTTCCGCGTCCGTCACATAGCGATCGCGCGGCACTTCCGGATTGCGCTTTACTTCGCGCACAAGGTTGCGATCAAGAGCGCCCCAACGCACGCATGCGGTCACGACCGCAGACAAGACCGCCT
>JAUIED010000318.1 GCA_030428905.1 Gammaproteobacteria bacterium
GAACAGCTCCGGCTGCTTCTCGATGGTGATGATGTCGTCGTGCCGGGTCACCGCGCGGAAAGGGCGATACCCCGCCACTTCGATCAATCGCAAGGGATCATTGGCACGCAACCAGGCGAATGCCTGATGCGGGTGGCCCACCGCAGCGTAGTGCTCCGGGGAAATGATGTGCTCGTCTCGAAACTCGTAGTGCTCGGCCATGACACATTCCGCCCTGTGCAAACGGACGATGGCGGCGACCACGTCGGTGCGCCATACGGGAAACTACGAAGAACTCTGCTCTGCACGACACGACCGATCGTGCGCCGCCACACGCAGCGCCAGTGCATCAGGCTGCGCGAGTATCATGCCGTGCCCGCCGCCCGCCACCAGGTGCAGTTGCGCTGCCGGGATACTGGATGCCAGATAGTGTGCGATGTCCACGCTCACCACCTGGTCCTGATCGCCGTGCACCACCAGCACACATCCGCGAACCTCATTCGGACGGTAGTCGTCGAAATTCACGTACCGCTCGTCCCCTTCACGCTGCCAGTTGGTGGGCACATCGGGTAGCGCCAGAGTCGCCAGAAAGCCCTCCAGAGTGCCCGGTAACGGTGTCTGCGGGTACATGAACTGCGCAGAGATCGCCGCAGCGCCCTGCCGGGCTGTCAGGTCGGTACCAAACGCCCAGCGCAGAAACAGTGGCGAGCCCATCAGCCGGCCGAGCAGGCTCGGCTGCCGCGCCGGCGGACGTTTACCAACGCTGCTGATTAGCGCCACGTCACCCACCACCGCCGGCTGCAGGCGGTTTGCCTCCATCACCACGCCACCGCCGTACGAGTAACCCACAAACAACGGCTCGTGCAGCCGCTCGTGCGCTACCAGTGCCAGCAAATCCCTCGCATGCCTGGTGGGATTCACAGGCACTCCATCGGCATGCTGAGCGGAGTGACCCCAGCCTGCCCGGTCGTAGCGAAAAACCCGATAACCCAGAGCCTGCAACGCAAACGCGAGCGGCTGCATCATCTGCGCGGAACCCGGATGACCGTGCACCAGCACCACATCCCGCTTGTCGCCGTGATGCTCGTATACGTTGAGCAACACGCCCTGCACGGCCACGCTGCGTCCCGGGGACTCCGCCTGATTCAGAAACGTCGCAAGGCCGATGGCCGGGCCAACGAAAGGGATACACAAGATCACCAACAGGAGCAGTACAACAACGCCCACAACCTTCATTACCCGTTTTCTCCGCTATCGGTGAGCAGACGTCGCACGGCGGTGGTGGCAGCGCGAGCAACCCTCCTCCCTTCCGGATGGTCGCCGCAAGCGCCGCTGATCAGCACTCCCCCCACACACAACGCAAGGGCGGCTCGCGCATCATCCAGGGCCAACATCGACTCACCGTTTTCTGCGCGACGGAACTCTTCCACCACGCTGCGAACCGCTTCGGCGTAGGCCGCCTGCGCATCCTCTTCGGCGCGGCAGGTATCTGCCGCGAGCGCCGCCAACGAACACCCACCAAGCACCGCCGCCCTGTTGGTCGGCGAAAGATACGCAGCGGCAATCTCGGCAGCCTGACGACGCAGAGCAGAGGTACCTTTACCGGCGCGCGCACGCAACCGGCGTACGAAGTCGTGACTGCCAGCCAGCACCGCCGTAAGCAGGGCCGACTTGGACTGAAAATGACTGTAGAAAGCGCCCCGAGTAAGACCCGCCTCGCGGCAGAGCTCATCGATACCCACACCAGCATAACCACGCCGGCGAAACAGCCGCGCACCGCTGTCGCGGATAGCCTCACGAGATCGCTCAGCGTGCGCTTTCGAATATCGAGCCAAACCACACCCCTTCAACTGCTGCGAGCGAGGCTCGCTTTTACATGTCGACTATCATGCAATAGCTTTTGTATGATGAGCAACATCTATACGGAGGCCGCCATGACCATTACGCTGCATCAGTTCGCCTACTCGCACTTCAACGAAAAAGCCCGCTGGGCGCTGGACCTGAAAGGCATCGAACACCAGCGTGAGACCTATCTGCCCGGCCCGCACATGGGCGCCATCAAAAAGCTCAGCGGTCAACCCCAAACCCCGGTGCTGGAATCGAACGGTGAAGTCATCTCCGGCTCCGCGGCAATCATCGACTACCTGGAGGCAACACATCCGCAACCGGCTCTTTATCCAGCAGATGCAGGGCTGCGCGAGCAAGCCCTCACGCTGCAAAAGGAGATGGATGCCAGCCTCGGCCCGGACGTGCGCACCCTGCTCTTCTCCGCCCTGGTGAACGAAGGGACCTACCTGTGCAACATGTTCGGTGGCAGCAAGGGCCTCGCCAAACGTGTGGCCTACCGGGCGATGTTCCCCATCGCCCGAGGCGTGATCGCCAAAGGCAACGGCGTCACGCCGAACAATGTGGCACGCTGTAAAACAGCGACCCGAGAATGGCTCGACCGCATAGCTGAGCAAACCAAAGCGACCGGGTACCTGGTGGGCGACACGTTTACCGTGGCGGACCTCACAGCCGCCGCACTACTGGCACCGATTGCCGATGTGGCGCATCCAGCGATGAAGCGGCCTCGGCCGATCCCGCAATCCGTGCAGGACGTACTCGCACTCAACGCGTCACACCCGGCGATTGTCTGGGCCAACCAGATCTACGACCGGCATCGTCCGGCCGGCGCCCACTCGGGGTGACTGAAGAGCCTGCTTGTGAGAGTATGCGGGTGACATAAATACGAACGGACTCAATCATGGCACCAGGGAAACTGATAGGTATGCTCTGCCTGCTGGCAGTCTGCGCACACACCCACGCCGACATCACTCCCTGGGTCGATCTCGAGATTCGCGACGGGCACATCTACATCCCCTCCTCCGCAGGCGGCATCGCCGGGCACTCCTACATCGATTCCGGCGAGCGCTACAATGCCATCAACGCGCGCTTCCTCCGAGCGCACGACATCCACACGGATATCAGCGGGCGGCGTAAGGTGCGAGGCATGTACGAGATCGAACGC
>JAUIED010000082.1 GCA_030428905.1 Gammaproteobacteria bacterium
CGAGCGAGGTCTGGATCCGGGGCTCGGGATCGCCCGGCCGGTAGAGCTCGATCCGCGGCCCCGACGCGCCCCCGCGCTCCCTGCACGGAGTCAGCGTCACGGATACCCGATACCCCGCGAGCTTCGCGGCCAGTCGCTCCGTGAGACGAAACGGGATCGTCGGGCACGGCTCGAGCGCCGTCCGGATCGCGTTGCCGGTCACGTTGCTCGCCCGCCACAGGCGATAGCCCGGGACCGCGACCACGACGTCCACGGGGCCGGCTCCGACCAGGAGCGTGGCTCGTCCGTCCGCGTCGAGCAAGGATCCGCGCAGCGTTCTCGGCGCATCGCCCTCAGGAGCTGCGTCAGAGCCTTCTTCATGCCACAACGGCGCTAGATATTCCTCAAGGTCTGACGCATCGAACCGATGGGCAAGGAGCCGTTCGTGTATGGAGGTGTTCTCTGACTGCCGGAGATTGCGGGCCATTCCAGCCTCAACCGGGTTGAGATCCACATAGGCCATGCATGCGAGCAGGTCTTCTTCGTTCAGCAGCGCACCTGAGTAGAAACGTGCTTCGAAGAAGTGACCACGACAACCTTCCTCCCGGTTTGCCCACACGGAAAACGGCTGCTTGAGATGCTGCATGAACCTGGAAATGGAGCCAAGGGCCTTGCGGCGTCGCCCGATTTCTGCCGGCTGCAACAGCATTGCGTGGTAAAGGAGAGCCTGACGTGTGTCGAAATCTTCAGGGGCGGCTGCGGCTTCTTCCAGACAGCTGAGTGATTTGCGGTTGAAAGCCGCGCACCAGCGCCGTGCCACCTCCTCATCTGACCATGTATCAGCCAGTTTCGGATCGTAGCGCACCACCATGTGGAAGTGATTGCTCATGAGTGCGTAGCCCATGATCTCAACAGCGAAAAACCGGGCGAGATGCTTGATCCTGTGCAGAAGGATGGCTTTTCTGAATTCGTGGTCTACGCCGGTAAGCGGATCCTCTCCCATCAGCCAGGCACGCCGAACGCATCGGGACGTTATGTGGTAGTACCGCGCGTGCTCGCTATCGATGTAGTGCGACCTGGGTTTCGTCATGTCTTTGAGCTTGACGTAATCTCGTGTTTCGTCTGTGGGCAAGGTGCGTGACTGAACGTACGCCTGCGACCAGTTGACGCTGAGGGCGGCGAGCGTGCACGGATCGGTTGTCAAGGTGTGTGTCCCGGCGCGAAGCGATAAACTAGCGGGCTTTCGTGACAATCAAGGAACCTCCACCGTGTCCGACATCCAAACCGCGGTCATCCTCAGCGCCGTACGCACCCCCATCGGCCGTTTCGGCGGCGGTCTGAAAGACGTGCCCCTCGAAGAGCTCGGCGCTCTCGTGGTGCGCGAGGCGGCGGCACGCGCCGGCGTGCCGGCGGAGCAGATTTCCTCTGCCGTGTTCGGCAACGTGCTGCGCACAAAGTCGAACGACTCGTACATCGCGCGCCTGTGCGCACTAAACGGCGGCATGGCCAAGGAGTCGAGCGCTGTCACGGTAAACCGTCTGTGCGGCTCGGGCGTCGAAGCCATCGTCAACGCTACCCAGCAGATCCAGCTCGGCGAAGTGGAGCTGGCGCTCGCTGGCGGCGTAGAGAGCATGAGCCGCGCCACCTACTCCAGCCCGTCACCGCGCTTCGGTACGCGCATGGGGGCGGTGACGTTCGAAGACGACATGCTGGCTGCGCTGCATGACCCGTTTGGGGCGGGGCACATGGGTATGACAGCGGAGAACGTGGCGGAAGCGTTTCAGATCGACCGGGCAGCGCAGGATGTCTACGCGGAGGAGAGCCATCGCCGCGCGGTCAATGCTATCGACTCGGGCTTCTTTGCCGAACAGATCGTGCCCGTGCCCATCAAGTCGCGTAAGGGCACGGTAATGATCGATACCGACGAGCATCCACGGCGCGATGTGTCGCTGGATAGTCTTGCGTCGCTGAAGCCCGCCTTCAAGCCGGACGGCGGCACGGTCACAGCAGGCAATGCCTCAGGCATTAACGACGGCGCAGCGGCGCTGGTGATGGCATCCGAGGCGTGGGCTCTGGCCAATGGCAAGAAGCCGCTAGCGCGTGTGGTGTCCTACGCGCGCGCCGGTGTTGAACCGTCTGTCATGGGCACTGGGCCGATCCCGGCGGTGCGCAAAGCGCTTGAGCGGGCAGGCCTGTCCATCGACGAGATGGACGTGATCGAGTCCAACGAAGCGTTCGCAGCGCAGGCGTGCGCCGTGGCCAAGGAGCTCGGTTTTCCGGCGGAACGCACCAACCCGAATGGCGGCGCCATCGCTCTCGGTCATCCGGTCGGCGCCACAGGTGCCATCATCACTACCAAGTGTCTCTACGAGCTGGCGCGCACCAACGGCCGCTTTGGCCTTGTGACGCTGTGCATCGGCGGCGGTCAAGGTATTGCGCTGGTGTTGGAAAGAGATCCAAGCTGACAATCAACGCGGGCGGCTGAACAGCGGAGGCGTGCATGAAACTGACGTACACAAGAGCGGAACTCATCGACCATCACGCCTACGCAACGCAGCACCTGGTGCACGGCCATCGCCTGCACGGCGGTTTTGATACACAGGGTGAATACGTGCCGCCACGCTCGAAGAGTCGGGCTGAAGCCATTGCCCATTGGACGGCGGCGCTCCAAGCGCGCGGCGGTGCGCTTTTCGACGCAGACAACAGCCTGCTCCGCGGCCCGCGAATGCCAAACCCTGCGCAGCAGACTCTGCTGCTCGAGCGCGGTATCAGTCAGCCGTTCTGGAACAGCCTCACGGTCACCGGCAAACTGGAAGCGCGCGGGCGCCTCTTGGCCGACGTGCAGTTTCCGAGTCTGGCGGATGTAGTTGTGGAAGACATCCGCGAGATGGCGGTAGGTCACCTGGACCAAGGCATGCTCTGGGCGCACGGTATCGACGAAGGAGGCCAGCCAGAGCAGGGTATCGGCGGTCACGATGTCATGTGGTTCGTAGCTCGCGACCTCGTCATCGATCCAGGCACCCATGCCGACGTGGAGCCGCCGGAAAACATCGGCCGGCCGGAAGCCGGGCAACGTCTGATGCCGGAGCTGCCGCCGCAATTCGAAGGACTGCTGAGCCTGCTCATGAACCTGCTCATCATCGAGTTTCGCGCGGAGATCTTCTTTGCCACCGCGCAGGAAATCCTGCGCAATCCCGTACTGTTCGACGATCGGCGGCCGGCGGCAGACGAGGCTGCCGAGATCATTGAGCGTATTCGCACCGACGAGCAGATCCACGTAGAAAGTCTGCGCCTGTATCTCGGTGAGCTGCGCGAGCTGACCTTCCGCACGGTGGACGGTGGCACGGTACCGGCGCGCCAGGTGATCGATCGTTTCTGGGCGGGGCTCGCCACCTGGGCGTCGGAGGAACAGCCGAAACTTGCCGCTGCCCAGCAGCACGCGTTGCTCGAGCCGCTGATTGAAGCGCAAGGCGGTGCCGCGCTCCTCACCGAATTCAACGCCCTGGCAGACCCTCACTAGCGTTTGCCAATACTCGGGCCAGAAAGCTCGTGCCGTCGCAGGGGTCGGGAATCATACCGCACAGGTAGTCGCACAGCGTTGGTACCACGTCGAATGCAGAGGCGCGTTCTTTCCTGCCGCTGGCGAATGATGGTCCTAGCCACACGGCGCAGCCGTCACCGCCGGTATGACCGCCGGGGCGGCGGTAGGGCAGCGGCCCCACCACGTCGCCATCCGGCGTCTGCACCGCCAGGGGGGCGCCGCGCCAGAGGATGATGATGTCAGCTTCCGTGGGGTGCACATCCTGCGGTGCGCCGGGATGGGTAAACACCACCTCATCTACGGCTGGCTCACCGGTGCGTGGGTTGATCAGCGCACGCAGCTCCCGTGCCAGATCTGCGCACAACGCATCGTAATCTTCCGCCGAAACGCAGCCCTGCGCCTCCCGGCCTTCCACGTTCAGCCGCAGTTGGCCATCGTAGAAAGACGGCATCGCGAACACCGGCATCGCATGCCAGAACGGCTGGTACCAAGAGGCAGGCATCCAGGGCACCGGGTGCGTATCGTCCGGCAGGGGCGGCGGCGCATCACGACGGCCGTGCAGCCGCTTGGTGAGTTTCTGCCAGCGGGAGGGTGTTTGGGGCAAGAACTGGCTGCGCACATGTGCGCTCCAACTTTCGTCTTCACCTACCGGCGGTACTGCGCACGGGTCTTTGACATTTGGGCGCAAGCGGGGCGTTCTGAAGTGCCGCCGATACATGAGCTCCGGCAACAGCGCCATGCTGGCTACGTCGGAGTCGTTGGCGCCCATGCCGTGAAAGGAAAAAAGCAGCAGGTCGCAATCGGCGAATCGCTGCGCCAGTCGGCCGAGCATGGCATCAGCCGCTTCGTACACCCCTTCCAGGCCCGCGCGTGCGGGTGCCGCGGATGGCAGTGTGTGAAGGGGGTGTGTGTCGTCCACACCGTGCCAGAGCGCTTCAACGGCCGAGTGAAACTCGCTGATCACCACCACGCCGAGCTGCCAGTCGGGTAGCCGCTCGCCGAACAGCCATTCTGTAACATCCGCGCGGACGTTTGTGGCCCGCACGATGTCTTCAGCCATGGCCTGCGAGCGATCGGCGCTGGCCCAGGTGTACCCGTAGATGTAGGGTTCCGCCGGGTACGGCCCGAAGCGCGCTTCG
The DNA here is from genome assembly GCA_030428905.1 of Gammaproteobacteria bacterium. Classification (GTDB taxonomy): domain Bacteria; phylum Pseudomonadota; class Gammaproteobacteria; order Pseudomonadales; family Azotimanducaceae; genus SYFY01. The sequence continues at coordinate 4,660 of JAUIED010000082.1, forward strand.
ATCTCTGCGGCGAGGCCTGCGGGCCGAGCGTGTGCCCGAGTGCCTGGATCGTGTGCGCCCCAGCTCACCACACCCTGCACGTCGTCGGCGCGGTGCAGATCGAAATAGGGCGGGTCGAATACTACTGTTGTAACGGGCAGCCGCTGGGCAAACGGCTCGAGCCGCGTCGGATGCTGTGCACACTGATAGGTGTGAGGATCGAAAGTTACCGCCGACCAGCGCGATGCGCCCGCGGGCGACAGGCCGGTGGCGAAGTGCTCCCAGGCAAGCCCTGAACGCTTGGCTTCCCCATGGTCCACGGGCACATAGGCTCCCTCGGCGAACATGCGCCTGAAGTTCGGCAGTCGGCCGTGCTCGATGAGTGCGTTTGCAATGCGCTCCTCGAAACCGTCGAGGCCGATCACCAGGACCCGTCTGGATGTGTCGCTGTTGCTCATGTGCTGCTCCATTAGTGTCACGCGGCCGTAGTGCCGCCCAGAAAGCGCAAGCCCTGGGCAACTCGGCCCCATGAACGGCTGGCTGTCTTCAGCAGTGCCGGCGCGTCATGGCGATCCCCTGAGCGCAACAGGCGCAGCTCGGCACGCACCGCATCACGCAGCGACCTGACGGTTTCGGTTGCCAGCTCGGACCTGGAAACACGCTGCGCAAGTTCCCCGGCCTGGCGTCGACCGTAGCTGTAGTAGTAGGCGCGCAGGTAACGCCGCGTTTGTCGCAGTGGGTCGATGTGGTGCTCTACGCACGCCGCTCGCAGCCAGTAACCCGGACCCTGGCGCAAAGCGCGGCGGATGATCGGCGTTTCCTCGCCCGCGCGCATGGGATGCTCGGGATGCCTGCCGAGTTCGGTGTCGAATGGTTGCGACTCCACCAGCGCTTTACGCACGGCAAAATTGGCACCGTACGGAACCGGACCGTCGGCACGCAGTTCGTCCGGCAGGTCGTCGGCATCCAGCCCCGCATAGGCGGAGCGCACCACATGCGACCCGCCCGTAAGCCACGCGGGGGGCGTACCCTCGAAGCGAATCTCTATGGGGCCTCCAAACACCTGGGCGTCTGCGTGCGTGAGAATGGCCCGATGATACTCATCGAGCCAACCGGCGCTCACCCGCACATCGTCGTCGGTCCACAGAAGCCACTCGCCGAGGGCCCGATCGGCGCCCATATTGCGTGCGTGAGAAAGGCCCGGCTGCGGCTGCGTGTACACCCGTAGAGGCAACTGGTGCAGTGCTTCGTCCAGCACCTGGCGGGTATCATCCGTGGAACCATTGTCGATGACGACGAGCTCCCACTCACCATCAGGCGGTTTCGTGCACTGTGAGATGGAGCGCAGCACGTGCCGGAGTTGGTTGGCACGATTGCGGGTACAGATTACGACGCTCAACCGCATGCGAACTGCGCTCGTCGGCAGGTGGGTGACGGCGCAATATAGCAACTGGCGACGGAGCAAACGATGCGGGCTTCACACCTTTGAGAGTCATCGTGCACATCGGCCTGCCGAAGACGGCTAGCACGTTTCTGCAGGGGCGTTTTGCCTCATGCGGCGACGTGGCGTACGTGGGGCGCCCGTTCACTCAGGAAAACCGGGCGTTCAATAGCCTGCAGTACGCAGACGACTGCCTGTTTGACGGCGGCGAGCTGCGCCGTACCGTAGACGACCTGGCGGCGCGATACAGCCACCAGCGGGTGCTCGTGCTGTCCGATGAGATGTGGTCGGGGTTTCCCTTCTGGGGCTTCAGCAACCGCACCATGGTTGCCGATCGCCTGGCTGCTGCGCTGCCGCAGGCTGAAGTGCTGCTCTATCTGCGCAATCAGCACGATCTGATCCGTTCGTTGCACAACTACTACGTGAAGATCGGTTGGTTCTCCGGGCCGTTGGATGCTGATTTCATTTCGAGTCCAGGTGATGGATTTGCCGTAGAAGCGTGGCTTGAGGGTGAGCGTACGTGGCGGCGATCGCGACGTTACATCGACAATCGCAGCGTGTGCAGTGTGGAGCACTTCAGATACTCGCGCCTGCTCGCGCTGTACCATGAGCGGTTTGCAAAAGTGCACGTGCGGCTCTATGAAGATCTGGCACAGGATAGTGAAGCCCACGTGCTCGGCCTGAGCGAGGTGCTCGGCGCGCCGGGATTTGCGGAGCTGCCCCAGGAATGTGCAGAAGGTGCTGTAAACGTGTCGCTGGCAAGTGAACCATTGCTCGAACAGATGGTGCGTAACCGCCTGCAGGGTGTTACTTCGCCGTTAGCGCAGCGTTTGCTGGGGCCGCGCCTGCTGAAGGAGTGTCGCCGAGCGCAGGCGCGGTGCACCCACCATCTGCGTGATCTGCTCCAGGGTGCTGCGCTCGCCGAAGACAATCGTTGCGTCGATGCGCGCTATGCACTCGGTATGCAGGCGCACTCTGGATACGCGCTGCAGTGAAAGCGAACGCGCCGAATCGCAGAACCCTGGTGGACTACACTGTGGCCATCTGCACCTGGAACCGCGCCGACCAGCTTGCGCGCACGCTTGAAGAGCTGGGCAATCTCGATATACCGCAAGGTGTCACCTGGCGGGTGCTGGTGATCGACAATGCCAGCACGGATGCCACGCCCGAGGTGTTGGAGAAGTTTGCCGCTCGGTTGCCACTCGAGCACCTTTTCGAGCCCCGTCGGGGGAAATCCTTTGCCCTCAATCGCGCTACTCGCAACGTGTCGAGCCGCTGGATACTGTGGACGGATGACGATGTGCTGGTGCCTGCTGACTGGCTGCGCACGTATCACAAGGCAGTGCAAACCTGGCCTCAATGCGTGTATTTCGGCGGCCCCACGGTAGCTGAACTGGAAGGGCCGCTACCGGCATGGCTGCAGGCCCACTGGAGCCTGCTCAGCGGTGTTTACGGTGAGCGGGACCTGGGCACTGAAACGCGCACCATCGATGAGAAGTGCCTGCCGTGGGGTGCGAACTTCGCCATCCGCGCGGATGTTCAACAGCAGTATCAGTTCAACACCAGGCTCGGGCGGCAAGGTAAGCGCCGTCTCAGCGGTGAGGAGAACGAGCTGTGCCGTCAGCTTATCCGAGATGGCAAAACCGGCATGTGGCTGCCCGATGCTCAGGTACGTCACTGCGTTCCCGGCAGCGCTCTCAACCGGCGCTTCGTCTATCGCTATTTTCTCGGGCTCGGGCAGACGATGGCGCGCAAACGCCTGCATGCCGCGGAGCCACGGCAGATCGTGCGGCTGGCGCGCAGCACGGTTGCGCGTGGTTTGCGCTACATTCAATCGAGGTTCACAACACCCCACGGCGATCTGGCGCTGGCGGCCTCGGCGTTCACGTTTGCGGGTGAGTTCATCGGTTCGCTCAACAGTCACCGGCAGGTCCACTCCGGCGGCCGGGAGAAGTTGCAGCGAGTGCAACAATCCGGCTGTTCGCCGTTGCACGTCGCCGCTGCGCAACGCGATGCGCAGGCCGCGGTTGACCTGCTGCTCGACGGCCATGACTGGCGCCTGGAAGACGCTAGTGGCCGCACGCCGCTGGAACTGGGCGAGGTGGATCTTCCTTTTCTCCATGACGTGCGGCAGGGTCTTCGGCGGACACGGGGCAGCCGCGCCGCGCCGTTGACGGAGGCGGCGGTGCCGGTTTTAGAAACCCTCGAAAAAAACGGCATTGTGCACGTGCCCGGGCTGCTGAGTTCTGAGCAGCTTGCCGATATACGGGCGGGATTTGCTGCTTTCGTCGCGCAGCTCGACCGTCGTGTCGCCAGAGGCGAAGGGATATTTGCCCACTACGACGAAGAAGAGCACTGGTGGCCCAACGATGCGGCGCACGTCACCAACAATGCTTTCAAACACTGTCCGCAACTGGCTGGGCTTACCTGCCATCCGCTGGTCGGCGGCGTGGCTGACGCGTATTTCGGCAGCCTGGCTCACGTGACGCGGGCGGTGGGCATGCGCTACCAGCCCATGCAGACGCGCAGCAACGATATGTTCGGCTGGCACCATGATCTGGAAGACAAGCGTCTGAAGATGATGGTGCTGCTGAGCGACGTCGGTCCTGATGATCAGACCATGAGCTACATTGAGGGATCGCACACGCTGCGCTACGAACTGCAGCGTTTCCTCAGAAACGCCGCCAGCGTCGAAGAGTGCGAGGCGCGCATGGGCACGCCTCCGCGCGTGCGCGACACGATCGGTAGGGCAGGAGATATCTTCCTGTTCGATTCGAATGGTGTGCATCGCGGAAACAGACGTGCCAACGCGGACATGCGGGACGCGTTGTTCGTCGAGTTCTGCACCGACACCAGCGATATATGGGGTGCGGATCTGCAGGCCGTCAGCGTCGAGGTTAGGGCCGAAGCGCGCCTGGCGCTGATCGACGCGGCGCCACGCAAGTGGCAGCACAGGGCTACGCGCAACGCGCCTGCGTGGGTGGAGTCACTGCCGCATCTGGGTTTGTGGCTGCCAGCAGCGATTGCTGCACATGGGCGCGGCAGTTAGCGTTCGAATTGCGGCCCGCCGAACTGCCGCGCGAAGAAGTCTCCCCGGTTCCAGAGCGGTCGCTGATCAGCGTTGGCCAACTGCAGGGCGATGCGTGCATTGAGCTCTGCAAAGCGAGCGGCAGCCTGCCAGTCGAAGGGTAGCGACAGGTTGTCACTCGGGGCATGGTAGTGGTTGGCGAGAAACGCCTTGTAGGCCGCTTCACCCTCCCCGCCAAAGCCGGTAGCCAGCATCACCGACGGCACGCCCTGCTCGACGAACCGGAAGTGGTCTGAGCGGGTAAAGATGCCCTGCTCAGGAAACGGGTCGGGTGATGTAGCGACATCAAGCGCTTCTCCCGCACTGGCAATCGCTTCTCGCAGAGATGAGCGGTTGCCGCCAAACACGATCACATCGCGGAAATCATAAGTAAGCACCGGCATGTCCAGGTTCACGCAGGCGACCAGTTGCTTTGCAGGCATCAGTGGGTTTCGTGCGAAGTACTCCGAGCCGAGCAGTCCCTGCTCCTCCGCGGTGACGGCGAGAAACAGCACGGAGCGTCTGCGCTGGGGTTGTGCTGCCAGCATACGCGCGGCTTCGATCAGCGTTGCCACCCCTGAGGCGTTATCCATGGCGCCGTTGTTCGTGTGGGTTTCACCGCCGACTTGCGACACGCCCAGGTGGTCGAGATGTGCGGTCATCACGATGACCTGTTGTGCGAGTTCGGGGTCAGTGCCTGGCAGCAGTGCTGCGACGTTGGCCGAAGTAATGCTTTCAAACCGGCTGGGTTGCGTGGTTTGAAGTCGCAGGCCCATGTCAAAGCCTTCGACGACATAGGTATCCCGGGCAGCTTCGATGATGGCGTCGTAGTCGCGCCCGGCCGCCGCCATCAGCTTACGCGCACCAGACGGCGAGAAGAATGCGCCGGCTCGCAGGTTGGGCGCGCGAGTAAAGGCCTCGCCGTCGGCTGTGAGCCACGCCATGCGTGGCATGTCCAGCTGACCGCTTGCCACAAATCTCGCGAAAGGTATGCGCGATTCGGATTCGGGTGTCGCCAGACTGATCAACCCCACCGCGCCGTGGCGGGATGCTTCAACGGGGCGGCGGCTCGCGTAGAACGCACGTTCTTCGCTCTGCACTCCCGGCGGGCTGGCGGAAAGCACCACCACCACCTTTCCGGTTACGTCGAGACCTGCGTAGTCGTCGTGCCCGAGTTCAGGCATAACCAGTCCGTAGCCGGCGAACACCAGCGGCGCAGCAACCTGGGTGTTTTCTGCACGAACCCCGGCGCCGATCGAATAGTCCACATCGGCTGTGAGGTCCAGCGACCCATCCACGCTGGTGATCACGAGCGTCTGCTGTGCGGCGATTCGCGTGGCGCTGCGGAAGGTTATGTGCTGCAGAAAGCTACCGTTTTCGGCGGCAGGTTGCAGGCCGAGTGTTGCGAAGGCATCTGCGGTGTAGCGGGCTGCATCATCATAGCCCGGCGTGCCTGGCAGGCGGCCACCGCGTGCGTCGTCCGCCAGATAGCGAACGTGCCCTTCCATGGCCGCTGCATCGGGCTTCCATTGCGTACCGGTGGAATTCTGCTGTTGGCAACCCGCAAGCAGCAGGATTAGCGCAGCGGTGGCTATGGAGCATTTGAGGGCGGTCAACGTAGCGTCTCGCCGAACGATTCGGCGTACACCATCTGCGCCACCGGACGGCGGCTGATGGGACCATGTCCGCCACCCACCGGATAGCCCATCGGCACGTGCGCGCAGGTGTACCAGTCCTCGGGGATGCCGAGCAGCGGCTTGACCTTGTCCTCTTCCATGCACAGCAGCGTCGTCAGCACACAACCGAGACCTTCGTTGCGGCACGCAAGCAGCAGGTTCTGCACTGCTGGGTAGACGGAGCCGCCGCCCACGACGCTCGGCCGGTCGAGGGCTGCGTCGGTGATGGTCATCTTCGAAGGGTTGAAGCAGAACACGGCGATGGCCGGCACCTCGTGGAGATGTGTGGCGAGGTAGGTGCCTGCGGCGAGCGCCCGACCTGATTGCTCGCGCTCACGCTCAGCCATGTGCTGCATGTGCTGCTCGTAGGCGGGTACATAACCTTCCCAGTGCGGCCGATAGAGATCTTCCAGGGCCTGCTTTTTCGCAGCGTCGCGCACCAGCACGATGCGCCAGCCCTGGTGGTTGCCCCCGGTCGGCGCCCAGGTGGCGGCGGTGAGCACGCGGGTCAGCACATCCTCGGGGATCGGGTCGGGGCGCAATCGGCGCACCGCGCGCAGTGTGCTCATCGCATCGTACAGCTCCATAGGGCTACTCCTGTTCGGGGGGATGGGGTTCGTTCCGCGTGCCTTCGCCGGGGGTGATGAACAGCATTCGGGTGGGCGCGTGTGGTCGTGCGGTGTGCCAGGTGTTACGGGGTACCTGCACGTAGCTGCCGGGCTCGTGCACTCGCACGGTGATGTCAGCGCCGTTCACGCGCAGCACGAAGTCGGTATCGCCTTCCAGCAGATACACCAGTTCGTCGCCGTGCGGGTGAATCTCCCAGGTCGGCCATGGTGTATCGAACGCGTATGTCATCACCAGCGTGTGGCCGCGGAAACCGTCAAAGTCGCGCTCCAGCGCCGCGTAGAAGTCTTCGCCTGCAGGGCGAAGGTGCGCACCGTTGTCCGGCGACAGCACCGCGGGAGTCTCGCTCAGGCGGTGCGGGCCGATGTCGTTGCTCATGGCGTTCTCCTCAATCCGTTCGGGAGAGTAACAGCCATGCGGGTAGAATGCCGAGCAGTGCATGCGGGAGAGTGGAATGCTCAGGGTCTGTGGGCTGATCGTCATTGCCGCCTGGTTCCTGCTGGGTGGTGCGGCGCGCGCCGCCCAGTTCGAATGGCAGGGTGTTGCGCGGGTAGTGGCTGTAGGGGATGTGCACGGTGCCTATGAGCCGCTCGTGGAAATCCTTGTTGCAGCCAGGCTGATCGACCAGGAGCTTCGCTGGACCGGTGGTGCCGCACACCTGGTGAGCCTCGGTGATCTGCTCGACCGGGGGCCCGCTTCGCGCCGAGTCATGGACCTTCTTCGCGAGCTGGCGCCGCAGGCGCAGGCAGCAGGTGGCCGCGTGCACGTGCTGCTTGGCAACCATGAAGCGATGAACCTCGTGGGCGACTTCCGCGATGTGAGCGACGCAGCCTATGCGGAGTTTGCCGTGCGCGGCCAGCCGCCGGACCAGCGGGGCCGGGTGGGCGTGCCGTGGTATCGGCGTGCGCACATGCCAGATGGCGAGTACGGCACCTGGCTTGCGTCGCTACCGGTGATGATTCGCATTGATGACACGCTGTTCGTGCATGGCGGTCTGTCCGATGCGCTGCGCGGCGCAGACATACGCACCATCAACGAAGCTATCCGCAACGAGATACTGCAGCACGCCGGTCAACCTGAGGATGAGCGCATAGAACGCTGGCTGGGAGACGATGGTCCCCTCTGGTACCGCGGTAACGCACGCTGCCACGCACTGCTGGAAAATGCTGCGCTGTCGGCCAACCTGCAGGCGCTGGGTGCTGCCCGCATCGTCGTGGGGCATTCGCCCACAGCTGACCATCACATTCAGCTGCGCTTCGGCGGGCGTGTGGCTGTCATCGACACCGGCATGCTGTCTGAAGTGTATGGTGGCGAGGCTTATGCGCTGGAGATTGAAGGTGGTGGCCTCACGGCTGTGGATGCGCGCGGTGGCAGGGTGGCTCTTGGGGAGCGCAGCGAGCAGGATGTTGCGCTTGCGCTTGCCAATGGCGCGGTGCTGGCAGATGAGGACGGCCTGCTCACCATCGGTCTGGGAGCCCGCACCTGGCCGGCGCGTTTCGAGCCCCTTGGCCGCAAAGCGCGTAACCACGCGATTGCCGCCTACAGGCTGGATGCGGCGCTGGATCTCGGTTTTGTGCCAGCGACAGTGGAGCGCGAGCTTGGCGGGCGCGCAGGCGTGTTGCGCCACGAGCCAGCAGCATTGTTCACCGAGACGCAGCGGCAGGCGCAGGGTGTGTTCCGGCCGAACTACTGCGCGCGGGGCAGTGCCTACGAACTGCTGGCTGCGTACGATGCGCTGATCGGCGTCATCCGGGAGGGCGATATGCTTGCCTACGAAAACCCCAGCTGGCGCATTCGCGCGCTGGACAACACCCGTGCCTTTCCGCGCTCTGAGCGACTGCCGCAGTACCCTCAGCAACCGCGCCTGGTGCCGGCGCTCGCTCGGCGCCTGGAAGCGTTGGATGCGCAGAAGCTGCAGACACTGGTCGGCGGGTTGTTGAAGCCGGCGCAGATCGACGCCATGCTCGCCCGCAAGGAGGCGCTGCTCGCCTGGCCGCTGCTGCCGCCGCCCGAGCTGATCGGTGAACGGGGAGAATCGTGAGAAAGTACACCAACATTGCGGCACCGCTGTTCGTCATCACCGCGTACTATGCGGTGCTCGCCACGGCGGTGTGGCTGCTGGGACGGACGCTGCCGCGCATCAAGCCGCTGCTGCCGTTTGGTGGTGTGGAGGATCTCATCGAGCGAGGTGACAACCAGCTCGAAGTGCTCACCACTGCAATGACGAAGCCTGCGCTTGGCAACGTAGAATCGGTGACGCTGGCGTTCGCCATTGTTGGCGCGCTTTTGCTAATGACGCCCATATCCTGGGTGTATTTCATTACCACCCGCAGCAGGGAAGTCAGTCGTTCATTTGCGCAAACCATCGTCGTGCTGCCCGTGATCGTTGCCGGAATCGCCATGATCGTTGCCAACAGCCTCGCGCTTGCCTTCAGCCTTGCAGGGGTGGTGGCGGCGGTACGCTTCCGCTTTTCGCTGAGCGAGCCGGCTCATGCGCTGTATATCTTCGTTGCTATCGCGGTGGGGCTTGGCGCCGGCATCGGCGCCCTGGACGTCGCGTTCGTAGCCTCCGTCGGCTTTGTGTACGTCAACCTGTTGTTGTGGAAGCTCGATTACGGAGCGGATCTGACCACGCCGTTCTTTGCCTTTCTCACCGGTCGCGGACGTGATGACAATGAGCTTTGACTCCGTACGGCTTTTGTTCGTCGTGCTGCTGGCAGGCTGCGCACCTCCGCCGGAAGCGAAGGCCGGTGATGTGCTGCGCTATGTGCTGCCCAGAGAGTTGGTGGAAATATCCGGTCTAGCTGCAACCGGCCCCAATACGGTGCTGGCAGTGGCCGACGAGCAGGCTCTGCTCTTTGAGATCGATGTGAGCAATGGCACGGTAGTGCGCCGTGTACCGCTGGGTACTCCGCCGCTTCGTGGCGACTTCGAGGGAATTGCCCTCCTGGGCGATGTGATACATGTGATTACCAGCCGCGGTGAACTGTATTGGGCCCGGTGGCCAGACGGCGGAAATGCGGTGACGCGGCGTGACTCGGGCGTGGGCAAGCGCTGTGAGATCGAGGGTTTGGCGGTGGGTGCAGATGGGCGCCTTGTGTTGTTGTGCAAAACCATTAAGGGCAAGTTCAAGAATGGACTGCTGGTATTTGCATACGATCCCGAATCCGATGTGTCGGCACAGGTCTACATCGCCCTCACCAGCGACGAGCTTGCTGCGCGAATCGGCACCAGCAGATTCAACCCCTCCGGCATCGAACTGTTGCCGGACGGCGGTTACCTGGTGGTGGCTGCCCGACAGAAGATGTTTGTCGTGCTGTCGTCCGAGGGCGAGGTGCGCTACGGCGGCGTGATGCCTCATCCGGATATGCACCGCCAGACAGAAGGGGTCACGCTGCTGCCCGATGGACGGATGGTGCTCGCCGATGAAGGTGGCAAAGGGGAAGGGGTGTTGAGCGTGTACGACCATGTCTTCTAGGAGATTGCTGCTCGTGCACGGCGGCGGGGCGCAGCCGGATGCTGCAACCCTGGAGGCGCTCTGGCGGCAAGCACTGCACCGCGGTCTGCAGCGCGACTACAGCAAACGTCTTGCTGCTTTCGAAGATACGCCAATGAACCTGCTCTACTACGCGGCTCAGCAGGAGGAAGGGGCGGCACTGGAGGATCGGCGCGTTTGCCTGCAGGCGTTGTCTGCGTTGAGTAAGCCAAAGGACTTTCGCCGCCGGCAATACGAAACCCTACCGGGCAAGAGTGCGCTGCGCGAGTTTGCGATGGATGTGGGCGCACCGGTCGCAGGGGTCGTTGGGCTCGGTGCGCGCCTGGAAGCCTTGCAGCTGCCGGAGCTGACCTCGTACTGGCAGGCGGAAGCACGGCTCGTGGCAGCTCGTGACAAGATCGTCGACATACTCACTGACAGCTTGGCGGGTGGGTACCGTACCCTGGTGATTGCACACTGTTTCGGCGGTGTGCTCGCCTACGATGCTCTGTGGCGCCTTTCGCAGGGCAATGAACCGGTGTCGAAGGGCGGTCCGGCGAGTATCGATCTGATCACGCTCGGTGTGCCGCTCGCGGCGGACGCTGTGCGCAAGCGGCTGGCAGGTGCCGAAGCTCCGGTGCCGCAGCGCTTTCCCCGTCATGTGGGCCGTTGGGCCAACTTCGCGGCGGAGGACGACCCGGTGTGCCACGACAAGTCCGTGGCGGATGACTTTCGTTCCATGGCGGACAGCGTTGGAACCGTCATCGAAGATCGCGTGATCTACAACATGGCGGTGCGCGGCGAACGGTCTGCGCCGCATCACAGCGCGGGCTACCTGTTGCACCCTGCGGTGGCGCAGGAGATTGCAGGCTGGTTGCGCGGCGGATAACGTCGGTGGCGTTGTTTTGTTGGGCGTGTCACAACGAAAGTGTCTGCTCAGTGGCAGCCGACCTGAAGACTGCCGCCTGCAACGTTGTCCCTGCCGAGTTGAGAGGTTTTGTTTATTTCTTTACATATCAATGACATGAGGTCTTTTAAACCTCTCCGAGGCTGACTTGGCACGGTTCTCGCTGTATTCCGATCAAGCGCTGCAGAAACACAGTGCGGAACCAACCGAACAGCTGGTGACCCGTCAGGTTAATTCGTTGATCTATGATGAGCCTAAAATCGTCAAGAGCTCCTTGTTTCCGGAGGAGGAGGCGCATTCCGCAGGACAGGTCGGGACCTTTCCAAGGGATGGAACGGAGCCTTCAGCGCTCAGGCAAGAGCTATTGGCGATTTTGGGCCACCCGAAGGGCGCGTCCCACGGCGCCCCTGGCGTTGTTGCGCCTCTTGGACATGGCACCACCATGCCCTGCGAGACGCGCCTAGCCAGCGACGCCGCGGGACGCGTCATAGTTCGACGAATTAACCTGACGGGTCACCTGGGAGAACGAGCATGAGCCACATCGAACTGAAAGACCTTACCCTTGAGCGAACCATCACCGGCGTGGAGATGCGCAGCATTTCCGGCGGAATCACACACAGCCTGCAGCAGCAGATCAACCAGTTTGGGGCACATCTGAATGCCCAGGCGCAGGTGCTGTTCAACCCCTACTACGTGTGGAACACCATTCGCGGGAGCCAGCAGGCATGGCGCATTCAGTATGGCCGGCAGATGCCCTGGAATTTCCGACCGTACTGGATGTAGTGGGCGAACACGCCATCGGGCCGGAGCCGACTCCGGCCCGGCCTCACCGGCAACGCACTTCGAGACCAGGCAGATCATCGTAGAAGCTGCCTAGATAGCGACCCACCTTCTTGCGCTTGCGCTCAGGTAGTTGATGTACCGAATCCAAGAGTGCCGACAGTGCAGGCGTCTGCGTTATGAACCGTGCTTTCACCGTGCTGAGCTGATCGTCGTGCATGCAATACCCACGGTACAGCCGCTGACGCACGCTTCGGATCCCCAGCTGCGCCACCGGAGTTGCATAATCCGGGTCCACCACACCTGTGGAGTCGAAGTCGTACGGCACGGGTAGCACCTTGTCAGCGCGCTCGAGCGGTACGACGTTGTGGCAGCACTCGTCCGCTGGGCCGCGCTCCAGCGAATAGTCGGTGTTGCCCACCATGTAGGCGAAGAGCGCGATGCGTGCGGCAGCAACGGGGTCGAGGTCCTCTCGGGCAACTTGTGCGGTTTCCAGCAGCTGCGCGTCGAGCCGCGCCGCCAGCGAGCGTTTGTGTTCGATGAAGAAAGCGCCGTGGGTGGTGGTGCGGCCGTTCTTTACGTAGTCGATGTCAATCCAGCGCACCCGGAAGCTGTCGTCCGTGAGCTGGTTGTACAAGCGATAGATGAGAAATTCGGCGGCGAGGTTGCCCTTGCGCTCGTCGCTGTTCGAGCAGTGGGTCACGAGTTTCAGTTTGTTCTGCCCCTCGAACACGGTGCCTGTCAGCTGGCTGCGTTGGAAGTTCAGACGCAACGGCGGGAAGCGGCACCGTTTAAGGCGCGACTTACCGCGTTTTTCGAGCGTTACATCGTAGGTGTGGCCGCTAACGTGCAGAGTCGCGGTGCCTTCGTAGTCCGTGTAGTGCAGCGCACCCGAGAGCGGCGCGTGCTCGGAGAAGAGCGGTGTCGCCTCGCCACCCCAGGCGATGGCTGCTGCAAGGCAGGCCAAAGCGCCGAGGAGTGCGCGTGTCACGACTTGTAGCTCACGCCCATGCCTGCGCGTACATCGTTGTTCACGCCGTATGGCGGAATCGGGTAGCGCAAGCCGTTGCGGCTCAGCGCTTCAAGGCCGGCGATGGTCTTTGGTAGAAAGCTCGGCGGAATCGCCATGAGCAGCTCATCGTCCATCACGCCGCCGTAGCGACGCTCGGCAAAACACGGGATGGACAGGCTCGGCTCACCGGTGGCGAGCGCGCGGCCCCAGCTGTCGGCGCAGGCAGACTCGCCCACGCAGCCCCACTCGAGTTTCCTGTAGCCGCTCCACTGCAGGCCGTTGATGAACAGGATCATTTGCGCGGGTGTTGCGTAGATCAGGCAGATGTCGGGCGGGTTGAGCCGGTTGGCGGCCAGCGGGCTTACGGCCATGGCCTCGAAGCGGCCGTGCGGCACGACGTCCATGGCCTCCTGATGTGCGCGGGTGTCTTCGGGTGTGTGGTACCACACGCCGGTCATCTTCTCGTTGGTGAGCCAGGCCTCGGTGCTCGGGGTGAGGCCGATGACTGTGCTGCACTGTGCGCCGACCAGATCTTCCACGGTGATGCCCACCGTCCAGCCGTTGCGCGCCGCCTGGCCGACGATCTGGTCGGTGGTGTGCACGTCCTTCGGGCGGCGGATGCGCGGGATGGCCTCCATCTCCTCGCGGCTGGTGAAGAGCTTCATGCCTATC
>JAUIED010000319.1 GCA_030428905.1 Gammaproteobacteria bacterium
CCTGAGAATGGGTCCAGCGGCGTACGCTGCACGACGTCACACACAAGTTCGCCACAGGCTTCTTCACGGAGCCAGGTGTAGGTGAACTCCTCAACCTGGTAGTCGGCCAGGTCTTCGTAAGCGAACTCGCTGCCAACGAAGGGACCGGATCTGTCGCGCGACGCAATCTTCTTGACCCGCTTGATCGCCGGCAGATAGAGCCATTGGTCATCTTCCGCCAGAACCTGGCTGAACGTGAGCAGCCCCGTGCCGCGAATAGGTTTCGGCTCATCGAAGACGATGAGCGTCTTCACGGAGCCATCGGTCTCCATCTGCTGCAGGCGCAGCGCCCGCTCTGTCACGCGGCCTTTTTTCGACACCAGGCGCATGGAGAGCTCTGCCGTCAGATCGCCGTAACCATGGGAAGCGGCGTACTCCTCTTCGAAGATCTGCCGGGCAGCGTCGTCCGCAACCGCCCCTGCAGCGAAGGTACAAACCAGTACGAAGACGGGCATTACGCGCATCCGGAGGAGCCTATCAACCACTTCCTGAACCCCTGTTGAACCACCCAGCAGCTTACCCTATGGTGGCCGAATGAAAATGACTGCCTGCATCGTGTTGGGGCTCGTGAGCGTGATCGCCACAGAATATCTGGTGATTGCCAGCCTGCCGAAGCTCGATGCCGCGATAGACATCTCGGCCAACCTTTTTCTGACGCTGGTACCGGCGGTTATTCTGGTGGTTGCTATCGTCGCAGCACTGGTCCTGTTCAAGGTGTTCGCGTCCAACCCCAGGCGCTATGTAACCGCCTTCATCATCACCTGGATGATCGCCCATGCGCTTGCCCTGCAGCTCATGGGTAACCCACCCGCTGACATCGTGCAATACCTGCTCACTATCGCGCTGGTAGGGGGTGCGGTTCTGGCAGCGGGCTACGCCCTGTTCTGGCGTTTCAGCAAACCTTCCTGAGCAACGCTTGCAATGCGCTGCCCTGCGGCATCGTAGATGGCCCCCTGTACCAACCCACGCTGAAATCGCGCAACCGGGCTTTCCATCTGATAGAGCAGCCAATCGTTGAAATTCACAGGCGCATGCAACCACACGGCGTGATCGAGGCTCGCACCCGCCTGGCTGCCGGTACCCGCGTGTGGACGCCAGGCGGTGCTCAGAAATGCGCGATCGGATGCGTACAGCAGCACAGCGGTGTGCAGACGCTCATCGTCGCCGAGGCTGGCTTGCGGCTTGATCCACACCCGCTTGTGTGGCGGCAACGCGCGGTCCTCGATGGTCGGATCGCACAGTCGCACATCGATAGGCTGTTCAGCCCAGTTGCGGCGCCCGCGTAGCTGATCACGGTTGGGGAGCGACAGGGGCTCCGGCGCGTCGGGCATTTCCGCCTGATGCGAAACCTCCTCGGTGCGATGCGAGAAGCTCGCTGTAAGCTGGAATATGGTGCTGCCGGATTGCTCTGCGCGCACGTTGCGCACATGGAAATTTCGACCGGTTTTGACGGGCTCCACCACGTAGCGAATATCCGCATCCGGTCGTCCGGGATGCAGGAAGTGCGCATGCAGGGAGTGCATGTGCAGCTCAGGCACCGTGCGCATAGCTGCCATGCCCGCCTGCGCTAACACCAGGCCGCCGTAGAGGCGGTTGTCTGCCGTCACGCCGCCAACGCCGGAACCACCGACGTGCACCCACTCCGACTCTGTCTGCAGATCAAGGCGTGCCAGCAGCTTCTGAAACGGTCGGCTCGGGGCCTGGTTCATCGAATCAATCAATCGGTGGATGGGCATCGAAACCGAGCGCGCGCTCGTAGGCCGACCCTGCACGCACTAACCCGCCTTCGTCCAGTTTTCTACCGATCAGTTGAAACGACAGCGGCAGCCCGCCATCGAGGCCGGCCGGAAGGGTCAGCGTCGGATGGCCGGAGTAGTCGAACGGTGCGGTAAACGTGATGAACGCCGCTCTGGCGTCGTCCCGGGCAACCGTCGCTTCCATCTCGGCCACAGTTGGCGGCAGGCTGGTCATGCATGGGGCGATGAGCATGTCCACGTCTTGAAGAAGTGCGTTCAGTTCTGTGGTGAATCGCCCACGTAGCCGCTCGAGACCATCGTACACCGCATCAGTAACGCTATGGCCAAGCTCCAGAAGCCCTGAAAGCGCCGGCCCATAGCGTTCCGCCTGCTCTGGGAACAATCCTTCGTGGGCTTTCGCGCAGTCTTTACCCGTGGTCACTGCCCACTGATCCACCAGCGTCTGGTAGTCGCCCGGCAAGGTCACTTCCACAACTTTCGCCCCGAGCCCTTCGAACATAACCAGCGCGTCGCGAACGGCCTGCACCACCACCCCGTCAACACCGGTTTGCACGTAGTCCCAGTCCACGCCGATGCGTAGCCCCTCGACGCGCTCAGCCATCGCTGCCACGTAGTTGGGAACCGCGGCGTCGAGGGAGGTTGGATCGTGGGGGTCGCGCCCGGCAATCACGCCCAGCATACGGGCAGCGTCCTCCACCGTTCTGGTCATCGGCCCGATATGATCGAGGCTCTCCGCCAGGGGAAACGCGCCGTAGCGGCTAACCCGGCCGTACGTTGGCTTGATACCAACCAGCCCGCACGCCGCTGAGGGAAAACGAATGCTGCCGCCGGTATCTGAGCCCAGCGCCCCGAACGCCATGCCGGCGGCAACGGCTACTCCGGAACCTGAGGAGGACACCCCAGGCCAGTGCGCCTGATCCCAAGGATTTCGCGGCGGGTCGATGTCCGGGTGATGGCTGCCGAACGCGCCTTCGGTAAGCTGCGTCTTGCCAATGAGTACGGCCCCCGCAGCTTCGAGCTTTTCCACCACCGTCGCCGTGTAGCCCGGGTCATAGCCGCGCATCACCAGCGTGCCGCTGGCGGTGGGATAGCCGGCGAGAAACAGGAGATCCTTGATCGCTATGGGCACGCCATGGAGCGCTC
>JAUIED010000083.1 GCA_030428905.1 Gammaproteobacteria bacterium
CGATCTCGGGTGGCGGCGTGCCGGCGAGCTGCCGAGCCTGTTCGCCGAGAAAATTCTGAACATGGCGCAGGGGCAGATCGCCGACCCGATCGTCGTGCCGGGCGGTATCCACATCATCAAACTGCTCGAGCAGCGGGGTGCGGGCACCCAGCAGGTCCAGCAGCGCAAACTGCGCCACATTCTGGTGCAGCCAAGCGAGATTCGTACTGAGGCTGAAACCGAAGCGCTGATCTGGAAGATCTACGAGGATCTGCTCAACGGCGGCGACTTCGTCGAGCTGGCGGCGAAGCATTCGCAGGACCCGGGCTCGGCACTGAACGGCGGCGATCTGGGCTGGTCCACGGGCGAGGAGTTCGTGCCGGAGTTTCGCGAGCAGGCACTGTCCGCGCAGGTAGGCAGCTTCACACAGCCTTTCCGGTCGCAATACGGCTGGCATGTGATCGAGGTGCAGGACGAGCGTGAGCAGGACATGAGCCAGGAAGCGCGCGAGGACATGGCCATGCGTGTGCTGCATCAGCGCCGTTTCAACGAGGAGCTGGAGGCCTGGCTCAAAGAGATCCGTGACGAAGCCTACGTCGAAGTCCGACTCTAGCCTCAGCGGCAGGCCCCTCGCCGTCACACCCGGCGAGCCGGCAGGTATCGGCCCTGACCTCATCCTCGCGCTTGCTGCCCGGGAAAGACAGCAACCCTGGGTAGTCATTGCAGATGCCGACATGTTGGCGCACCGCGCAGCGCTTCTGCGCCTGGATGTGACGATGGATGATGACCTCACGGCGCCGAGCTGCGCTGCCAATCGTCTAACCGTGCGACATGTCGCGCTTGCGGCGCCGGCGGAGCCAGGCCGCCTCGATTCGCGCAATGCTCCGTACGTGATCGCCACGTTGGAAGCGGCCGTGGATGGATGCATGTCGGGTGCATACGCGGCCATGGTTACCGGTCCCGTGCAGAAATCGGTGATCAACGATGCAGGTATTCCGTTCAGCGGCCACACCGAGTTTCTGCAGGCGCGCAGCGGTGCGGATGACGTGGTCATGCTGCTCGCCGCGGGCACTCTGCGGGTGGCCCTGGTCACCACGCACCTGCCCTTGCGCGCGGTCGCTGATGCCATCGACCAGACCCTGCTGGAGCGACGTTTGCGCATTCTGCACACCGCTCTGCGCGAGCAGTTTTCTATCCACGCACCTCGTATTCTGCTCTGTGGGCTGAACCCACACGCTGGCGAAGGTGGCCATCTCGGCCGTGAAGAGATCGACGTGTTCAAGCCGGTCGCCGAACGCCTGCGCGAGCAGGGCTGGCGTCTGGCAGGGCCGTTGCCTGCAGACACGGTGTTTACACCGCGCTGGCTCGATGATGCAGATGCGGTCATGGCGGCGTATCACGATCAGGGTCTGCCGGTGCTCAAACACGCGGGCTTCGGCGAGGCGGTGAACGTCACGCTCGGCCTTCCCTTCGTGCGGACGTCGGTGGACCATGGCACGGCGTTGGACCTGGCAGGCACCGGCCGTGCGGAGGTCGGCAGTTTCGCCGCGGCGCTGGCATTGGCTGGCGGGCTCGCCGCTTGAAGGCGCGCAAACGTTTTGGCCAGCACTTTCTCAGCGATGAGGGAGTCATTGATCGAATCGTCGCAGCCGTCGCACCGCGGGCGGATGATCACCTTGTGGAGATTGGTCCTGGAAGGGCGGCACTGACGCAGCCGCTGTACGCGGCGTGCAGGAACCTGACGCTCATCGAGTTGGACCGCGACCTGGTGCCCTTTCTGCGTGCCGGTTTCAATGATGCGCATATCGTCAGCGCTGATGTCCTTCGCGTAACGTTGCGTGACCACGCGCGGCCACCGCTGCGGGTAGTTGGCAATCTGCCCTACAACATCAGCTCGCCGTTGATTCTGAAGCTGCTCACACAGCTTGACGACATTCGCGACATGCACTTCATGCTGCAGCAGGAAATGGCGGCGCGAATAGGCGCGGGACCCGGCAGCAAGGCGTGGGGCCGATTGTCCGTGCAGGTGCAGTATCACTGCGAGGTGGAGTACCTGTTCGGCGTGTCGCCTGACGCCTTCACCCCGCCGCCGAAGGTGGATTCGGCGGTACTGCGGCTGGTGCCGCGCAAGCAGAAGTTGCCCCTTGTCGACGCCTCGTGCCTGGATGAGGTGCTGCGCACGGTGTTCGCCGGGCGGCGCAAGCGGCTTGCCAATTCGCTAAAATCTCTCGATATGGAATGGCAGTGGCAATCTCTTTCCGTGTCCGCCGATGCGCGCGCCGAGCAAGTGACGCTGGCGGACTTCGTAGCGCTCGCCAACCAGCTGGCGGAGCAGCGCCGGTGAATGGCTTTGTTGTGCAAGTACAAACCCAGTTCCTGCCCGAGCAGTCTTCCACCTATGAAGCCCGCTTCGCATTTGCCTACACGATCACCATCGAAAATCACGGCGAAGCAGGTGCGCAGCTCCTGAACCGCCACTGGCTCATTACCGATGGCGAAGGCGGCGTGCAGGAAGTACGCGGTGAGGGTGTGGTGGGTCAGCAACCGGTGATCCCGCCCGGACGCGCGTTTCGATACACCAGCGGCTGCGTGTTGAGCACGCCGGTGGGCACCATGGAAGGTGAGTACGAGTTCGAAGGTGAGGACGGTGTTCGCTTTGACGTGAGCATCCCGCGCTTTCGTCTTGCGCAGCCCAACCAGGTGCACTGATGGCCACCTACGTGATTGGCGACGTGCAGGGTTGCTTCCGGGAGCTGCAGATACTGCTCGACCGGCTGCAACCTGAGGCGGACGATCGTCTCTGGTTTGTGGGAGACCTTGTCAACCGCGGGCCGGGATCGTTGGAAACCCTGCGTCTGGTGAAGCGGCTCGGGCCACAGGCGGTGTCGGTGCTCGGCAATCACGATCTGCACTTTCTCGCCATCTACTTCGGCGGCCACTCGGCGAAACGCGGTGACACGTTCGACGCGCTGCTGTCCGCACCCGACGCCGAGGAGCTTGCGCACTGGCTGCGCACGTTGCCGCTCGTGCACCTGGATGAGGTTAGCGGCGTGACCATGGTGCATGCCGGTATCCCGCCTTTCTGGACGCCGAAGCGCGCCGCTGAGCTTGCCGCCGAAGTGCAGGCGGTGCTATCTGGTGAGGGATATCTTCACTTCCTCGAGAACCTCTATGGCAACCAGCCGGACCTCTGGCGGGACGATCTCATGGGGCTCGACCGCATTCGCCTGATCACCAACTACTTCACCCGTATGCGGCTCATTGATGGCAGCGGTGCGCTGGACTTTCAGCACAAGGAAGGGCTCGAAAACGCACCAGCACACCTGACTCCGTGGTACGAGATGTTTGCCGCGGTGCAACCCAACGCGCGTATCGTCTTCGGGCACTGGGCTGCCATCGAAGGAGAGACCGGTTACGACAACATCCAGGCCACCGACACGGGCTGCGTCTGGGGCCGCACGCTCACGGCGTTGTGTCTGGAAACCGGTGTCAGGGTGGCTGTGCCCGCTTCCAACTGACGCCGTTGTCGGACATTCCAACGCTGCTAGCACAGGTTTTTCCGCGCTTCCACCCGACCTCCGGATTCGTTTGCGGAATTGTGAACCCTGTCTAGGATCAAATATACAGGCGAGAGGTAGCGTGATTGTTACCGACACGCCAGCGACGCAAAGGAGAGCGAAGATGGGTGTATTTGAGCATGTCCAGGAGCGCTTCGATTCGACTCAAGAGGAAGAACTCAGCCTTCAGGAATATCTGGAACTGGCCAAGGCAGACCCAAAAGTCTACGCCTCCGCAGCAGAGCGGCTGCTGCTGGCCATCGGTGAGCCCGAGTTTGTAGACACGGCCCACGACCCACGATTGAGCCGCATCTTTTCCAACAAGATCATCAAGCGCTACCCGGCTTTCGACGAATTCTACGGAATGGAGGAAGCCATCGAGCAGATCGTCTCCTTCTTCCGTCACGCCGCGCAAGGCCTCGAGGAACGCAAGCAGATTCTCTACCTGCTTGGTCCTGTCGGCGGCGGGAAGTCATCCCTGGCAGAGAAGCTCAAGGCGCTTATGCAGCGCACACCCTTCTATGCCATTAAGGGCTCGCCGGTAAACGAGTCTCCCCTTGGCCTTTTCGACCCGGCGGAAGACGGCAAGATTCTGGAAGAGGATTACGGCATCCCGCGCCGCTACCTCAAGGGCATCATGTCTCCCTGGGCGGCAAAACGCCTCAGAGAGTTTGGCGGCGACATCAGCCAGTTTCGCGTGGTGAAACTCTACCCGTCCATTCTCGATCAGGTGGCGATCGCCAAGACCGAACCGGGAGACGAGAACAACCAGGACATATCAGCTCTCGTAGGCAAGGTGGACATCCGCCTGCTCGAAGAGCACGCGCAGCACGATCCGGATGCGTACGCGTTTTCCGGCGCGTTGTGCAAGGCCAATCAGGGGCTCATGGAGTTCGTGGAGATGTTCAAAGCACCGATCAAGGTGCTGCATCCGCTGCTCACGGCTACTCAGGAAGGTAACTACAACGGCACGGAAGCCATCGGTGCCATGCCTTTCGACGGTATCGTGCTGGCGCACTCCAACGAGAGTGAGTGGCAGGCCTTCAGGAACAACAAGAACAACGAGGCGTTCATCGACCGGGTGTACATCGTCAAGGTGCCCTACTGTCTGCGGGTGTCGGAAGAAGTGCATATCTACGAGAAGCTCATCGAGTGCAGTTCGCTCAGCGAGGCCCCATGCGCGCCAGACACACTCGACATGCTGGCGCAGTTCTCTGTGCTTACGCGGCTGAAGGAGCCGGAAAACTCCAGCGTTTTCTCGAAGATGCGGGTGTATGACGGTGAAAATCTGAAGGACACCGACCCGAAAGCCAAGGCGATGCAGGAGTATCGCGACGCGGCAGGGGTGGATGAAGGCATGTCCGGGCTGTCGACGCGATTTGCGTTCAAGATACTGTCACGGGTATTCAACTTCGATGCCACCGAGGTGGCTGCCAATCCAGTACACCTGATGTACGTGCTCGAGCAGCAGATCGAGCGGGAGCAGTACGCCGACGATGTGCGCGACCGCTACATGCGCTTCATCAAGGAGTACCTGGCGCCGCGGTATGTGGAGTTTATCGGCAAGGAGATCCAGACCGCCTATCTGGAGTCCTACTCCGAGTATGGCCAGAACATCTTCGACCGCTACGTGACCTACGCAGACTTCTGGATACAGGATCAGGAGTACCGTGACCCGGAAACCGGCGACATCCTCGATCGTGCTTCGCTGAACGAAGAGCTGGAGAAAATCGAGAAGCCGGCAGGCATATCCAACCCCAAGGATTTCCGCAACGAGATCGTCAACTTCGTACTGCGGGCTCGTGCCAACAATAACGGCTCGAACCCCTCCTGGCAGAGCTATGAAAAGCTGCGCACGGTGATCGAGAAGAAGATGTTCTCCAATACCGAAGACCTGCTGCCGGTGATCTCCTTCAACACCAAGTCGTCCAAGGACGAGCAGCGCAAGCATGATGATTTCGTCATGCGCATGGTGGAGCGGGGTTACACGGAGAAGCAGGTGCGGCTGCTCGCCGAGTGGTACCTGCGGGTGCGCAAGTCACAGTAGCCAAAGGAGGTAGGCCGTGTCCTACGTGATCGACCGGCGGCTCAACTCGAAGAACAAGAGCGCTGTGAATCGGCAGCGCTTTCTCGAGCGGTACAAAAAGCACATTCAACGGGCGGTGCAGGACGCGGTGGATCGCCGCTCCATCACCGATATGGAGCGTGGCGAGGATGTGGTGATACCCGCATCTGACATCTCTGAGCCGGTCTTCGGCCTCGGCGCTGGCGGAGAGCGCTCCATCGTGCATCCGGGCAACCGCGAGTTCGAAGCCGGTGACCGGTTTCCACGGCCGAAAGGCGGCGGCGGTGGTGGCGGCGGTGATGGCGAGGCCTCCAATCAGGGCGAGGGTGACGACGACTTCACTTTCTCGCTGAGCCAGGACGAGTTTCTCGATTACCTGTTCGATGGGCTGGAGCTGCCTAATCTCACTAAGCGGCGGCTCAAAGGTGATGGCTCGCACAAGTACGTGCACGCCGGCTACACCACCGATGGCGTGCCTGCGAAGCTTTCCGTGGTGCGATCCATGCGCGCAGCCAAATCCCGCCGTATCGCGCTCACGGGCACCTCGAAGCGCGCGTTGAAGGCTGCCGAGGCCGGCAGGCAGAAGGCGGAGGAAGCGGGAGACGAGCTTGGCGTGGCGCGTTTTGAGGAAGAAATTGCACGGCTTCGTCGTCGCGTACTGCGCGTGCCATTCCTGGATCAACGTGATCTGCGTTACAACCTGCATCTCAAGCAGCCCATGCCCACGTCGCAGGCGGTGATGTTCTGCCTCATGGATGTCTCAGGTTCCATGGATCAGCAGATCAAGGACATGGCGAAGCGCTTCTACCTGCTGCTGTACATGTTTCTCAAGCGCCACTACGCGCGTACCGAGGTGGTTTTCATCCGCCATCATACGGTGGCCAAAGAGGTCGATGAGCAGGAATTCTTCTACTCCCGCGAGACCGGCGGCACTGTGGTGTCGAGCGCGCTGAAGCTCATGCATGAGATCATTCAGGATCGCTACTCGCCGAATGAATGGAACATCTACGGTGCGCAAGCTTCAGATGGTGACAACTGGAACGACGACTCGCCACTGTGCAGCAGGATGCTGAGCGAGGACCTGCTTCCGCTGGTGCAGTATTTCGCTTACGTGGAGATCACCCGCCGCACGCACCAGGCGCTGTGGCGGGAGTACGAAGCGGTGGCCAAGCGATTTCCGGAGGTATTCGCACAGCAGCATATTCGGGAGCTGGGAGACATCTACCCGGTGTTTCATGAGCTGTTCAGCCGCAGGGAGGCAGCATGAGCACGCGCGAACCGATCTCCACCGGCAGCGACTGGTCGTTCGAGCTGATTGAAACCTACGACCGCGAAATTGGTGCTATTGCCCGGGAATTCGGCCTCGATACCTATCCCAATCAGATCGAAGTGATTCGTTCGGATCAGATGATCGACGCGTACTCGTCCATCGGCATGCCGCTGGGCTACAACCACTGGTCCTATGGCAAACACTTCGTGGAGACCCAAGCGCATTACAAGAAGGGCCACATGGGTCTGGCCTACGAGATAGTCATCAACTCCAACCCGTGCATCTCCTACCTCATGGAGGAGAACACGATGACCATGCAGGCGCTGGTGATCGCCCACGCCTGCTACGGCCACAACTCCTTTTTCAAGGGGAACTACCTGTTTCGCACCTGGACCGATGCAGGCTCGATAATCGATTACCTTCTGTTCGCCAAACGCTACATCGCCGAGTGTGAGCAGAAGCACGGTGTTCAAGCGGTAGAGCGCGTGCTTGACTCGTGCCACGCGCTGATGAACTACGGTGTGGATCGTTACAAGCGTCCCTACCCGATATCTGCTGAGGAGGAGCGGCGGCGTCAGCGCGAGCGTGAAGCCTACGTGCAGCGCAACATCAACGATCTGTGGCGCACGCTGCCGGTTTCCGCCCGGGATGGCGAGGTGCATGAGCCGACGTTTCCTGCCGAGCCCCAGGAGAACATCCTCTATTTTCTGGAGAAGAACGCGCCGCTGCTGGAACCGTGGCAGCGTGAGGTCGTGCGGATCGTGCGCAAGATCGCACAGTACTTCTACCCTCAGCGGCAGACCCAGGTGATGAACGAAGGCTGGGCGACGTTCTGGCACTACACGCTGTTGAACGAACTCTACGATCGCGGTCTCGTCACCGATGGCTTCATGCTGGAGTTTCTGGCATCGCACACCGCGGTGACCGCGCAGCCGCCGTTTGACTCGCGTGCCTACTCAGGGATCAACCCGTATGCCCTCGGCTTCGCCATGTACAGCGACCTGCGGCGCATGTGTGAGCACCCCACCGACGAGGATCGGGAGTGGTTCCCGCACATTGCCGGCGGTGACTGGCGCATGGTGCTGGATGGCGCCATGCGCGACTTCAAAGACGAGAGCTTCGTGCTGCAGTATCTGTCACCCAAGGTTATTCGCGATCTTCGCCTGTTCGCGGTGCGCGATGATGATCGCGAGGAGGAGATCGAGGTGGCTGCCATCCACGATCCAAGCGGTTACCGACGCGTGCGGGAGCTGCTGGCCAGCCAGTACAACCTGGGTGATCGCGAGCCGAACCTGCAGATCGTGCGTGTGGATCGCCGGGGCGATCGTAGTCTGACCTTGCGCCACACCGAGCATAAGCGTCGGCCGCTGGGGCCGAGCACGGAGGAGGTGTTGAAGCATGTGCACCGGCTCTGGGGATTTCCCGTGCACGTGGAGGTATTGCGGGAGAGCGGCGAGAAAGCGCTGGTGCACTCCTGTCCGGGCGCTGTAAAAGCGGCCTAGCGCACAAGTTGCCCGTCGGGTAGCGGCTATTTTTTCGTATACTCGCTGGCAGACAGCCTATGGGATGCGAGCTATGAAACGACCAGTCGAACGGAGACACAGCCCGGTTTGGGCCGCTGCGTGGGCCGCTATTGCGCTTTGTCTGGGGTTGAATGTCGCCCACGCGGCGAGCGTGGTGCAGATGCCTTTCGACCAGCTGGTAACGGATGCCGAGGTGGCCTTCGAGGGCCGCGTGGTGGCCTCTGAAAGCAAGTGGAACGAGGATCGGACGGCTATCCTCACGCATGTCACCCTGGAGGTGGAGGACACGCTCAAGGGGTCATTGCCCGTGCGAGTTCAGCTTTCGTTTCTTGGCGGCACGGTCGACGGCAAAACGATGTCTGTTTCCGGGCTGCGAGTGCCGCGCAACGGTGAGCACGGCATCTACTTTGTCGAATCCACTACCCGCCGGCTTGCCAGTCCGATACTCGGCTGGAACCAGGGGCAGTTCCGCGTGGTGAACGATGCGAATGGCCAGGTCGTTCTCACCTCCGATGGGCGTCCGGTGAGTGGCTTCCAGGCCACAGCGCCGAGCACGATTCTGCGCCACGATGAACATGTTCCCAGCGGCCTGGAGATGGCCGAGGACGTCGGCAAGGCCATGCCGTTATCGCGCTTCAAGTCTCATGTGCGTGATCTCGCGGCTCGCGCGGAAGAGCGCAAGGAGCGTAAACGCTAGTGACGGGTCACTAGGTCCGGCAGCGTGATTGCCAGCTGGCAGCGTGCATGCAGATCTACCTGGTAGGCGGAGCGGTCCGCGATCGGCTGCTTGGCAAGCCGGTCAAGGATCGCGACTGGGTGGTGATCGGCGCTACCGAGGCGGATATGACCTCTCAGGGGTATCAGCGGGTAGGCGCTGACTTCCCTGTTTTTCTGCACCCGGAAACCCGCGAGGAGTACGCGCTGGCGCGCACCGAGCGCAAGACGGCAGCCGGCCACAAGGGGTTTGTTACCCACTTCAGCCCGGATGTGACGCTGGAGGAGGATCTTGCTCGCCGCGATCTGACGATCAATGCCATAGCGCAGGCTTCGGATGGTGAGCTTGTGGATCCGTTTCACGGGGTTCGCGATCTCGAGGCAAAACAATTGCGCGCTGTCACCGAAGCCTTCCGAGAAGACCCCCTGCGCATCCTTCGCGTTGCGCGTTTCGCCGCGCAACTACCTGGATTTCAGGTGGAAGAGCACACGCTGGACATGATGATTGACATGTGTGCACACGGAGCGATGGACGAGCTGCCCGGTGAGCGCGTCTGGCAGGAGCTCCACAAGGCGCTGCAGGCGCCAGCGCCAGAGCGCTTTTTTCAGGTGCTGGACGCAGCGAATGCGTGGAGCCCGTTTTTTGTTGAGTTGCGCGGTGCGGAGCGCCCTCCGCTTGGCGGCGCCACGGCAGAGAATCGCCTGGCGGCGTGCCTGGCGTCGCTTGCAGTGGAGGACATCCGCGCGTTCTGCCACAGAGCCAAGGTGCCAAACGCCTTTCGCGATTTCGCGCTGATGGTCGTGCGCTATGGCGACACGCTGCGCCGGTGGCGGGAGGTCGACGCCCTTGAGCTGGCGGGAGCGGTTTCTGCCTGCCGCGGATATCACGATGCGGACAATCTGCGTCCTTTGCTGGCGTATCTTCGTTGGCGTTTCGAATGTGAACTGTCAGACCTGCTTGCGGCGGTGGCGCGCAGCAACGTAGAGGTGCATGCAAGGCAGTTCAGCGAAACCGGCCCGGCGCTTGGAGCCGCGCTCGTGCGCGCTCGCGCACAGTTGTTGAGGGATGCTCAGCGTTTGCAGTGAACACGTACGCCAACCGCGTCAGCGTTGCTCACCGCTTCGGGTTTGCGCGCGGTGACCGTAGCGCTCTGCAGCCGCTGGTCTTCGAGAAGCAACTGTGCGGTTTCGTAGGCGAGGGTTTCCAGCAGCTCGAATTTGCGTTCGATCACGAAGGCTTCCACGCGACGCGCAACGTCGCTGTAGCTCACGGAATCCTCGATGTTGCCGGAACGGGCGGCCATGCTGCAGTCGAGCGCCATGCGGATATCGATCGACAGCGGCTGGGGCGTTATTCGTTCAGCCGGCCGTATGCCGATAATAGCGTTGAGCATCAGAGCCTCGATGAAGACCTCATCGTTCATGGCGTCATTGCCGCCAGCTCCGTCATGGGCCAGCGTGCTCTGGTGTGTATGCGCAGCGCTTCGTGTTGTCCTGCTTTCAGGCGCAGGGCCCCCGCATAGGCGATCATCGCACCGTTGTCGGTGCAGAGCGCCGGTTCCGCGTAGTGCACCGTTGCCTTGAGCTTCTCAGCAAGTCGCGCTCGCAGCTTGCGGTTGGCCGCCACGCCGCCGGCCATCACCAGCGCAGTCGCGCCGGTTTGCTCCAATGCGCGCCGGCACTTGATGGTCAGGGTGTCTACCACCGCCTCTTCGAAGGCGCAGGCGATATCGGCACGATCCTGCTCGGAGAGTGGTGCGTGCGCCTGAATGGTGTTGAGCGTGAAGGTCTTCAGGCCGCTGAAGCTGAACTCGAGCCCCGGCCGATCGGTCATCGGACGAGGGAAGCGAAACCTGCCCGGATTGCCCTGTTCCGCTGCAGCAGCGATGTGCGGCCCGCCTGGATAGCCTAACTCCAGCATCTTGGCGGCTTTGTCGAATGCCTCGCCAGCGGCGTCATCACGCGACTCGCCGAGCATCTCATAGTCGCCGATCGCGCGTACCAGCATGAGCTGGGTATGCCCCCCAGACACCAGCAAAGCGACGAAAGGAAGCTGTGGTGCTTCGGCGCCGAGCAACGGGGCGAGGAGGTGTGCCTCCATGTGATGTACGCCGATTGCAGGCACGTCGAGCGCCCAGGCAAGTGTGCGGCCGAACGTTGCGCCGACGAGCAGGGCACCCAGGAGTCCAGGACCGGCAGTGAAGGCTACGCCGTCAAGGTCCGCCGGTGTGAGCCTGGCCTGCTTCAGCAGCTCGCGGGCCAATGGCACGATCTTGCGTATGTGATCTCTGGAGGCAAGTTCCGGCACCACGCCGCCAAATTCCGTGTGCAGGTCGATCTGGCTGTGCAGCACCTGGCCGACCAGCCCGCGCTCGCTGTCGTAGAGCGCAAGGCCCGTCTCATCGCAGGAGGTTTCGATGCCGAGAACGATCATGGCGCGCATCTTGGATGCTTTGCATCCGCTGCGCAATGCAAGTATCATCCGCCGCCTTTTTACGAGCCAAAAGGGTCGCATGCCCCACGTCAAGGTCAAGGAAAACGAACCGTTCGATGTCGCTCTGCGACGCTTCAAGCGATCCTGCGAGAAAGCAGGTGTGCTGAGCGAAGTGCGGCGCCGCGAGTTCTATGAGAAGCCCACCTCGGTGCGCAAGCGCAAGGCGGCGGCTGCGGTCAAGCGCTATCAGAAGAAGCTTCAGCGCGAAGCGCGGCGTTTCGAAAAGCTGTATTGATGGATCTCAAAGCGCGTATCAGCGAGGCCACCAAGGCCGCCATGAAAGCGCGCGAAAAAGAGCGGGTGGCGGCACTCCGGCTGATAGGCGCAGAGATCAAGCGTGTTGAGGTTGATGAGCGCAAAGATCTTGACGATCCGGATGTTCTTGCCGTTCTAGACCGCATGCGCAAGCAGCGAAATGACTCCCTCGCTCAATTCCGCCAGGCTGGACGTGATGATCTGGCGGACAAAGAGCAGTTCGAGCTCGATCTGATCCAGGAATTTCTACCCCAGCCGCTCGACCCGCAAGCGCTCGCAGCGCTCGTCGACGAGGCGGTAGCGGCCGTGGGTGCTGCGTCGATGCAGGATATGGGCAAGGTGATGGCGCACCTCAAGCCGCAGATTCAGGGCCGTGCCGACATGGGTCAGGTCAGCGGACTGGTGAAAGCCCGGCTGGGCTGACGGCTCGCGCCGGCGGCCTGAGAGACGCGTCCCAATCTGCATTGGACGAGCTGTTACACTGGCCCGGAACTTACGTACGATCAAGGACGCGTGCATGTCGACCGTTGTGCCGCTGATTCTGGCGGGTGGGGCCGGCACCCGGCTCTGGCCGTTGTCGCGAGAGCTGTTTCCCAAGCAATTCCATGCGCTGTTTTCCGAGCATTCCCTGCTGCAGGACACCCTGATCAGGGCTGGCGCTGCTTCCAGCACCGCACCCATTATCGTCTGCAATGAAGATCACCGGTTTCTGGTGGCGGAGCAATGCCGCGCTATCGGTGTGGACTGGCTCTCTCTCATCCTCGAACCCGCCGGGCGCAACACGGCACCAGCGATTGCCTTGGCAGCCCATCGGGCTCTGGAAGAGGACCCGGATGCGGTGTTGCTGTTCCTGCCCTCTGATCACCTGGTACCCGATGCGGAGGCGTTTTCTCAGGCAGCGGCGCTGGCGACGGCTGCGGCTGCAGAAGGTCGCCTGGTGACGTTCGGTGTGTCGCCCACGCGTCCGGAAACGGGTTATGGCTACATCGAAGTAGCTGAAGTTGGGGCGGGCGCGGTGCCCGTGACTTCTTTCGTCGAGAAGCCCAGCGCCGATGTGGCGGCGCAATACCTGGCGTCTGGCAGATACCTGTGGAATTCCGGTATGTACGCGCTCGGCGCGGCAACCTACCTGGAGGAGTTGCGGCTGCGGCGCCCCGCTATTGCGCAGGCGGTTGCCGAAGCGTATGCGGCGGGGGAGAAAGATCTGGACTTTTTCCGGCCCGGCGATGCTTTCCTTTCCGCCCCCAGTGAGTCCATCGACTACGCGGTGATGGAGGAGACCGACAAGGCGTCTGTGGTGGCGGTCCAGTTTGCGTGGAGCGATGTTGGTTCCTGGTCCGCGATCTGGGATGAGTCCGAGCGCGACGGGCAGGGTAACCACCTGGACGGCGACGTGGTGGCCGTGGACACTCGCGACTCCTACGTGCTGGCGCAGAACCGGCTCGTCTCCACCATCGGTGTGGAAGATCTCATCGTGGTGGAAACTTCGGATGCGGTGCTGATCACCGCCAAAGACCGGGTGCAGGATGTCAAAGAGGTGGTCAACCGGCTCAAGGCAGAAAGCCGCGAAGAGTACGTCTGCCATAGCGAGGTCTTCCGCCCCTGGGGTAGCTACGAAACCGTGGAAAACGGCGCGCGCTACCAGGTCAAGCGCATCAAGGTGAAGCCTGGGGCGCGTTTGTCGCTGCAGATGCACCATCACCGCTCGGAGCACTGGATCGTGGTGCAGGGCACCGCGGAGGTGGTGTGCGGCGAGCGCACCGAGATGTTGTCGGAGAACGAAGGCATCTACATACCGGTCGGAACCAAACACCGCCTGAGCAATCCCGGCAAGCTCATGCTCGAGCTCATTGAGGTGCAGGTAGGTTCCTACCTGGGAGAAGACGACATCGTGCGCTTCGAGGACGTCTACGGACGCTCCAAGTAACCGACCGGATGCTGTAGTCTCGCGGCCATGGCCGGCCGTATACCGCAATCCTTCATCAACGACCTCCTGGCACGCGTCGATATCGTCGATGTGATTGATCAGCGCGTGCCGTTGAAGAAGGCCGGTAAGGATTATCAGGCTCGCTGCCCATTTCACGACGAGAAGACGCCATCCTTCTCAGTCAGCCCCGACAAGCAGTTCTACTACTGCTTCGGCTGTCAGGCGAGCGGTACGGCGCTGACCTTCCTGTTGGAACACGACCGCATGGATTTTCTCGATGCGGTAGAAAGTCTTGCCGCCAGCGTTGGTATGGAGGTGCCACGTGAGCGGAGCCAGGCAACTGATCGGCGGGCGGAAAACGAGCCTTTGTATCAGGCCCTTGCGGGCGCTGAGGCGTATTTTCGCGGGCGCTTGAAAGATGACGCGAATGCGATTGCCTACCTCAAGGGGCGTGGTATCGCAGGCATTACCGCCCGAGATTTCGGCATCGGCTTTGCGCCAGAAGGCTGGCAGAACGTCAAAGAGGCGCTGCCCGCTTTTACCGAGGCCCAGCTGCTGGAGGCTGGGCTGCTGACGCGTAACGATAAGGGCCGGGTTTACGACCGGTTCCGTGAGCGCATCATGTTCCCTATCCGCGACCTGCGCGGCCGGGTCATCGGCTTTGGGGGCCGGGTGATGGGTGGCGATGGTGGGCCCAAGTATCTGAACTCTCCGGAAACACCGGTGTTTCACAAGAGTGAGGAGCTTTACGGGCTGTTCGAAGCTCGCACGCGTAATCGACAACTTCGACGGGTGGTGGTGGTCGAGGGATATATGGATGTTGTCGCTCTGGCACAAGCCGGGGTGTCCTACGCGGTGGCGACCCTGGGTACGAGTGTTGGCCGGCCGCACTTTCGCAAGATCTTTCGTTACACGGACGAGGCGGTGTGCTGCTTCGATGGCGATCAGGCCGGTCGGCAGGCAGCCTGGCGAGCGTTGGAAGCTGCGCTTGCGGAGATCAGCGAGGGCAAACAACTCAAGTTCGCCTTTCTGCCGGAGGGCGAAGATCCGGATAGCCTGGTGCGCCAGGGCGGTACGGCGGCGTTCACTGGCCATCTGGACAATGCGGTGCCGGCGGTGGATTACCTGTTCGATAAGCTGAGCGATGGCTTGAGCCTTGATTCTGTGGCCGACAAGGCCAAGCTGGCGGGTCTGGCGGCACCCTACATGGAGCTCGTGCAGGCAGGCCTGCTGCGGGATTTCATGCAGGCGCGACTCGCGGCGATGACCGATGGCCTCAGCGCCGCAGTGGCTCCCGCTGAAGCGCGACGACCCGCGCGTCCGGCGCCTACTGCCAGTACGGGCGCGCTCTCAAGGATGAGTGATCGCTTACTTACACATCTGCTGAAGCAGCCCAGACTCGTCGATGGGCTGTCGCCCGAGAAGAAGCTTCAGATGGGTGCGCTGACGGGATTGCTTGCCCAGGTGATTACTTTCCTGTCGGGTCACACCGACGCGGGAGTCGAGGAGTTGCTTGCACATTGGGCGGATGAGGCCGACTTCCCCACACTGCTGCGTTTGGCTGAGCGTCCGCGTGATATGTCAGACGAATTTGCGGCCCAGGAATTCATGGATGGCATCGATCAGTACCTCCGCCAGGTACACCGAGGCGCAGAGCGTGAGTTGCTGCGGGCGGTGAAAGAAGACCCGAGCCGCGAGAACCTTTTGCGATACCTGTCACAGAAACAGGCGGCAGCCGAAGGCGCTGCAGACTAGGCTTTAGGCATCTTGAATCGGCTTGCGGAGCGCCCATATCAGGAACTAGAATGCGTGGTTACGCCGGGCCATGGCAACCAGTACCGACGGCAATAGGATCGCTAAAGCGCTCCAGATTGGAGCAAGCGACGCAAAGCCGGGTAAACACTCCCAACAACGCCCGCATTCAGCACCAGCAGCATGAGCGCTGTAACTACGCCTGTTCGCAACTTGCGGCAGAAGCGTTAGTGCGCCCGTGCGGCCGGTCGAACCATGAAATCAGTCGCGACATACGCCAGATATGCGCGCGGCGAAACAACGGTCGAATGACGACGAGGTGTCATGAGTAACGCAGCAACCACGGCTCAACAGCAGTCACGGCTCAAAGAGCTGATCGGCAAAGGCAAAGAGCAGGGCTATCTGACCTACGCAGAGGTCAACGACCATCTGCCGGACGATATCTCCGATCCGGATCAGATCGAAGACATTATCCGCATGATCAACGACATGGGGATCACCGTTTACGAGACGGCCCCTGACGCTGACGAGCTGCTGAGCTCGGAAGAAAACACCGCTGATGAGTTGGCGGCTGAAGAAGCCGCAGCTGCGCTTGCCGCGGTGGAAACGGAAGCCGGCCGAACGACGGACCCGGTGCGCATGTATATGCGCGAAATGGGCACGGTGGAGTTGCTTACGCGCGAAGGCGAAATCGCCATCGCCAAACGCATCGAGGAAGGCATTCGAGATGTGCTGTCTGCGGTATCTGCATACCCGGGCACGGCGGAGTATCTGCTCGAAACCTATGCGGCGGTTACAGCCGAAGAGAAGCTCGGCGATCTGTTGGTGGGTTACCTGGATCCGACGGATCACGTTCCGGAGGCGGCACAGGTGGGTCCTGATGCCAAGAAAGACAAGTCCGACGACGAAGACGATGAGCCGAAAGGGCCGGACCCGGTCGAAGCGAAGAAGCGCTTTACGGCCTTGAAGCGTCAGCACACCAAGACGTTGAAGACCTTCAAGGAGAAGGGCCGCGACACGAAAGAAGGCAAAGAGGCTTCGGAGAAGCTGGCGGAGGTCTTCTCGCCGTTCAAGCTGGTACCCCGGCACTTCGACGAGCTGGTGGATATGCCGCGACGTGCGCTGGCCACCGTCCGTCGTCAGGAGCGCGCCATCATGACGGTGTGTGTGCGTCATGCCGGTGTGCCTCGCGATGTGTTCCGTAAGGCTTACCTGGGCAATGAGACCAGTGTTGCCTGGGTAAACAAACTCGCCAAGGCGAAGAAAGACTACTCATCGCGTGTGGAAGCACGCCGCGATGAGATCCTGCGAGCGCAGAAGAAGCTGAAGTCGCTCACGGCTGACACGGGCTTGAGCATCAGCGAGATCAAGGAGATCAACCGCCGCATGTCCATGGGCGAGGCGAAAGCACGCCGCGCCAAGAAAGACATGGTCGAAGCCAACCTGCGCCTGGTAATTTCCATCGCCAAGAAGTACACCAACCGCGGTCTGCAGTTCCTGGATCTCATCCAGGAGGGCAACATCGGCCTGATGAAAGCGGTAGACAAGTTCGAGTATCGCCGTGGCTACAAGTTCTCCACCTACGCCACGTGGTGGATCCGTCAGGCGATTACACGCTCCATCGCCGATCAGGCGCGCACGATTCGTATTCCTGTGCACATGATCGAGACGATCAACAAGCTCAACCGGGTTTCACGGCAGATGCTGCAGGAAATGGGTCGCGAGCCGACGCCCGAAGAGCTGGGCGAACGCATGGACATGCCGGAAGACAAGGTGCGCCGTGTGCTGAAGATCGCCAAGGAGCCGATCTCCATGGAAACGCCGATTGGCGACGATGAAGATTCGCATCTCGGGGACTTCATTGAGGACGTGACCATTGGCTCACCAGTAGAACTCGCTACCGGCGAAGGGCTGAAGGAGGCTACCCGCGAGGTGCTCGGCGGTCTGACTGCGCGTGAGGCCAAGGTGCTGCGCATGCGGTTCGGTATCGACATGAACACCGACCACACCCTCGAGGAAGTGGGTAAGCAGTTCGACGTGACGCGCGAGCGCATCCGTCAGATCGAAGCGAAGGCGCTGCGCAAGCTGCGCCATCCGAGCCGCTCTGAGCATCTGCGCAGCTTCCTGGACGAGTGGATGGAGCAGACTGGACGGCGTTAAGCTAAGAGGGCGGCAGTCGCCGCCCTTCCCCGCGGGCCTATAGCTCAGTTGGTTAGAGCAGTGGACTCATAATCCATTGGTCCCAGGTTCGAGTCCTGGTGGGCCCACCACGTTTTTCGCGAAGCGAATAGACGGCACACTGCAAAGCAGTGTGCGAGAGGGCCGCGTAGCGTAAACGTGGGCGCTGGTGTTGCTTGCCTCCGAAGTCCTGATTGCTCTCGTTCGTATGCCGTCGGGGCGAATTCCGCTCGGCGTGCTCACTGCCATGCTGGGGGGGCCGGTCTTCATTGTTCTTCTGCGCCGAGGCGGTGGACACGAATGACGCTTTCGGCGCACAACGTGCACTTCTCGTATGCAA
>JAUIED010000084.1 GCA_030428905.1 Gammaproteobacteria bacterium
TGCAACTGGCGGCACTCGCATCCACTTGTTGGATGTGTGCCGGATAGCAGCAACGAAGAGCTCGGCTCGATACTTCTGGCCGTGCCTCGCGCTGCCGAACGGTGCAGGTGTGCTGGTGCTTGTTTGTCCCAGCAACTGGTGAGCTGCGGAGAGCTCTTCGTTCAGCGCCTGGCGATTATTCGTGGGCCTTGAAGTCGCAGCGCGTGACGCCGCTGGCCAGATTGTGTGGCGAACCGTACCAGGCGCAGCTGAGTGCTGCTCTTTTCGAACAATGGAGTTAGGAGATAGTCATGTTCAGATCAACGATTCGCGTTGCCCAGTGGCAGCGGGTGTTGTGGTACCGCGATGGCAACCTGATGGGTGTTTTGCGGCCGGGTCGCCACGTTTTCTGGCGTCGCGTCCGCCATCTGCGCTTAGAGTCCTTTGACATCTCCGAGGGCTTGGCAGAGCTGGCTAACGCTGCGTACCTTGCCCGTGCCCATAGCGATATGCTCCGCGAGCACCTTGACCTTTATGAAATCGGCGAAAAGCAAGCGGGGTTCGTATTCGTCAACCATCAGCTGACACGCCTGGCTCTGCCTGGGGAGGTGGTTGCGCTGTGGAAGGAAAGCGTCGACACGGCGATCGAGATCGTTGAGGTGGACGCTGACCTGGCAGTCGCCGATCGCTGGGTGCGTGCGATCAATCGCAGCGGTGCCACAGTTTCGTTGGAACGGTTGAGCAAGGCGCTCTATCCGGTGGCGGTGGACCAGGGACACGAAGCGATTGTGATCGTCGACGGCCAGATCAACCGCACGCTTGGCCCGGGACGCTATGCCTTCTGGAAGCTCGGCCATGAGATTGTGGCGCTGTCGGTGGACAAGCGCATTCAGGAGATCGAGATCAACGGTCAGGAAATTCTGACCAGGGATCGCGTGTCGCTGCGGGTCAATGCATCGCTGCACTTCCGGATCAACGATGCGACCCGAGCGGTGGTGGATCTACCGGATGTCCACGGCTTGGCATACCGGGCTGTGCAGTTCGCACTGCGGCGAACCATCGGTGCGCTCCTGCTGGACGAGCTGCTCGTGGACAAATCAAAGCTGGGCGAGGATGTGCTTGCGGACGTGGCCCGGTCGCTTGCGGATGCGGGGGTGGCGGTGTCGATGGTCGGTATCAAGGACATCATCCTGCCGGGTGAGATGAAGACGATTCTGAACCGGGTTGTCGAGGCGGAGAAGCTGGCTGAAGCGAATGCGATTCGCCGGAGAGACGAGACGCAGAGCGTTCGTGCGCTTGCCAATACTGCTCGTCAGCTCGAAGGCAATGCGATGATGGCGCGATTGAAGGAGCTGGAGGCATTGCAGAGCGTGGTGTCCAGTATCGGTACGCTGAATGTCTATAACGGCTTGGACGGTATGATGGATCAGCTGGTGCGGTTGAAGGGATAGCCTGGCGGCGACCCGCTGAGCGAGGGCATTAGCAACGCGGAGGCAGAAGATGAGTGCGCCCAGGTACGTGTTTGATCTCGATGGTACGCTGGCCCTGGTGGACCATCGCCGCGATCTGTTGGAGGGTGAGCGGCCCGATTGGCACAGCTTCAACAAAGCATCGCTGTTTGATACGCCCAACGAGCCGGTTGTCCAGGTATTGCGCGCGCTGTTCGAAACAGGATTCGAAATCTGGATCGTCAGCGCCCGCAGCGATTCGGCAGAGCGAGAGACCCGAGGTTGGCTTGCCAAGTATTCAGTGCCGTACCACCGGCTGCTGATGCGCTCCGCGGCGGATCACCGTGCAGACGCAATTCTCAAGCATGAGTGGGCGGTTAAGTACGATTTCGAAAACTCGGTACTTGCCGTGTTTGACGATCGGAGTTCGGTGGTTGCCATGTGGCGGAGCCTGGGAATTCCCTGTTTTCAGGTAGCCGACGGCAATTTCTGATCGATAAGGTATGAGATGCCGTAGCCATCTGGGAACCTCTCAGCAACAATGCGCTCCAACTACAGCGCAGTAACCCGGCCCGTTGATGAATTCTCCACTGTCACTGTTACCCTTTCAGGACCTCAACCACACCGCGGCGGGCGAGCCGCGCGCATCGGTGCGCTTTGCCGGCTTGCGCACCCTGTGGTTCAACACCGGCACCCTGTGCAACCTCACGTGCAGCAACTGCTACATCGAGTCGTCGCCCAGCAACGATCGGCTGGTGTATTTGAGCGCAGACGAAGTGCGCGAGTTTATGGATGAAATTCCGGGGGAAGCGCGCGGTTCGGTGGAGATCGGTTTCACCGGCGGCGAGCCGTTCATGAATCCGCAGTTCATCGACATGCTCGACGAAGCGCTTTCGCGGGGGCACCCGGTGCTCGTGCTCACCAATGCCATGCGGCCGATGATGAAGTGCGCGGAGTCGCTGCTGGGGCTGCGGCAGCGATTTGGTGCGCAGCTCAAGATCCGCGTGTCGATTGATCACCACGATCAGGCCGTACACGAGGAGGAGCGCGGGCGACGAAGCTGGCGGCCGATGCTCAAGGGTTTGCAGTGGTTGGCCGAGCACGGCTTTGCGCTGGATATCGCTGCGCGCACCCGTTGGGGGGACGAGGAGGGTGATCTGCGTGCCGGGTTCGCAGGCTTGTTTGCCGCGCATGACGTGCCCGTGGATGCGCAAGACCCGCAGCGTCTGGTGCTGTTTCCGGAGATGGACCCGGAAGCGGTGGTGCCGGAGATCACGACTGCCTGCTGGGGAATTCTTGGTGTGCAACCCGAGAGCATGATGTGCGCAAGCTCCCGCATGGTGGTCAAGCGTCGCGGTGCGGAGCGGCCGGCGGTGCTTGCCTGCACGTTGCTGCCGTACGATCCCCGCTTTGAGCTCGGCGGCACGCTTGCTGAGGCGACGGCGCGAGACGTGCCGCTTGCGCACCGGCACTGTGCCAGGTTCTGTGTTCTGGGCGGCGGCTCCTGCTCTGCTTGAACGCATCGTGCGTGTGGCGTGCGGGCGGATCTGGCGTACGGGTGGATAGTGTCGCGCGGGATCGTGGGGGTTAGGATCGTAGCGTCAGCCTCTGGAGGAAAGCCCATGTCTGATCGACCCTTCATCTCTCGCCCTGAGGACCGGCCGCAGCCGCTCAACGTCATTGGCACCAGCATTGTCGTGCTGGCGACGCCGGAGCAGGCGCGCGACCAGCAGATCACCCTGCAGTCCGGCGACGAGGGCACCGGTCCGCCGCCGCACAGTCATGCCTGGGACGAGTCGTTCTACGTTACCCGCGGGGTGGTGCATTTCGTTTGCGATGGGGAGGCCGTCGCCTGTGGGCCCGGCACGCTGGTGCATGTGCCCGCGGGAACCGTGCACGCGTTTCAGTACGGCGCAGGGGGTGGTGAGATGCTCGAGTTCACCGGCAAACAGAGCCGTGCAGTGGAGCTTTTTACGGCGCTCGATGCGGAGATTCCGTCCGGCCCGCCGGATGTGGATCAGGTGGTGGGTGTGTTGGCCCGCAACGGCGTCGCGACGCACCTGTGACGCAATTGCCACCCGAACGGAAGTAGTATTCCGATTTTTGTCTAAAAATAGAACAAATAGTTCTATATCTGAGTGTTTTCGGGTTGATGAGGCAAGATCTACCCGCCGCGAAAGGCTAGCATCCTGTGCATTCTGCGCTGCGTGCGCGCCATAGGAGATCCTCCATGCCAGACAACCCCATGGGTCTGAACGGTTTCGAGTTCGTCGAGTTTTCTGCCAGGGAGCCGGGTCAGCTCGAACCGGTGTTCGAGATGACCGGTTTTCAGCGCGTTGCCAAGCACCGCTCGAAAGACGTGCACCTGTGGCGCCAGGGCGACATCAATCTCATCATCAATTACGAGCCTAAGAGCGTTGCCTACTACCAGGCCGACGAGCACGGCCCCTGCGCCTGTGGCCTGGCCTTCCGGGTGGAAGATGCACACCACGCCTACAAGCGCGCACTGGAGCTCGGTGCGCAACCCATCGATATTCCCACCGGGCCCATGGAGTTGCGCCTGCCGGCCATTCGCGGCATCGGCGGCGCGCCGCTCTACCTCATCGACCGCTACAAGCCCGGTGCCAGCATCTACGACATCGATTTCGAATATCTCGATGGCGTAGATCCCTATCCGAAGGGGCTGGGCCTCGAGGTGATCGATCATCTCACGCACAACGTGTACCGCGGCCGCATGGATCACTGGGCGGCGTTCTATGAGAAGCTCTTCAACTTCCGCGAGATCCGCCACTTCGACATCCGCGGCCAGCAGACGGGCCTCACCTCGCGAGCGATGACCGCACCCGACAACCTGATTCGCATCCCCCTCAATGAGGAAGCTGGCGGCAACGGCCAGATCGAGGAGTTTCTCATGCAGTACAACGGCGAGGGTATTCAGCACATCGCCTTTGCCTGCGACGATCTGATCGGCGCGTGGGACCGCCTGCAGGCTCAGGGTGTGCCCTTCATGACGCCGCCACCCGATACCTACTACGACATGCTCGAAGAGCGCCTGCCCGGTCACGGTGAGCCGGTGGACGAACTGAAAAGCCGCGGTATCCTTCTCGATGGCAGCACCGAGGACGGTGCGCCGCGCCTGTTGCTGCAGATTTTCTCCGAGACGCTGATCGGGCCGATCTTTTTCGAGTTCATCCAACGTAAGCGCGACGAAGGCTTCGGCGAAGGAAATTTCCAGGCGCTGTTCGAATCCATGGAGCGCGACCAGCTTCGGCGTGGCGCGCTCGACAAGACGGGCTGAGCGTAGCGTATGAAGATCAAACAGATTCACCACGTGGCCTACCGGTGCCGCGATGCCAAAGAAACCGTGGCGTTTTACCGAGATGTGCTCGGCATGGACTACCTGTTGGCGTTTGCCGAGAACGAGGTGCCGAGCACGAAAGAGCCGGACCCTTACATGCACGTGTTTCTCGATGCGGGTGACGGCAACGTGCTCGCGTTTTTCGAGCTGCCCAACTCGCCCGACATGGGGCGTGACCCTAACACGCCGGAGTGGGTGCAGCACATTGCGCTGGCGCTCGAGACCCACGAGGAGCTTCTCAACGCCAAACGCGATCTCGAATCGCAAGGCATAGACGTGCTCGGCCCTATCGATCACGGCCTGTTCGATTCCATCTACTTCTTCGATCCCAACGGTCACCGGCTGGAGTTTGCAGTTGACAAGGGATCCGATGCCGACCGAGCGCGCGCCCGGTCGGTGGCAGACGAGATGCTGGAAGAGTGGAGCCGCACCAAACGCGCGCCGCGCCAGGCAGCATGGCTGCACGAGAGCGAGTTGCAGGGGCATTGAACGAGACCCACAATCCCACACGCCGCAGTTGGCTTGCTTCCGCCAACCTGCCGGGTGCGGCGTTCCCCATCCAGAACCTGCCGTTTGCCGTGCTGCGGCGCCGCGAAGGCAGCGAGCGGTATCGTCCTGCGGTTGCCGTCGGCGATCAGGCGCTGGACCTGGCGGCACTGGCAGCCAGCGGTGTGGCGCGGCTGGCGGCGTTGGATGCCTGTCGCGATGGTCCGCTGAATGATCTCATGGCGAGCGGCCCCTCGGCGTGGAGCGCGTTGCGCGCGCTGCTGAGCGATCTGCTGCAGGCGGGCAGCGCGCATCAGCAAACCGTGGAGCGCTGCCTCATCCCGTTGGCAAACGTCGAGTTCGATGTTCCGGCGCGCATCGGCGATTACACCGATTTCTACACCTCCATTCACCACGCCACCAACATCGGTCGCCTGTTCCGGCCAGACAACCCGTTGCTGCCCAACTACCGATGGGTGCCCATCGGCTATCACGGCCGCAGCTCGTCCATCGGTGTCAGCGACCAGGCGTTTGTTCGGCCGCGCGGGCAGATCATGCCGGCGGGTGCGGAACAACCGGTGCTTGCGCCCTGTCAGCGCCTCGACTACGAGCTTGAGGTGGGCGTGTTCATTGGCCAGGGCAATGCGTTGGGGCAGCCCGTCGAAATGGCGCAGGCTGAGGAGCATATTTTTGGACTGTGCCTGCTCAACGACTGGTCTGCCCGCGACGTTCAGGCCTGGGAGTATCAACCGCTCGGCCCCTTTCTCGCCAAGAGCTTTGCCACCACCATCTCACCGTGGATCGTTACCATGGAAGCTCTGCAACCATTTCGCAGCCCCTGGTTGCGCGCGGCAGGCGAACCTGGTGCGTTGCCGTATCTCGCGAGCGACGCCAACGATGCGGCGGGTGCTATCGACCTGCAGCTTGAGGTGGCGCTGCAGACCGCGCGCATGCGCTCGCAGGGAGAAGCGCCGGTGACGTTGTCGCGCAGTAACCTCACCGACGCCTACTGGACGGTGGCGCAGCTTGTTGCCCACCACACGGTCAGCGGCTGCAACCTGCAGCCGGGCGATTTGTTCGGTACCGGCACCATGTCGGGTGCCAGCGCCGGTAGCGAGGGTGCGCTCATCGAGATCACACGTGGTGGTGCAGAGCCGCTCACGCTGCCAAACGGTGAGGTGCGTACGTTTCTCGAAGACGGCGATACCGTCATCCTTCGGGGCGAATGCGTCCGCGCGGGCCAGGTGAGCATCGGCTTCGGCGAAGCGGTCGGCACGGTCCTGCCAGCGCTCGTGCCCTGATTGCTCGACGGCGAAGCTGGTGCATGTCACATTGCACCGATTGCCAGTTTGGAGAGCGCTATGGAAGTAGGTCTGTCGACATTTCCCACGGCTTACGCTATCAGTGCGGTTGATCTTGCGCGGGAAGCCGAGGCTCGCGGATTCTCGGCATTGTGGGTGGTGGAACACACGCACGTGCCCGCTTCACGACGCACACCCTATCCCATGGGCGGTGAGCTACCGAGCATCTACTGCGAGTCGTTTGAGCCCTTTACTTATCTTGCTCAGGTTGCTGCGGTTACCGAACGGCTCAAAGTGGGCACCGGTATCTGCCTGGTGCCTGAACATCACCCCATTGCACTCGCCAAGCGCGCCGCGAGCCTCGATGTGCTGTCCGGAGGACGTTTCCTCTTTGGTGTAGGTGCGGGGTGGCTTGCGGAGGAGCTGGAGAACCACGGCGTGGCGTATGAGGAGCGCTGGCAGGTGCTGCGCGAGCATGTGCTCGCCATGCAGGCGTGCTGGACGCAGCGAGATGCCGAGTTCCACGGCAACTATGTGGACTTCGATCCGGTTTGGGTGGAGCCGAAACCGGTATCCAGGCCGCACCCGCCGGTGTACGTGGGCGCAACCTCCACCTGGGCCATGGGTCGCATCGCCGAGTATGCGCAGGGCTGGTACCCGGTGCACGTGCCGGAGTTCGACGAGCGTCTGACGATGCTGGCGGAGGAATGCGCCAAGCGCGGTCGGAGCGTGGAAGAGATCGATATCGCGCTGCTCACCCAGCCGTCGAGCGCCGATCAGCTAGCTGCACTGCGTGACAAAGGGGTGAACAGCGTCGTGCTGTCGTTGCCAACGCTCGATCGCGACGCGAGCCTCGCGGTGCTCGACGGCTACGCCGCGATCGTTGAGTGGGCGCAGTCCGTTTAGTGGGCCGCAGCCGGATTCGCGCGCCAGCGCCCCTCTCTGAAGGCCAGCAGGGCTTTGCGGGCCATGTCCGGCGTTTCGTCATTGCGGCGGAATCCCGAAGTGAGAAACGGATGGAAGCCTGCAGGAACGTCCTTGATAGAGCGTGTGGGTTTGTAGCCCATGGACCAGGACTCGAATGAACGCTCCTCCACCGTGCCTTCCCACAGCACCTGCACATCCTGGTGGCGCGGGTCGGTACCAATCTTGGCGAAGGTGTCCTTTACTGCGCCTTTCGTTCCCTCGAGCACCTGGATGAACGAACCTTCGTGGAATACCAGCAGTCCGGAAACATCCCGTTTGGCGTTGTTGGTGCGGGCCAGCTGCAGGAGTTCCGCAATGGCATCATCGTCGAACTGCTCGCTGGCCGCGCTGATGTAGATAATCTGATAAACCGACATGACTCTCTCCTGGTTCGGGCATACGCCTCTGGATGGACGTAGTCTGCGCGCTTGTGCAACCCGGTACCGTGACCAGTTACGCAAAACGGAACATTAGTTGCTCAAGCCTGTGCGAGCCCTCTCCCGCTTTGCTTTCCCGCGCCGCCGTGGCTATCGTTTCGCACTGAGTTGTTGCAGGGGAGGTGGTAGCGAAGTGCTGCTCAAGAACAAAGTAATAGTGGTGTCTGGCGTGGGCCCTGGTATGGGTCAGGCGATGGCAAAGCTCGCTGCGGAGGAGGGCGCTCTGGTCGGGCTTGGAGCGCGCAACGCGGAGTTTCTGCAAACGGTTGTGCAGGAGATCGAAGCGGCCGGTGGCGAGGCGGTTGCGATGCCAACCGACGTCACAGACGCCGCGCAGTGCCGGGCGCTTGTGGATGCTACGGAGGCGCGTTTCGGCCCTGTTCAGGGGCTTGTCAACAGCGCTTACAACCATGGCGATTGGGCGACCACGGATGTGGCAGATCCTGCCTCCTGGGCGGCCGTGTACGATGTGAATTGCACGGGTGCGCTGCGCATGGCGCAGGCTTGCCTGCCGTCCATGCAGCGGGCGGGAGGTGGTGCCGTTGCCAACGTCTCCACCATGGCTACGGTCAACCCGTTCCCTGGTGAGGCTGCGTATGCCGCGGCAAAAGGTGGGCTGAATGTGCTAACACGGCACATGGCCAACGACTTCGGTGTGCACGGAGTGCGGGTGAATGCGGCGCGCATGGGCTGGATATACGGCGCGCCGGTACGCGGTTACATCGACATGCAGGTGCAGGCAGGCAGGCCACGCGAAGAGGTGGTGGGCGAGATTACGTCACGCATCCCGCTGGGTATCATTCCCGACGAAGACGACTGTGCGCGGGCCGTGCTGTGGCTCGTGTCCGATTACTCCAAAGTGATCACCGGGGCGTCCATCGACGTCAACGGCGGTCAATACATGGCGCCATGACTATGGAATTCGATCTGCAAGCCATCGAGCACATCAAGCGGCTCAAGTATGCCTATTGCCGTGCGATAGATACCTGCAACCTGGAACTCCTGGCCAGCATCCTCACGGAGGATGCCGAAGTGGACTTTCACGGAGGCACCTATGTGTTTCAGGCCCAGGGCCGCGACGCTATCGTCGCCGCCATCGGTGGCGCGTTTCACGAGGAGTTCGTGGGTTGCCACACGGTGCACATGCCAGTCATCGACGTGCACGCTGATGGCACGGCGGAAGGCCGCTGGCGTTTGCTCGACTACGCGCTGAACCTGCGTGAGGACAACCTCACCACCGTGGGTGCGGCGGAATACGTTGATCGCTACGTCAGGCAGAACGGCATATGGCTTATCCGTTACTCCAGCTACACCCGGTTGTACGAGCGAGTGTACCGTGACGCCGAGCCGGGCCTGACGGCGCACCTGCTTGCCGGCGGTTAAGCGGCCGCCGGGGCTCCAACTCTGCGGTGTATCGCTGCAATGAGCGGTGTAGGCAAGCGCAGCGCGACAGCCAGATCCTCGAGGTAGAGGCGTCCGGGTGCGCAGTTCTCGTCGATTGCTGCCAAAGATGCGCTGTATACCTCCAGGCGTGACTCCAGGTTCGTGGCGTTGTGCACAATGTCCATCATGGCCGGAGG
Source organism: Gammaproteobacteria bacterium (assembly GCA_030428905.1). GTDB lineage: Bacteria > Pseudomonadota > Gammaproteobacteria > Pseudomonadales > Azotimanducaceae > SYFY01. The sequence continues at coordinate 9,556 of JAUIED010000084.1, forward strand.
TTTCAGCAGGAGATGCTCGAGCTCGCTCAGGGCAGGACCGCTCAACCCTTCGTCAATAGCGTGCTGCCAGATGCGGGATTGCTCAGCGTCGGTCAGGTGACCATCAGCGTTGGCCGCAGCGATCATCGCGCGCAGCAGCAGAAGCCCGTCGCGCGGTCGTGACTCCGGACGTGCAGGCGGCTCGTGAATGTCTACCGGGGTGTTGGTTTGTTCGCGATACTTCTGTACTGCAGACCACGCAATACCGCCAAGGGCCACGAGCCCGCCCGCTTTGAGCAGCTTTTTCGCTGGCTTTTTGTTGCTGATGGCGCTTATCAGCGCGCCTCCTGCGGCGCCTCCGAGGAAGCCGGATAGGGTGTTGCGTGTGGTGTCGGACTTCAGGAGCTGTTCGATTGGCATGTCAGTTCCTCTGCTAGATTGCCAGCACAGCTTCGCGTGTTCTGTTGGTTCAGAAAATCGGATTGTTCCGTCAGAATCCGTAGGTCGATTCGAATGATTCGGTTTTGTCGATGAACTTCAGCGAAAGTCTCTGATTTCGTGCCTTGCCGCCTCGGGCGAACATATTTTCTTTTGAATCCGGTGGTCGCATGATTTTCGATATTCGGATAGATCCCGGCGTGTCGGCGCGGTTCGGTACGAGCCTGGAACGCCAGGTTGGCTACAAGCTTGCGGCATTCGATGACGCAGTGGCCCGACTTGATGCCAGTTTGCATGAGGTGGTTGGCGCGGTGAAGGGCACGTTATATGAGTGTCGGCTCGACGTGGAGTTGGACTCCGGCGAGCGCTTTGCGCTGTCGGCGCGCGGGCCGCGATTGCAGATCTGTATCGCTGACGCCGTCTCCCGGCTGAATCGCAAACTTTCACGACGCGTGCAGGGGCTGGGATTACCTCAGGTCGCAGAATCCACCTGGCGGCGGCTCCACCATAGTTCGACAAAACGGAAGGAATCCATCTGAAGGATTGAATAGACCTTCGGATGGAAGCCGTTAGAGTTTGCCTCGGTCACATTACTGGAGACGAGACCATGGCAGTTGAAAGGGTGCGTGAAGCAGCGTTGGATTCGAGCACGGTAGCAACCCCTGATCAGGGGTTGGAGCTTGCGCAGAACAAGGTCCTGCGCAATACCTACAGGCTCCTTTCCATGACGCTCGCGTTCAGCGGTGTGGTCGCGATGGCGACGGCAGCCGCTGGCCTGGATCATCCTGGCATCATCGTCACTCTGGTGGGTTACTTCGGCTTGCTGTTCCTCACCATGAAGCTACGCGACAGCGCCTGGGGCCTGGTGTCGGTGTTCGCGCTCACCGGGTTCATGGGTTACACGTTGGGTCCTATTCTCAACGCCTACCTGAGTCTTGCCAACGGCCCGACCCTGGTCGCTACGGCTGCAGGCACCACGGCGGTGGCGTTTCTTGGCCTTTCGGCCTACGCACGTTCCGAGCGGGCGGTGGATGTTCGCGGTTATGGGAACTTTCTGACGATCGGTATCCTCGTCGCCTTCTGTCTGGGCCTTGCAGCTGTGTTCTTCGAGATGAGCGCATTGTCGCTGGCCGTCTCGGGCCTGTTTGTGCTGCTCATGTGCGGCCTGATCCTCTGGGAAACCCAGAACATCGTGCGTGGCGGTGAGACCAACTACATCATGGCGACGGTGACGCTTTTTGTGTCGATCTACAACCTGTTCACCAGCCTGCTGCACATCCTCGGCTTTCTCGGCGGCGACGACGCCTAATGGGAACCGCTATAGGTATATTGGGCGCCGGACAGCTCGGCGCCTATCTGTGCCGCGCCGCGCGCCAGCTCAGGCTGCGCTCCGTTGTTCTTGCCTCACGGCCGGATGATGTTGCGGTAGCGGTAGCAGATGAGGTGATCTATGGCGGTCTGGGTGATGTCGTCAACGTGGCACGTCTGCTTGATCGTTGTGACGTGGTGACTTTTGAGCGTGAGGACGTGCCGGTTGATGTGCTCGATATGATCGCCGATCGGGCGGCAGACGGTAGCATACGGGTTGCTCCCGGAGTGGAGACGCTGCGGCTGATCCAGAATAAGGCGGATCAGAAGGCCTGGCTCGTTGAACACGGTATACCTACGGCACCGTTCCTCCGCTTCGATAATGGCGTAAACGAACACAGCGACATCCCGTTCGGTTCTCGCTATGTGGTCAAGCGTCAGCGTGGCGGCTACGACGGGCTGGGTGTGGCAGTGGTGAAGGACGGCCTCCTACCGCAAGCCATGGCAGGTGCGCCGTGCATTGTGGAGCAGTGGGTCGAGCACGAGCAGGAGGTGGCTGTTCTCGTTGCGCGCAACGCAGCGGGCCAGCTTGCGGTCTATCCGGTGTTCGCCATGGACTTCGATGCGCGGGGCAACGTCCTGCGCCAGGTGGTTTGTCCGGCGGGGCTTGGTGACAGGCTCGAAGCACAGGCACGCAGCCTGGCGCTGCGGGTCGTCGAGGCGCTGGAAGGCGTTGGTGTTTTTGCCGTTGAGATGTTCGTTACACAAGCCGGCCTGATGGTGAACGAGATATCCCCGCGGGTGCATAATGTAGGCCATCTCACCATCGAAGCCTTTGATGTGTCTCAGTTCGAGTTGCATATGCGGGCCATCAGCGACCTGCCCCTTCCGGCGCCTTGCCAGTCGCAGGCGGCGGCGATGAATAATCTGCTGTACGAGCCTGAACTGGATCGTGCCTGCCGCGACCGGATGTCTATCGACGACCAGGCGGAAGGGGTGCACGTGCACTGGTACGGCAAGAGCGAACCTCGATTGCTGCGCAAGATGGGCCACCTCACCGTGGTGTCTGTGAGCGCGCTGCAGGCGGCGCAGCGTGCGGATGCATCCGTAAACCTGCTGAAGGCGGTCTGATGGCCAGGGTTGCCATCGTCATGGGCAGCGACTCTGATCTGCCCACAATGGCCCCTGCACGCGATGTTCTGCGCGAGCTCGATATCGATAGCTGGGTATCTGTGGTCAGCGCCCATCGAACGCCTAGGCGGCTCTTTGAATTTGCGGAAAGTGCCGTGGCTCAGGGGTTTCGAGTGATCATTGCTGGTGCCGGCGGGGCGGCGCACCTGCCCGGCATGATCGCCTCGCTCACACCCCTGCCGGTGATCGGCGTGCCGGTGAGCGCTACACGCCTTGCCGGTGAGGACGCCTTGCTGTCGATCGTTCAGATGCCGGCAGGTGTGCCAGTGGCCACCGTTGCTATCGATGGCGCGCGTAATGCCGGAATTCTTGCCGCCCAGATTCTCGGATCGGCGGACGATGCCATTCTCCAGCGCGTGGCGCATCTTAAAGCGCGCATGGCGCAGGAGAGCGAGGCGAAAGCGGCGCGCGTCGAACAGAGCTGACCGGCGCGCATGGACAGCCTGTTTTTCGCCAACCTCACATCGCCGCCACTGCTGTTCTTTGCGCTTGGGCTGCTGGCGGCACTGGTGCGTTCGGACTTGGAGATTCCAGAGCAGGTTGCCAAGCTGTTGTCGCTGTACCTGCTCTTTGCGATTGGCTTTAAAGGAGGCGTGGCGCTCAGCTCCAGTCTTGGCGGCTGGTCGACGTTCACCTCGCTCGGCGCTGCGGTGCTGCTTGCGAGTCTCATCCCGCTGGGAGTGTTTTTTGCGCTGCGCGCACGTCTCGGTGCGGCAGATGCTGCTGCAATGGCGGCCACCTATGGATCGGTGAGTGCGGTGACATTCGTCACTGCCACCAGCTTTCTCGATGCAGGCGAAGTGTCGTGGAGCGGTTACATGGTGGCAGCCATGGCGTTGATGGAGTCACCCGCGATCATCGTTGGTCTGTTGCTCTACCGTATTTACAGTAACAATGGTGCGGGTGCTGTGCCCTTTGAAGCGAAAGGGATGCTGCGCGAGTCGTTTCTGAATGGCTCGGTGTTTCTCATTCTCGGCAGCCTTGCCATCGGTTACGCAACGGGCAGCCGGGGCATGGCGCAACTCGAACCGCTGGTGGTGGACCTGTTCATCGGTATCCTCTGTCTGTTTCTGTTGGACATGGGGATTGTCGCCATGCGACGCATGCGCGATCTCTCACGCGGCGGCGGTCAAACCCTGGCTCTGGCGTTTTTGGGCCTGTTACTGCCGCTTTTGCACGGAGCCATGGGTATGGCCCTTGCGTGGATGTTGGGGCTGGGGGAGGGCGACGCGCTGCTGTTGGTAGTGCTTGCGGCCTCTGCGTCGTACATCGCCGTACCAGCCGCGCTGCGTCTGGCCCTGCCTGAAGCCAATCCCAGCTACTATCTTGGCACGTCGCTGGCCATCACCTTTCCGTTCAACCTGATCGTCGGCATTCCGCTGTACCATGCGGCGGTACGCTGGCTGATCGCGTGACGAGGCACTGCATATGAAGCCCTGCAAACGAATCGAGGTCGTCATCGAGCGCGCGATTGCACCGCGGCTGGCAGACCTGTTACTCGAAGCTGGAGCGCCTGGCTACACGCTCATCGACCACGCCAGCGGCCGTGGCGACAGAGGCGAGCGTCGTGGCGATGAGCCGGCCGGCACGTCGACCAACTGCATGTTCATCATAGCCTGCAACGAAGACGAGGTGGTGGAACGGATAATCGACGCGGTGCGCCCCACACTGTCCCGCTACGGTGGCGTGTGCCTTGTGACGGAGGCGCTCTGGTTGCGCCACTAGCCGGCGGCTCAGACGGCGTTGGCGTTTTGCGCGGGTCCGCTGGCGTGCTGCAGATCTTCGCGCAGGCTGCGAGCGGCGAGCAGGAAGTGGGCCCCGGCCCAGAAGTAAGCGCCGGTGGCGATGAGGATAGCCCAACGCAGACCCTCGCCGGGGAACGTGCCTTCCAGCGCGTCGCTCAGTACACCCACCAGAAACGGCCCCAGACCGAGGCCAATGATGTTCAGAATGAACAGCACTACGGCGGATGCCAGGGCGCGCATGCGGGTGGGAGCGATGTTCTGGATCGTGCCGAAAGCCGGCCCCAACCATAGCGAGTTGAGCAGGCTCGGCACCACCAGCACCGCAATCGCGAGATAAGGCGAATCGTTCATCATGGCGAACACATAGAACGGGAATGCCGCCAGAACACCAGCTGCCGGCACCCAGGCGTACATACGCTTGTCGCGACGTGCAAGCCGGTCGGCGATGTTGCCGCCCAGGAGCGTGCCGATAGCGCTGGCCACACCAAGCACCAGGCCGAAGTAGGTCGCGGTTTCAGCGATGCCCATCTCGTGTACCCGAATGAAAAATGCAGGCAGCCACTGCCCGAGGCCGTAGCCCACGAACGAGGTCAGTGCGCCGCCCATTGCCATGTGCATGATGGTCCTGTTCTTGAGCAGCACCGGCAGAGTGTCGCGCAGCGGTGGCTGCGGGGTTGCGGCGCCGACCGTGCCATCGGACAGGCCGCGCAGGGGCTCGCGTACCGTCATCTTGAATGCTACCGCCAGGAGGATGCCCGGTAACCCGACGATGAAGAACGCTGCACGCCAACCGTAAAACTCGGCGATCCAGCCGCCGGCCAGAAGGCCGAGAATACTGCCGATGGGTATGCCGAGCGCGTAGATAGACATGGCCGAGGCGCGCGACTCTGCCGGATAGTAGTCGGCAATCAACGAATGCGCCGGCGGTGAGCAGCCGGCCTCCCCGACACCCACGCCGATGCGTGCAGCCAGCATCTGTGCGAAGTTCTGCGCCATGCCGCAAAGGGCAGTCATGCCGCTCCAGATGACGAGCGCGCCGGTGATGATGGTGGTGCGGTTGGCTCGATCGGCAAGCCGGGCGATAGGTATACCCAGCACGGTGTAGAAAACAGCGAAGGCGAGCCCCGTCATGAGGCCGATCTGGGTGTCGCTCAGGCCAAGGTCGAGTTTGATCGGCTCTGCCAGGATGGTGACGATCTGGCGATCGAGAAAATTGAACACGTACACGACCACCAGCATGGCCAGCACGTAGGTTCGATAGCGGGGGGTGACGGGCGGCGTACCGCCCGTCTCATGTGCGCTCACACGAAGGCGTTGACGACGGCCATGCCGCCCATGAGCGCCGTGCACGCGGCGAAGATGATCAGGGTGCCGCCGATGACTGAACGAAATGGGTCTTCAATCCACATAAATGTACTCCTTGGTGTTGATGGACGAATGCATGTAGAAACGGCGCGCAGCATGCCGAGCTGTCTGCATCGAAAAAAGCAGGTTGTATGGTGCCCATGCTTCGATGTGTTCGAAGCGTTGGCTGGCCGGTTGCCGGGCTGGTTTATCCCTGGGGGGCAGCGTGGTTGCGGTGTCAGCGGGCGAAAGTCTGGCGTCGAGTGTCGCTTCAGGCGAAACTGCTCCTATCTAACTGCACTTCCCGGAACCGGCGTTGCTGTCTTGAGATGAAGCGGCCTCTCTTTACGCTGCTCTTTGCCTGTCTGCTGGCTCCTGCTCACGGCTGGGATGGCCGGCGCCTGGGCGTGCCCGTCGTAGTGGATGGGCATACTGTGACCTACCCGGAGTTTGCGATCTACGTGATGCCGGAGCAGCACTTTTCGGTGCACTTTCGTGATGCGCTCAATGGCGGCACTGCGGAGTTTGCCGGGCGTACCATTGCTGTGGGCGAAAGTGCAATGCAGGCGCCGAAGGCGCCTGGTCTGTACCCGCTCACCATAACCAATAGTGCCTCCGGCGAGGTTGCGACCATACATGTGTTCGTGATGGTTGCTGCTGCGCGCATGACGGGCGAAGGCTATCTGAACGGATACCGGATTGGCGCCTATCCAAGCCAGCCGCTGAATGACCTTGACATCTATCAGGCGCCGCCGGGGTACGTGGAGGTCACCAAAGACAATCAGCACACGCCGCTGTCGCCGAACTTTCGCCTGGGGCAGTTCGTCACCAAACAGCCGGGTGGGTTTCCGAAGTATGTGGTGTTGCGGGCGAGTCTGCTGCTCAAGCTGGAGAGCATCCTTGCGCAACTGAATGCCAGCGGAAGAGCTACTGGCGGATTCGTCATCATGAGTGGTTATCGTACGCCCTGGTACAACCATAGCATCGGCAACGTGCCGGGTAGCCGTCATGTCTGGGGCGGTGCGGCCGATATCTTCATCGATGAACACCCCGCGGATGGCGTGATGGACGACTTGAACGGCGACGGCAACATTGATCAGGAAGACGCCCTGTGGCTTGCATCATTCATCGATGACATGTCTCGCAGGGGCTTGTTCGGGGAGCGTGTTGGCGGCCTGGGTGTGTATGGAAGCACGGCGGCGCACGGGCCGTTCGTGCACGTAGATGCGCGCGGCACGCGCGCGCGCTGGTAGGGTTTGCTGGCGGTGTTACAGCAGACACGACAGTTTCTGGTGCTTTACCTCTCCACCGCGCTGCTGCTCGCCGGCCATGGTCTGCAGCTCACGCTGTTGCCGCTGCGGGCGGATGGGTTGGGGTGGGACGCAACCGCCATCGGTCTCACTGGCACGGCCTATTTTGCAGGATTTCTGGCGGGCTGCCTGCTCGTGCCTCGATTCGTCGCCGCGGTGGGGCACATACGCGTGTTCAGCGCGGCAACGACCGTGTGTGGTCTTGCGCTGCTCGGCGTGATCGTTTTTGCAGACCTGCCGGCCTGGATGGTGTTGCGCTTCGCCACTGGGCTTGGCATCTCCGGCTGCTACATCGTCATCGAAAGCTGGCTCAACGATCGCTCATCCGATGCTAACCGGGGCCGCACCCTTGCGTTTTACACCATGCTGGTGCTGACAGCGATGGTGCTCGGCCAGCTCGCGGTACCGATCGCGCCTCCGCTCGATGCCGCACCTGTGGTGCTTGGCGTTGCGCTGCTGTCTCTTGCGGTGCTGCCGTTGTCGCTCATACCCATGCAGCAGCCGCGCCGGCCGCGCACAGCGCACACCGAAATTCGTCGCCTGGCCCGTGAAGCGCCAGCGGCGTTCCTGACGCCGGTGCTTGCTGGCCTGGTAACAAGCGCGCTCTACGCACTCCTGCCGGTGCTTGCCCTGGCGCTCGGCTACGATGCGCTGATGGCCGTACAGCTCATGATGGCCATGATTCTCGGCGGTGCGGCGCTTCAGTACCCGGCTGGCAAGCTGTCGGATCGTGTGGATCGGCGGTACGTGCTGGTGTTGCTCGGGCTGCTGGGCGCCGCCGCCGCCGCGCTGTCGCTCTGGGCCACGCACTCCGCGACCACACTCATTGCGGCGGTGTTCCTCCTGGGTGGGGCAGCCAATGCGCTCTATCCCGTGTGCCTTGCGCACGCCAACGACCGCATTCCCATGCACTTCCTTCCGGTGGGTACCAGCGTGCTCATGCTCAACAGTTTTGGCGCGGTGGCAGGTCCCACCCTGTTTGCGGCGTCCATGGACGGTTTTGGCGGCCGGGCGTTCTTTGCGTTAGTGGCGGCGCTGTTCGTGGTGGTCATTCTCTGGACGGCGGTATGCCTGGTGCGCCGCGGTGAGGCGGCGTCACACGACGCAGACTTCGTGCCCGTGGTGCGTTCGAGCACTGCGGCATTCGAGCTGGACCCGCGCTCTACCCCGGAATCC
>JAUIED010000085.1 GCA_030428905.1 Gammaproteobacteria bacterium
CAGCAGGTCCAGTCCGGCCTGCTCGGCGATGTATGCTTCAACGCGCGCTTCAATATCGTCCGCCGCCATGACTTCCGCTTCGCTCATTAGAAGTAACCCTCCTGCTTTTTCTTTTCCATGGACGCGGAGGAGTCCGCATCAATCGCCCGACCTTGTCGTTCGCTGCTCTTGCTCTGCAGCAGTTCCAGAACGATGGATGGCATATCATCGGCATCCGACTCGAAGGCACCAGTGAGCGGATAACAACCAAGCGTACGGAACCGTACGCGGCGAATCTCGACCTGCTCGCCGTCGTAGAGACGCATGCGGTCGTCATCAACCATGATCAACATGCCATCGCGCTCCACCACCGGTCGCTCAGCCGCGAAGTACAATGGCACGATGGGAATCTCTTCCCGATAGATGTACTCCCAGATATCGAGCTCGGTCCAATTGGAGAGCGGAAACACACGAATGCTCTCGCCTTTGTTCTTGTGCCCGTTGTACAGATTCCAAAGCTCAGGACGTTGATTCTTCGGGTCCCAACGATGGCTCGCCGTACGGAACGAGAATACCCGCTCCTTGGCCCGACTCTTTTCTTCGTCGCGACGCGCACCACCAAAAGCGACATCGAAACCATGTTTGTCCAGCGCCATCTTCAGGCTTTGGGTTTTCATCACGTCGGTATGCAGCGCGCTGCCATGATCGAAGGGATTGATGTCCTTCTCGATGCCTTCGGGATTGATGTGCGTAATCAACTCCATACCCGTGTCTTTCGCGAGCGCTTCGCGGAACGCGTACATCGCCTGGAACTTCCAGCGGGTATCCACATGCATCAGCGGGAACGGCGGGGTACTGGGATAGAAGGCTTTACGCGCCAGGTGCACCATCACGGAGCTATCCTTGCCCACGGAGTAGAGCATCACCGGATTTTCCGCCTGGCTGACCACCTCGCGCATGATGTGAATGCTCTCTGCCTCGAGCTGATCTAGATGACTCATGCCTCCCACCTGCCGCTTCGCGCGCCGGTGGAACGTGTTCTCTATCAGCACAGGCTTGGTTGACGGATAGGCAACCGTCGCAATACGCGCTTTGGTGCCGTCATCGAGCGTCACATCGTGGGTACGAGCTTGAGCCGCCCACGCGCGGAACAGCGCCGTGACTTCACCATGCGGCCAGAAAAGGGACGCCTTGCCGTCCGCCAGGACCGCCATGGCGTCTTTAAGGCTGTCGAGATTCAGGCTCTCAACATAGACCCAGCGACGCCCCATGCGCTGATCATTGGCAAAAACCATCGTGCCGTTCTCGGTGGTCGTCGTCTGCACCACCAACACGTGCCAGCGCTTGCGCTTCGCTTCCGACTCGAGCATCTCGCGGGTGAGCTTCACCGGCGCGCGCCCTTCCTCGTCGCGCACCTCCTCCACCTTCAATGTGCCCGGAAGCAACTCCGCCTTCTCGATCATACGCTCAGTGGAGCGCAGCGACTGGCTCTCGCCGCCGATGGACTCGTGTACGCTCTGCGTATCCCAAAAGGTTGCCTGACCGGCCGCGCCCAAGCGATTTCTATACACCTCTTCTGGCAGCTTCACCCACTTCTCCTTTTCGACTCTTGAATGATCATCTGTCGCGATATGCGAATTCTAACCCGTAACGAAGGAATATCAATGTAAACGAAGTGTGAACTACCGCACAATTTAAGAAGTTTTGCACTTTGCGACACTGCGTTTGGGTAATAGACGCCGCATTCAGCGGGCCGTTATGCTGATACGCACTCTTGGTGGAGTGTAGGCCACGGTGGAGTGGAGACTATGAAGATGGAGACGCAGGATGCCGCCAACGGCTGGCGCCGTGAGACCCCGGGCAATGCCGATTGGGCAAGATCCGCTCGCCCAGGCGACGGGAACAAATACTTCATTGCATCTGCCGATGGCCACGTGCAGGAGCCTCGCGATTTCTTATCCGCGCGGATTGACCGCGCCTACCACGATCGCCTCCCCGGCATCGTGCTCGACGGCAAGGGCCAACCGTTGCAGAAGACGGAGGGTTTCCGGCCCGTTCGCATTCGCAACGTGGCCTACGAGGGAGAAGACCAGCTCCGCAACAACGCCGGCAAAACACCCACGGAACGCATCGATGCGCTTACCGACGACGGCGTGGATGCAGAGATCCTCTTCCCCAACAAGGGCCTGACGATCTGGGCAACGCCTGATGCCAAATTCAGCTCAGCCATGTGCCGTGCCTGGAATGAATGGGCCTGGGAAACATTTGGCAGCTACAACGACCGCCTGGCACCGATGGCCTGCATCGCTCCAGCGGACCTGCACGGCGCCATCGCAGAAGTACAGCGATGCGCCGCGCTCGGCTTCCGTGGCCTGTCCCTGCCTTGCAAACCCGTGTGGGGCCCTCCAGACCACGAAGCGTTGAACTACAACCTGCCAGAATTCGACCCGCTCTGGGCGTGCGTCCAGGAAGTCGGCCTGCCGATCACCTTCCACGTGTCCACCGGTCGCGATCCCCGCACGGCACGCGGCAGCGGTGGCGCCGTGATCAACTACGCTGTGCATTCACTTGCTCCCACCATGGAACCCATCGCCAACCTGTGCGCATCCGGTGTGCTCGATCGATTCGAGGATCTTCGCTTCGGCAGCATCGAAGCAGGTATCGGCTGGGTCGCGTGGGCGCTCGGTGCCATGGACGAAGCCTATCGCAAGCACCACATGTGGCGCCGGCCGAAACTCAAACTGCTACCCAGCGAATACTTCAAACGCAATGGCTTCGCCAGCTTCCAGGAGGACAAGGCGGGCCTTGACCTGGCCCGCGAGCACGGCCTGATCGACAACTTCCTGTGGGCCAACGACTTCCCTCACCACGAGGGTACCTGGCCGCATTCGGCAGCCGCCATAGAGCGCACCATGGGGCACCTGACTGACGGCGAACGCTCGCGCATCCTGGGCCTGAACACTGCGCGCATTTTCAAACTGCCAATCCCCGAGCGCTACCATTCGCAGGCTGACGTGGCAGAGCTTGTCAACCGCCGCGGCTGAATCGGTAGTCGGCAACGTCAGGCTGCCGGCACTGCTGCCAGAAGTCGATCAGGCGGAAAGGCCAGTTCTGGGTAATGCGCCCCGCCGAATTCTTGTACCAGGTGTTCACAGTGGATTGCCCCCAGGCCATCTGCGCATTTCCAGCGTCGATGCGTTCGTTATAGGCATCATGCACGTCTTGCCTGACGTCCATCAGCGTGCCGGGACCGCGCGCCGCCAATTCCGCCAAACAGCCCAATATGTAGCGCACCTCGCATTCGGAGAAAAAGATGATGCTGGAATTCACAACGATATTGGTGTTCGGGCCGTAGCAGCAGAATAGATTCGGAAACCCGGGGAATGAGATCCCCTTGAACGCACGTGGATCACCGTTCCACTGCTGGTGCAGCTCCACCCCGCCCACACCATGGATACGCATGGGGGTCAGAAAGTCCGAGGCACTGAACCCGGTGCCGTAGATGAGCACATCGAAGTGGTGCTCGCGGCCTTGCGCATCAATGATGCCCCGCTCGCAGATCGATTCGATGCCATCCCCATGTAGCACGACATTTTCACGCTGCAGCGTTCTGAACCACCGACCGTCATCGATGAGCGCGCGCTTGGCGCCTGGCGGATAGTCTGGCGTGCACAGGCGCATCAGTTCGTCATCGTCGCCAAGCTGCTCACGCATGGCGTCGAGTAACTGCTGACGCAGTACCGCGTTCGCCTCACCCACGGACTCCTCCGGTCGGTTCCAGCCCTCATCTGCCGTCACGCTGGCAAGCAGGCCCTCTGCGGACTTCCAAAACACCGAAAAGCGAAACCACTTGGCGTAAAACGGAATGTGTTTCATCAGCCAGTGCACGCCATCGGGAACCTCGGCAAAGTACTGGTCGTTCAGCACGACCCAGGGGGCGGTGCGCTGAAACACCGTCACCTGTTCGGCCACTTCCGCCAGATGGGGAACGAACTGAAAAGCGCTGCCGCCAGTGCCGATGACCCCGACACGTTTACCGGAAAGATCCACATCATGCTGCCAGCGGGCCGAGTGAAAGCACGGGCCGACAAACGAACCGACGCCTGGAAGGTCAGGCATCTTCGGCCGGTTGAGCTGCCCCACCGCGCTGACCACCGCGTGTGCGGACAGCTCGCTCTCTACGCCATGCGCATCGCGCACACTTACCCGCCATAGCCCATGGGACTCATCGAGCGTTGCGCTGAGCACTTCGGTGCGAAAGCGGATGTGCTCACGCAAGCCGTACGCATCTGCCGCGTCGGCAAAGTACTCTCGCAGCACAGGCTGGCTGGAGAAGTACTGCGGCCAGTCCTTGGGACGAAAGGAGTAGCTGTAAACGTGATTGCCGCTATCCACGCGACAGCCTGGGTAGGTGTTCTCGTACCAGGTGCCGCCTACGTCGGCGTTCTTTTCGATGATCTCGAAGGGAATGCCGGCTTCCTGCAATCGAATCGCCGTCAGGATGCCGGACATACCTGCGCCGATGATGATCACCTTGAGCTGCTGCCGCGCCTGCCGGGATACGCTTTCGAGTGCAGGCTGGGCATAGGCGTCCTCGCCACGCATCGCGAGCTCTGCGGTAAGAAACTCCAGATATTCCGGCGCGACTTGCTGGCCGGTGAGATACGCCATCATCTCCACCAGCGCTGCATCGTCCGGGTCCCCAGGAAGCTCCTGCGCACTGTCCCGCGCCGCAACCAGAACATCAAATGCGAGCTGTCTTGCTCTGGCCTGAGCCTCATCGGGGACGCCATCCTGGGCGTCACTCAAAAACTCGGGCGCGGGCCGGATGTCTCCTCGAATCAAAGACAGATCGCCCGTCAGATGCACCAGTGCAAGCAGCAGCGAAGGTACGTGTGCCGCATCCAGCGCACTACGGATCTCTTCGTCCGTCACATGAGAATCGATCGCGCCCACACCAAGCTCCCCCCCAGAAAATATGGGCTTTACTATACCTGTGACAGAGGAAAGAAGCGCCGGTAGACACCTCGAGCGCTACGCCGTGGTTCCAGCGCAACGTTGCGGGCAACCTGTCGATACAACCTTGTGCGGGACAGCGGCAAGCCGGCGTCTTTCAGCGCTTTTTCATGGTGCTCCCAGAACGCCCCCTCGCGCCCACCCAGCCAGGCATATCCGAGAAACTCGTAGTAACGCGCCAGGCTCTCTTCAACTCGGGCTTGCATCTCGCCCGCGCTGAGAAACTCGCCCCCGTACCGCATCAGCAGATCAAGGTTTGACCCCAGCAGCTTGTTAAATGACTGCGACACCACGCTGGTCACCGAAGCGTCATTGCTGCCAACCGTGGTGAGCGTCTCGTGCACCAGACCGAAGTCCCACGCGCGCAGCACTTCGTAAGCTGCCATGACGTCGCCGTGCAGCCGCTGCTCGTCGTAGAACGGCTGCCGGGAGGCCACTGCCTCCCAACGAAACAGAATCGCCGAAGGAGACAGAAAAGGATAGGTTTCCCCAAGCAGCGTCCGCCGCGCCACCTCCCGACCATCGAAGTGGCTGCGGTCCGTGTCGAATTCGTTCGAGGTGATGACGCTACCCCAGCGAATGTAAGAGCCAACCATACCGATCCGAGGGTTCTGCTCAGCAATCGCGACGCTTTTTTCGAGACACTGCGGGTCGAGCAAGTCATCGCCCTGCAGTATGCGCATGTACTTCGATTCCGGCGGTGTCAGCCCGACCGCCAGATTGTGGTTCTGCATCACCGGCACAGTACTTTCGTTGCGCACCACCGTAACGCGTGCGTCGGTAGCGGCCAGCTCACGGGCAATCTCGCCGGTGCGGTCGGTGCAGGCATTATCGAGCACGAAGTATCGCCAGTTCTCGTAGGTCTGCGACAGCACGCTGCGCATACACGAGCGCACAAACCGCTCGGCGTTGTAGAGCGGTGAGACCACGGTGACAAGCGGTGAAGACATGGATCTATCCCAATTCCAGTGCTATCGAACGGATGTTGAAACGCAAACCGATCAGCCGGGGTCATTTTACACGTCGGTGCAGGTGCAGAGGTGAAACGCGCCCCACATCCGGTAGCGCAGCGGTGCTATTCTCACCCAAAACTCACACACAGAGGCCGTTCTTGATCTTCGAACCGCTCCTCCTGTCCGGCGCGTTTCTGATTCGCCCGGAGCCCATAAACGACAACCGTGGCTTCTTCGCCCGTGCGTTCTGTCGCGAAGAGTTCGCCGCACACGGTCTGGAGCAGGACATCACGCAGTGCAATATCTCTTACAACGAGCATCCTGCGACGTTGCGCGGCATGCACTATCAGGTCGAGCCGCATGGCGAAGTCAAGGTGGTGCGTTGCACCCAGGGTGAGATCTTCGACGTGATCGTCGACCTGCGCCCGGAATCTCCAACACGCTACCAGTGGTATGCCGCTCGCCTGTCCGCGCAGAACCGTCACATGCTCTACATCCCGAGCGGGTTTGCGCACGGCTTTCAGACCATGACAGCGCAGTCAGAGGTGTTCTACCAGATGTCGACGTTGTACGTCCCCGACGCGGCGCGGGGCATCCCCTGGAACGACCCCGACATCGCCATCGAATGGCCTGCGGCCTCACGACGCGTCATCTCCGAGCGGGACGCCGCTTTTACGCCGGTGGCGCAGGGCTACGACATCTAATAGGCCATGCGGGAATCAGGGAACCGCGCGTGACGGGTCACAAGCGGTCGTAACTCATACGGGCAGCGTAGCGCTCGATGTCTCCAACACAAAGATCCCGTAAGTCCGCATCGCGAACGCCATTCTGGAACTGGCGATACCAACCTACCGTAGCCTGGATGGCTTCTTCAGCACTCCACACCGGGTGCCACTGCAGGTGCTTCTGCGCTTTGTCGATGCTGAGCTGCAGGAGCTGCGCCTCGTGCGGATGCCCCTCGGATTGCACCTCGTAGGCCCCCTCCCCCCACGTATCAAGCGCGATCTTCACCAGGGATTCCACCGTGAGCTCTGAAGCGGGCTCAGGGCCGAAATTCCAGCCTTCGGCGAACGCTCTGCCACTTTCCAACAGGCGCGTTGCAAGCCAGAGGTAACCAGCCAGTGGTTCGAGCACATGCTGCCAGGGTCGCACCGCAGCAGGATTGCGCAACACGAGCTTTTCGCCCCGCGCCATCGCCCGAACGATGTCGGGAACCAACCGATCTTCCGCCCAGTCACCGCCGCCGATCACGTTGCCTGCGCGCGCGGAAGCCACGAGGGTATTCTGCTCGGAACCGAAGAAGGAGCGCTGGTAAGAAGACACAACCAGCTCGGTACAACCCTTGGAAGCGCTGTACGGGTCGTAGCCGCCCATCGGATCGGTTTCTTCATAGTGCTTGTGCTGCTCGATGTTCTCGTAGCACTTGTCACTGGAGACCACCACACAGGCCTGCACCTGAGGGTTGTGGCGCACACACTCCAGCACATTGACGGTGCCCATGACATTGCTTGCAAAAGTCTCTACCGGCTCTCGGTAGGAATAGGGCACCAGCGCTTGAGCGGCCAGGTGCAGCACCACATCAGGGTTACAGCGCTTCATGGCTGCTCCGAGGGCGGAGAGGTCACGTATGTCCCCTTCTACACTGGTAATGCGCGACGCCACATCCGCAGCAACGAACAGGCTGGGGTCGGTGGCAGGGGCAAGCGAGTAACCCGTGACTTCAGCGCCCAACTCCGCAAGCCAGAGGGAAAGCCAGGAACCCTTGAAGCCCGTGTGGCCGGTGAGAAATACTTTTTTGCCTGCAAATGCCTGGGCGATGCGTCCCTGCATGATGGGGTTCGACTCCGGAAAAATCTCAAATCAGTATAACAATGGATACACGCCCACCGGCTGCGGGGAAGTGCCAACCGGATCACGGCGCCAGGAGTTCAAGCCCTTCTGGGGTACCGACATCGATGCTTGGCTGATCGTCCAGCAGCTTACCGCGCACATCCAGCCCCGCACCAATGGCGTGCGCCAGAACGTCACCGAGATACATTTCCCGAGCGCTGGACACGCGCGCCCTACCGTCAAGAAAGCTGTGCAGAAAGTCAGTAAAAGTGGGCCGCCAGACCGCAGGCGCCCAGGTGAGGGGCGAGCGCGGCGGCTCAACCGGTTTCGGCACGATGCCACGCACCCGATCGCCATCCATCTCAACAACATCTACGAGCGCAGGCTGGTCCGTCGGGAAAAGGCCCAACACAACGTCGGCAGATAACTCATCGAGCGCCTGCAGCAACTGCCCATAGGCATCGCATCGCGCGAACAGAATGTCGGGCCAGCCCAGCGCACAGGTTGCCCCACGCAACTCCTCATAAGCCTCGTCGAGGGTATGAGGCACTCCTGGTGTGGCGGGCACCGAGCGGTAGCGGAGCGAAAGTGTCCGCCAGCGACTTTCAAATGTGGCGGGTATGTCCTGCTTGTCGGGTCGAATGAGCCAGATTGCCGTGCGTATTCCGCCATCTTCCAGCGCATCCAGAAGGTATGCTCCAACAGGGCGTGGCCCGGAACCGAACGCAGCCACCGGCATCACCTCTTTGCTGCGCCAGCGTTCACCCGAACCGCGCAACCCCTCCAGCCGACGTCCGTACCCCGCCGCTGGTATTACAGCAACACAACCTGCAGTGCTGTCAGGGACGCGCTTCAAGCAGGTCAGCGCTTGTCAGAAGCTCCGCGGCACGTTCCAGCACCGGGTCTTCAATACCGGACAGTCCCGCGATATCCGCGAGCGTGTGCGTACCATCCGAGTAGCTCAGCATCCACAACAGCGCCAACTGCAGGTTTTTCGCCTCGTTGTTCCCACCGAGCGTATCGTAGAGTCCGCGTCGGCCGAGTTGCGGTTCGCAATGGGGCGCAAGATTGATGAAGCGCGGGCTCCGCTGAATCTCGTTCAGCGCCTCCACGCAGATGCGCAGCGTGTCGTGCAAACCCGCCGGCGTAACGAGTTGCAGATCATCGGCGGAACTATGATACGCATCGTACTCACCGTACGGCGTACGCATGAGGCAACCCGTAGGTATGTCGATGCCGGGAGAGCAGAATTGGCGCTCGTCGTAACCGTAAGGAAGATAAGGCCGCACGCTGCCGCCATGGGCAATGGTGGCACGTCCAAACGCCCGATCGATGATGCCATTGCCATTCCGGCTCACCTTGAAGGTGGCCCGGCCGCCGTCGCCAACACCGCTGATGACGAGGGCCGAAGCAATGCGATCGAGCGTTGATCGATTCTGCGCCAGCCAGGTGATCGAGCCGATGGTGCCCGGGATGAAAATAAATCGCACACCGTAGCGCGCGGGTCCATTGGCACGCGCATCCTCCGCAAGCAGCTCGGCAAGGCGCGTTGCCACACTCAGACCGGACAGGTTGTCGTTCGCAAGCGAGGGGTGGCAGGTGTGAGTGGAGATCAGCAACTCCTGCTGTTCCCGCCCGGGTAAAAACAGTTCTGCATAGGTCAGCGAACCCTGCGAGTGGGTGCTGTCGATGCGCACCCGGTAGGCATCATCCTGCAATGTCTGCCGCTGATGATGGCTCAGGCAGAATCCCCAGGTGGGGCTGTAGTAGCTCGTTCGATAAGGAATGCGGTCAGGGAAGTCCTCCAGGGAGTGCAGATGCCCATTGAGCTCATCGCGTGTGAGCACCTCGTCTATCGCAGTGCTGTAGCTGACAACATGGAGGTTGGAGTCTGCAAAATCGACCACGCGCTCGCCGTTCAGACGCTCGATGAACGCTTCGCGGATGTTCCACTCCGCAGGCACTTCCCAGTCAAACACCGGTGTACCCGACGGCACCTCGTGCACGTCAATCGGGATGCGTTTGCTGATGAGACGAAGCGTTTCACGCACCCCATCCCCGGTGATGCTTCGACATATCGGGAATAACTCACGACAGAAGTCGTGCAACGCCTGGCCCTGATCGTCCATGCGGCCGGCTACCAGTTTTTCCAGGGCGCATCGCCCTTTTCCCAGATCTCCTCCAGAACGATTCTGTCGCGCAGGGTGTCCATGGCCATCCAGAACCCTTCATGCTTACGCGCGACGACGTGGCCTTCTTCTGCGAGGCGTTCCATGGGACTGGCTTCCCACGGCGTATCATCGCCATCGATATAGTCTACGGCGCTACGGTCAACCACGAAGAAGCCGCCGTTGATCCAGGACTCGTCCTGCGGTTTTTCGCGGAAGCTATCCACATGATCATCTGCACCGTCCATGCGAAACACGCCGTATCGAGCCTTGGGCTTGACCGCCGTCATGGTAACCAACGCGTTGTGACTCTTGTGAAAGTCCACGGAAGCGGTGATGTCAACGTCGCCCACCCCGTCACCGTAGGTAAGGCAGAACGGTTCGTCGTCGAGGTACTTCGCGGCACGCTTGATGCGACCACCGGTGAGCGTATTCAGCCCCGTCTCAACCAGCGTCACACGCCAGGGCTCAATGCCATTTGAAACCACTTCCGTCGTGTCGTTGCGAAAATCGAAGGTTACATCCGCATGACGGTAGCGATAGTTGGCAAACCACTCCTTGATGTAATCGCCCTTGTACCCACAACAGATCACGAAATCGTTGAACCCATGACCTGCGTAGATCTTCATGATGTGCCAGAGAATCGGCATGGAGCCGATTTCAACCATGGGCTTCGGGCGAATGGTGCTTTCTTCGCTGATGCGCGAGCCGAATCCACCGGCCAGGATCATTACTTTCATCGTCAAGTATCCCTACTATGTTTCGAGCGCGTCAGGCGCAGACAGGCAAATTATATCTGCAACCCACGGCGCATATATGCGTAGAGCTTTGCAAAACGTATCGCCCCGCGTAGTCACAGCACAGAATGCGCGTTTCACGACAGCACGTTCTGCTGCACGCACGTCCACAGACCAAAAGAATAGTTATCGAAGATGTCGATACCCAGTGCCGACTTGATGAGGTAAAGCGTCACCAACCCGCATACCGCGCAAAACGACAGGAACGCGGAAAACACGAGAAGTGCAAAAGCGTTGTCTATCGCTTTTTCCTCAGCGGTCATTTCGCGCCGGTTGCGGCCCGCGAACATCGCGAAATAGTAGCGATGTCGCCACACCGGAACGCTACCGCGAATGTCGATTCGGTGCTTGCCCCATTGCCTGGTAGCAATCGCCGCCTTCAACCCGTGCAACTGAGCAAGCGAGAAGGATGCCACCACCTCGTCAGGCATTCGCCGCAACAGCTCCTTCATCTGATCGTCGTCGCGGTAGTCCTCAATCGTCCCGATGGCTTCCATGCCCAAGCTCCGAAAAGTGCTGCTTCACAGGCAAGCGTCGTCGACCTGGCCCGATGTGTCGATGCAGAGGGCTGCGAACTGTGTGCAAGATCACACTTTGTTCAGTTCAACTCGAAGCCCCGATAGCCATCGGCCGCCACTCCATCGCATATCTGCCGGTACGCACCCACGCCGGCGGCGTACGGCATGAACACACGCGGCTTGCCTGGTACGTTGGCGCCGAGGTACCAGGAGCCGCCTCTGGGAAACAGAGTCGCGTCCGCCACTTCGTTAACATGCGCCACCCAGCCGTCTTCCGCCTGCAGGCTCGTCTGCACCACCTCGCGCCCAGCGGATTGCATGTGGACCAGCAGGTCGCAGATGAAGTCCACGTGCTGCTCGATAGACACCAGCATGTTGGAAAGTACCGACGGACTGCCCGGCCCCGTGATGGTGAACAGGTTGGGGAACCCCGCCATCATCAGCCCCAGGTAGGTGCGCGGGCCCGCGGCCCACTTTTCTGACAATGCCTGGCCGTTGCTGCCGCGGATGTCGATATTGAGCAACGCACCGGTCATGGCGTCAAAACCCGTGGCAAGCACCAGCGTATCGAAGTCCACCTGACGGCCCTGCAGGGCGATGCCCGTTGGGGTGATCCGCTCGATGGGCTCCTTGCGCAGATTGACCAGCGTAACGTTGTCGCGGTTGTATGTTGCGTAGTAGTCGGTGTCCACACAGATCCGCTTGGTGCCGATGGGGTGCGACGTGGGACACAGCGCCTCGGCGGTCTCCGGGTCTGCAACGATGCTCCTGATCTTGCCGCGCACGAACTCGGCAATACGCTCATTGGTGCGTTCGTTGATCAGGAAATCTCCAACGGCACTCAGGAAGAACGCACCTCCCTTCTGCCAGCGCTCCTCTAGAAGCGCATGCAGCTGCGCATCGCTCAGCGCCTCGGCCGACTCTGCAAGCGGCGCCTGCTCCTGCGGCTCGATCTCCAGGCCGCCGAAGCCGGACTCCAACCCCAGCTTCTCGAGCCGCCGATGCTCCCGGTAGTGCTGCTTGAAGGCTGCCACCCAGTTCGGGTCGAGCGGTGCATTGTGCGCCGGCACGCTGAAGTTTGGCGTGCGTTGAAAAACCGTCAGGTGCGCTGCCTGCTCCGCCATCACCGGGATTGCCTGAATCGCCGAAGAGCCGGTGCCGATGACACCCACGTGCTGGCCGCTGAAATCCACACCTTCGTGCGGCCACATACTCGCCTGATAGCATGCACCCGCAAAGTCGTCGAGCCCTGGAATGTCAGGCACCATGGGAACCGACAGACACCCAGTGGCCATCACCAGGAAGCGTGCGCCGGCAGAGTCTCCAGCCTCAGTGCGCACCTGCCAGCGTGCGGCATTTTCATCGTAGTGCGCTTCGCTCACCTTGCGCTCGAAGCGGATGTCGCGCAGCAGGTCGTATCGTTTGGCCACATGCTCCGCGTAGCGCAGGATTTCCGGCTGCGTGGCATAGCGTTCGCTCCACTGCCACTCCTGCTCGAGGTCCGGGTCGAAGGAAAACGAGTAGGCCAGACTCTCTGCGTCGCAACGAGCACCGGGGTAGCGGTTCCAGTACCAGGTTCCGCCCACGTTGTCGCCCATCTCGTAGACACGGGCTGTCAGACCCATGCCCCGCAGTCGGTGCAGCATGTACAGGCCGCCAAAACCGGCGCCCACGATGATGACGTCGAATGTGACGCCGTTGTCGATCTTTGTAGTCATGCGCCTAATATCTCCAACGCGGCTGTGCCGTTCAAGCCGCGCCGCGTACACTGACCGCCAGACTGCGAGCCATCCAGGGAACACTCCATGCGTATCTCCCGCTTCATAAGCCTGTTCTTCCTGCTCTGCATAAGCCCCATCATGACCGTCGCGGCCGAAGTGGTACAGACAAGCGTGGGTCCGGTGCGCGGTACCACTTCAGGCGATGTGCTGACATTCAAAGGCATCCCCTACGCCAAAGCGCCAACCGGACGTTTACGCTGGCAGCCACCACAACCTCTGAAGGCATCGAGAGATGAAATCGACGCCACCGCCTACGGCCCTGCCTGCCTGCAGCCGGCAAACCCTGAACGGCCGGTAGGCCCCACGAGCGAAGACTGCCTGAACCTCAACGTGTGGACCCCGGCCCTGGACGACCGGGAGCGGCCGGTGCTGGTGTGGATCCATGGTGGCGGCTTTCGTACCGGCAGCAACCAGGTGCCGGGCGAAGTGCTCGCACAGCAGAACGCGGTAGTGGTATCCATCAACTACCGTCTGGGTCCGCTGGGATTTTTTGCCCACGATGCCCTGAAAGCAGACGCCGCCAACTTCGGCCTGCAGGATATGACGCTGGCGCTGCAATGGGTGCACGACAACATTCGCGCCTTCGGCGGCAACCCGTACAAGGTCACCATATTCGGCGTGTCTGCTGGTGGCATGGCCGTCGACCTGCTGATGGTGCACAAGCCGGCACACGGACTCTTTCATCGTGCCATCGCCCAGAGTGGCTATGCCACCTGGTCGTTACCGAGAACCGCAAACGCCGCAAAGCCGGCACCGCTCGCCATGGGG
This sequence comes from Gammaproteobacteria bacterium, assembly GCA_030428905.1. Classification (GTDB taxonomy): domain Bacteria; phylum Pseudomonadota; class Gammaproteobacteria; order Pseudomonadales; family Azotimanducaceae; genus SYFY01. Next base: position 13,811 of record JAUIED010000085.1, read on the forward strand.
CTGGATGCCGCCGAAGATGCCCACGCCATTGCGGCATCGCTGGTTGGTAAAGTTACGGAGGACCGGCAGAGCCGCCGCAACCTGTTGAAGCTGGACGGGCAGGCGCTGGTGGACGCCGTGGAAGGCTTTCATCTGCCTATCGTCGACGGCACAACGCTGATGGAAGAACCGGCGGTGCTGTTTGACCGCGGTGGGCAGGCCGATGTGCCGTTCATGACCGGCGGCAACAGCTTCGAGGGCAGCGTCATGCCCGCATCCGGGTTCACGGAAGCGGGCTTCGAAGCGATGCTCGCCGACGCATTTCCGGCCTTGCAACGCGCCTATGCGCCGGACTTCGCCGCGAACCACAGCCTTGGCGTGCAACGGATCTTCGGTGACAACCGCTACCTGCTGGCCGCGCGACGGCTCGCCTCTGCCATGCTCGGGCAAAGCTCAGATGCTTTCCTCTACTACATCGATCTGGCAGCGAACCAACGTCAGACAGGCATGCCCGGCACACCGCACGGCTACGACGCCTACCTGTTGTTCTGGGGTCAGAACGACGACAACCCGGAGATTCGAAACCTGAGCGTGCGCATGCAACAGTATTGGCTCGAATTCGCACGCACCGGCCGCCCGCGCGTTCAGGGTCTGCCCGACTGGCTGCCGTACCATCCGGAATCCGACTACTGGATGGTGCTGAGCGACCGGGATGTATTGACCTCCGGCGTGATCGCCGAACGCCTCGATCTGCTGGAAGCACGCTATGAGGAAAGATTTGGCGGTTGACTGGCATTATTACCAGGGTATTATTATATTTTTACCCCGACATTAAAAATGAAAGCGCAGTACATCGCCTTCCACGGTCACAAACGGGTGGCCGCCGGCCCGCTGGAAGAAACGCTTGCGCAGGTCAAGCGCCACATCGACCAGGGCACCAACCCGGCCGCCATCCTCATCTTCGAACTGGCAAGCGGGCGCCAGCGCGACTTCGATTTTCGCGGCTCGCTCAAAGATGTGCTGGATCGCGCCGGCGAATCTGCTCAACGGGGTCGCGGCCGGCCCAAACTCGGCGTGACGAGCAAGGAGGTGACGCTGCTGCCCCGCCACTGGGCGTGGCTTGCCAATCAGGGGAAAAGCCCGTCGGCCACACTGCGCACACTGGTGGAGGAGGCTATGCGCCGGGACCCTCGTGCACACACTGGTCAGACAGATGCGGAAGCACTGTGGCGCATTCTCTCTGCCGTGGCAGGCAATCTGCCGGGGCTGGAAGAGGTGTCACGGTCGTTGTTCCGTGGCGATGCGGCGGCGCTGGCAGAACTCGTCGCGGAGTGGCCACAGGACCTGAGGGATCTGGTAGTCGGCTAACCGCGCGGCACCCGCACGGAGCTGGCAACAATCTCGTAGACCTCCCCGGCGCGCAGGCTTGCGGCATCCACGCCGGCATCGTCCTGCAGATGCGCCGCCTCTGCCGCGTCGCGTCGCTTGCGTACCAACTCGCCAACCAGCGTCACGGTTCTGCCGGCGATATCCGTGGGCACGAAGAAGCCGTAGTCCTTGAACGAAACGCGCAGGGCTGCGGCGCCTTCCTGAGCCACGAAAAAGCAACCCTTCTTCTGGCAGACCTGCGCCACGCGCGTGGTCACGGCCACTTGCTGACCGGCAAGCTCATCGGCCTGTGACACGACCTGCGCCAGTGACAGGGTAGGCAGACCCTCTTCTGCCCGAGACATGGCCTCACCAAAAGTCTCCGAGTCCGCATCTTCAGCCACCGGCTCAGATAGCCGAATCCCCTCGGCCTGCAAAAGTCCTGCGCCGAGCGCGAGCACCAGGGTAAATGCAACGTTCACGGCAAAGCGCGTATTCAGATACCGCATGTGTTGTTCTCGATATGGCTCGTGGGCGAGTCTACACTGGCGCGGCACAACCGAGCGAGGTGCACCCATGAACGATCGCGATCCTGTAGAGTCCCTGGCCAATCTCCGCCATGAGTTCGGCGAGCACGGTGGCGTCAACCTGTCCATCGAGGCGAGCACGACGTTCACGGTGATGGACCCCAGTACGCTGCCGCAGATTTTCGAAGGTGCCAAAGGCCCAGACCGCGGCGGCTGCTATCTCTACGGCAGACACTTCAACCCGACGGTGTACAACCTCGGCAGGCAGCTTGCGGCCGTGGAAGGCACCGAAGCCGGCTACTGCACGTCCAGCGGCATGGGGGCCATCGCCGCCGTCATCATCTCGCTGTGCGACACCGGCGATCACATCGTCGCATCGAACACCATCTACGGCGGCACCTACGCGTTGCTCAAAGATTTCCTGCCGACGAAAGCCAACATTCACACCACTTTCGTCGACATCAGCGACGCTGATGCCGTGCAGGCCGCAATGCAGGACAACACCCGAGTGCTCTACGCCGAGAGCTTCGCCAACCCCACCCTGCGGGTGGCGGACGTACCGCTACTCTCCAGCATCGCCCACAACGGCAACGCGAAGCTCGTCATCGACAACACCTTTTCGCCGCTCATCATGACACCCCACGATCTCGGCGCTGACGTGATCGTGCACAGCCTGACGAAGTTCATCAGCGGCGCCAGCGACGTCATCGCCGGTGCCGTGTGCGCCGACCGCGACACCATCATCCGCCTGATGGACGTGCAGATGGGGCCGCTCATGCTGTTCGGCACCACCATGGACCCATCAGTGGCGTTCGAACTGAGCATGCGCCTGCCACACCTGCCGATGCGTATGCGCGAGCACAGCGACCGCGCCATGGCGATTGCACGGTTCCTGCACGAGCACCGGCTGAACGTCACCTATCCAGGCCTGGAGAGCCACCCGGACCACGCGCTGGCCACCAAGATCTGTCGCGCCCAATACGGCTATGGCGGTGTCCTCGCCCTGGACGTCGGCAACGCTGAGGCCGCCAACGCACTGATGGCGCGGCTGCAAAACCAGTACCGTTTCGGCTACATGGCTGTGAGCCTCGGCTACTTCGACACGCTCATGTCCTTGTCAGGCTCGAGCACTTCTAGCGAGATGGACGACGACGCCAAGAGCCAGGCAGGCATCTCCGAGGGGCTGATTCGCATCTCGGTCGGCTACACAGGCACCACGGAGCAACGGCTGGAGCAGTTGCATAGCGCATTGAAGCTCGTCGGTTTGATCTGACGGGCAATGTCCCCGCATCCGCAATGGATGTTGGGGGGCATCGATTTTAGTAACCTGCCCTGCTGAATAGACATCGGGAGATAGAGGAATGTCTGAACGGTTCGACGCCATCGTCGTGGGCGCCGGTTTCGGCGGCCTGTACATGCTTCACAAACTGCGCCAGCAGGGCCTGCGCGTTCGCGTGTTCGAGGCTGGCGACGGTGTTGGCGGCACCTGGTTCTGGAACCGCTACCCAGGGGCGCGCTGCGACATCGAAAGCATGGAGTACTCCTACCAGTTCGACGAGGCACTACAGCAGGAGTGGACCTGGAGCGAAAAGTATGCGACTCAGCCGGAGATACTTCGCTACATCAACCATGTGGCTGACCGTTTCGACCTGCGGCGCGACATTCAACTTGAAACCCGAGTGGTAGCTGCACATTTCGAAGACGGCACCTGGCGCGTACGCACCGATGACGACAAAACATGGGCCGCCAAATACGTCGTGATGGCAACCGGCTGCCTGTCATCGGCCAACCTCCCGGACATAGAAGGTCGCGACACATTCCGGGGCGAGGTATACCACACGGGTCTCTGGCCCAAAGATGGTGTGGATTTCGCCGGCAAAAGAGTCGCGGTGATCGGTACCGGCAGCTCCGGCATCCAGAGCATTCCCGTCATCGCCGAGCAGGCCGAACACCTCACGGTTTACCAACGCACACCCAACTTCTCGGTACCAGCGCATAACAGACCGCTGGACGAGAGCGAGGTGGCGCAGCGCAAAGCGGAGTACCAGACGTTTCGGCAAGAGATGCGAAACACTCCATTTCATGCCAACTTCCGCTACAACGAAGCCAATGCGCTGGAAACCTCAGAGCAGGACCGACAGGCGGAATACGAAGCGAGATGGCAGGCAGGGGGACTACCGTTTATGGCGTCCTTTGCCGATCTCATGTTCGACCAAAAGGCCAACGCAACGGCGGCTGAGTTCATCCGCGACAAAATCAAGGCGCAGGTGGAAGACTCTGATACCGCCGAGCTTTTGTCGCCCAACGGCGTCGTCGGCTGCAAACGGTTGTGTGTAGACAC
>JAUIED010000320.1 GCA_030428905.1 Gammaproteobacteria bacterium
TACTACGTCGGCGACAACAAGAATGGTCCGTCTTGCGATGAAATCGTTGCAGCGGAACTCTGCAGCGAAAACTGGCGCGAGTGGTATGAAACCATCCAGCAGCCGATCAACGATGTGATTCGCGAGTTCACGACCCGGGAGGCAACGCGAGCGGCGGCTGGTCACGTTGAGGCTGCGATTGCGTCGCTGGAAGGCGTGGACGTGGCAGGAGCGTCGGTTTCACGCACGAACGCTCAACCGATGTGTCTGTCTCCGGAGGCACGCCACTACTCACTGGGTCTACTGCATGCAGGGATGTCGATTGATGACACCGCTGATATCGTTTGGCGGGAAGTGGAAATCACTGCAACTGTCGCGAGCATCGCTTATGGTGGCGCGGCAGCGATGGGCCTGCGGGCCAGTGCGGGCATTGCCGTAAGGGGGGCAAGTAGCCGAATTCTCGGGAACAGCGCCAACAGTTGTACAGGAAGTTCAAGCACGCAGGCGACTTCGGCGTGGCAGGTAACTACAATCCAGCCAACGCCGCAGAGTTCAGTCGAGCGCCAAACCGGCACATTGTCAGCGGCGCCGTGACGGCGATCAGTGGGACCTACCGAGGAAACCCCGTAACGCACTATGTCGACCCCGGCACAGGGTTGAATGTGATTGCAGACCGAGCAGGCAACGTTCTCTCTGGGTGGAGGCTCAGCAGTGGGCAGTTGCAAAACGTTCTAAGTGGGGGGAGTCTATGAAGAAATCTGTCCACATCACTCTGGGCCACTCTGAGGCCATAGTGCTCTTCGACTGGCTCTCTCGATTTAACGACGATCGGAACACTGATTTTGAGGATCAGGCCGAAGAGCGGGTGCTCTTCGATCTTGAGGCCTCGCTTGAGAAGGCTATAGCGGAATCGGTCGATGAAGGCTTCCGGGCGGCCGTCTTGGAAGCACGTGATGAGGTTCGTGACAGCACTGCATAGCTGAAACAGTTCAGACCGGGTACGTCGGTCACCGGATACCACGACGGAGAGCTCTTGGGGGTTGGAGGTATTTCGACGGTCTAACTGTGCCAAGTGCCAGCCAGTTTATCTTCGCAGAAGCGGTGTTATCAGAGCCGGCTGTTCCGGTGGACAAGCCAGTAGGATCCGGCCGAAAGCGCACTCATCTTGGAAGGCTGCAAAACTGCTGGACTTCTGCGAGGGGGCCAGCAAAGGAGTTCCGTTGCCCGACACAATGCGGGCAACGGGATCTACACATGCGCAGCTACCGCTTGGTGATCGGCACGTAGTCGCGCTGCGACTCGCCGCCGTAGAGCTGGCGCGGGCGGCCGATCTTGTAGGGGCCGCTGATCATCTCGTTCCACTGGGTGATCCAGCCCGGCGTGCGGCCGGTGGCAAACAGCACCGTGAACATGTCCACCGGGATGCCGATTGCCTTGAAGATGATGCCGGAATAGAAGTCCACGTTCGGGTAGAGGCGGCGCTTAACGAAGTAGTCGTCTTCCAGCGCGATCTGTTCGAGTTTTTGCGCGAGCTTAAGCTGCGGGTCGTCTTCCACGCCGAGTTCTTCCAGCACCTCTTTGCAGGTCTGCTGCATGACTTTGGCGCGCGGGTCGTAGTTTTTGTACACCCGGTGGCCGAAGCCCATGATGCGGAAGGGGTCGTCCGGGTCCTTGGCTTTCTTGATGTAGCGGTCGATGTTCTTCACGTCGCCAATCTCGGCGAGCATCTTCAGCACTGCCTCGTTGGCGCCGCCGTGTGCGGGGCCCCAGAGTGCAGCGATGCCGGCGGCGATGCAGGCAAACGGGTTTGCACCGGTTGAGCCGGCCAGGCGCACCGTGGAGGTGGAGGCGTTCTGCTCGTGGTCGGCGTGCAGCATGAAGATGCGGTCCATGGCGCGCGCCAGGGTCGGGCTTACCTTGTACTCCTCACAAGGTGTGCCGAACATCATGTAGAGGAAGTTCTCCGCGTAGTCGAGGTCGTTGCGCGGGTACATGAATGGCTGGCCAACGGAGTACTTGTAGCTCATGGCGGCGATGGTCGGCATCTTGGCGATCAGGCGGTGTGCCGTAATGCGCCGGTGCTCCGGGTCGTCGATATCCAACGAGTCGTGGTAGAAGGCCGACAGCGCTCCCACCACGCCACACATGATAGCCATGGGGTGCGCATCACGACGGAAGCCACGGAAGAACTGAGCAATCTGCTCGTGCACCATGGTGTGGCGCTTGATGGTGCTGACGAATTCCGCGTTCTCTTTGTCTGTGGGCAACTCGCCGTTGAGCAGCAGGTAGCACAGCTCCAGATAGTTGGAGTGCTCGGCCAACTGGTCGATGGGGTAGCCGCGGTGCAGCAGGATGCCGGCGTCACCGTCGATGTAGGTGATGTCGGAGTCGCACGACGCGGTGGCGACGAAGCCGGGGTCGTAGGTGAAGTAGCCGGATTTGGCCAGGGGACCCACATCTATAACCGGTGTGCCTTCGGTGGGCTGATAGACCGGTAGTTCGATCTCTCCCTCTTCGCCATCGATCTGCAAGCGCGCGTACTTGCTCGGCTCGTTCGCCATACGTCCTCCCTATGAGATATGCCTGGTTCCCGGTGCTGCCGGGATGCTTCGCCCCGATGCGTCGCCGGGGTCTGAGTATTGTAGACCAGCAGCGGACGCTGGCGTGAGTATCAATGCCGCCCCTTGCTACACCGGTGCACTGCCGCAGAGCGCCAATTCTGGCAATCATCGACAGCCGCGCTTAGAATTGCGCCGCCTGCGTTGACAGGCACTTCACCCACCAACGGCTAGACTTTGCTTTCATGAGCTCGATGAACACCAATCGGCCGATCAGCCTGCCCCTCATGGGCGGCGTACGGCTCCCGTTGGCTGCCATCGCGTCCATCACGCACCGGATTACCGGTGTGCTGCTGTTCGCGGGAGTGGCTTTGTTTCTCTACCTGC
>JAUIED010000086.1 GCA_030428905.1 Gammaproteobacteria bacterium
CGTGGCAAGGCGAGCTGGTTTTTACACCGAGCAGCGGCGCAATCTACGAATACGCCTGCCACGAAGGCAACTACGGCATGGTAAACATGCTCACCGCGGAGCGCCGCACAGGCACCAACGGCCTGTGGTGGCTGATTGGGCTGGCCCTGAACATGCCCGAGGAGGTCAGCCACCCGCAGCTCAGCGCCAAGAGGTTTGACGACCTGTAGGCGACCGCCGAGGTCCATTCCGATATCAGGCGACCGTTTCTACTGAAACCTGCCGCCGGTCATCGCCTGTAGAGTGGGTCGGCGCCTTTCTTCTTCCGGCCAAAGGAATTTCTGCTGGCCAGCAGCCTGGGCGTGCTCAGCTTCACCGCCCTGACCTGGGCGGCAGTGCGCATGCGTCAGCGTTCAGACTGGCACATGCGTCTGCAGATCTGCGCCATGGCTGAGATCATGGGGCCGGCTTTCAGAGTGCTCCGCGAGAGGCGAAACGCCGTTAGCGTGCACCCCGCTTGGGTGACACGCTCTATTCCGTGGTGACTGCCGGCACGCCAGGAGCCATGTTGCCAGGCATGGCGTTCCCGCAAGCGCAAGCGCTGTAGGAGCTTTGCGTGTTGAGCTGGTAACCTGCCACCGCGCAGCCGCAATCAGGTCAGCGCCAACCAGGTAAGGGTTTCCACGCCATGACAAGCGGTCCGCGCGAGCAAACAGCACCCACGCCTTTGAGGCAGGCATGGACCTGAGCGGCCGCACCATCGGCCCCTACGCCGTCGAGCAGCGTCTCGGCGTGGGTGGTATGGCCGAGGTCTACCGCGCGAACCACAGCGCTTTAGGGGTGTATCGCGCAATCAAGGTCATCCGCCCCGAATTCGCTACCTCAGACGATTTTCGTGCGCGTTTTCAGCGCGAAGCGCAGTCGGTGGCGCAACTGGATCATCCGAACATCGTGCGCGTGCACGACTTCGGAGAGAGCAACGGCCTCTACTACATGGTCATGCAGTACGTGGAAGGGCAAACGCTCAACACGATACGCAAAACGCGCGGCAGCATCCCTCAGGCGCAGGCCGTGGAGTGGATACTCGCCGTGGCCGATGCGCTGGCTTACGCACACGAGCTCGGCGTCGTGCACCGCGATATCAAACCCGACAACATCATGCTCGATGAGCGCGGACGCATCGTGCTCATGGACTTTGGCGTCGCCAAGCTCCTCACGGCAGACACCGCAATGACACAGACGGGTGTTGGCATCGGCACGCCCGCCTACATGTCGCCAGAGCAGGCAGAGGGCGGCGACATCACGCCGGCCACCGACGTCTACGCTGCGTGCGTTGTTCTGTTCGAGCTGCTGACGGGGCGCCAGCCTTACGAAGCAGACACGCCCATCGCCGTGCTGGTGAAGGCCATCCACGACCCGATGCCGAAGCCGCGCGACCTCAACCCGGATATTGACGCGCAGCTCGAGCAGATACTGCTCAAAGGCACGCAGAAACACCCGGCCGACCGCTACACCACCGCCGGCGCGCTGCGCAACGCACTGGCCCAGTGGCGCGATGGCAAGCACGCACCCGCACCCCCGCCTGCACCGGCACCGATTGCGGCCGAACGCCCTCGGTCTGCAGGCAGTTGGAAAAGGTATGTGCTGCTAGCGCTGCTGGCTGTGACTGCGGTTGGGGCGACGTTTGTCCTGTGGCCACCCGCCAGCGAGGCACCCACGCCGCAGGTGTCAGGTACCGACGAGACCACGCAGGCAGACAAGCCGGCCTCTCGCCCCGCGGACATCCAGCAGGACCCGGCGACGAACCGCGATCGCATCGCAAGCCCCATAACACCGTTCACGCCCGATCTGGGCACGATGTGGACTTCCACGTTCGGCGACATCCACTGGAATTACTTCTATGGCGAGCGCAGCAGAACATTGCGCGTGGAACAATCTACCTGGGACGAGCCCACATCCACCTACGTCGTAAGCGGCCGCTGGGGCAGACGCGCGAATCCCGATGATTGGGGCCGATTCGAGTTCCGCTTCTCCGACAGTTGCACCTTCAGCGGCACCTACGGCAAGCGCAACGACCCGATGACCAGCCGCTGGTCCGGCAAGTGCACCGACCAGCCCGCCCTGCAGCAGACACGCTTCGAACCGGATCTGAGCACGCCATGGACGTCCACCTACGGCGACATACACTGGGGGCTGTTTTATGGCGAGCCGAACAAGACGTTCTCGGTGACGGAGCAGGGCTGGGACGACGAGCGTGGGCAGTACTACGTGCGCGGCAAATGGGGCCGCCGCCACGATCCGTCATCCTGGGGCACCTATGAATTCTGGTTTGACGATGCGTGCAGTTTCTCTGGCGCTTTCGGCTCCCTGAACGGCCCCTTGCGCAGCCGCTGGTCTGGAACCTGTACCGCACCAACAGCTACCAGATCACGCTAACCCACACTTCCCACGGCGGCCAGGTGCCGGCAGCGTAAAAAAATTTCGACCGCCGGAAAAAAAGCCGCGACCCACGCGTCCTGAGAGATACCTACAAGCAGAAAGATCAGGATTAACCCATGCGCTTCATCAAACTCTCAACGCTCGTTCTTGCAACTACCTGCCTGGCCGCCCAGGCTTCCGAAGAAAGGACTACCGGCGACGGCGTGCGCTACCGCAGCTACGCAGACGAACAGGTGCGTCACAGCTACAACGCCCGCCACCACGGTCAGTACAAGAACAATCCCAAGCAGCGACCCGCCGCCACCTATCCCGCCATCCCGACGCAGAATCAGGTCGATCGACGGGCAGGCGGACGGGTCACCTATCGGGCAGACTCCCTGCGGCAACAGCCGGGGTCTCAGGTTCGAGTGCTCGACCGCTACACAGGTCAACCGGTGCCGCAGCGACGGCAGAATTTGCCTGCCCCGAAACCGCCGATGGTCATGGCACCCCACAAGAATCAGCCGAAGCAGCCCCAGGCGTTCGTACGCGGCTCCATTCTTAAAAAAGCCAACCGTCACAAGCCGCAATCCGACTACGCCCAGTACGACGCGCACGGTACCTGCGGTTCCACGGTGCTGCAGCAGCATGGGTTCACGCAGGTGAAACGAGTGCCGAACACTCGCGACGACTGCTACTATCGCCGAAACACAGGCGGCGGTGCCGGCTTCATCGACGGCACCCGCGGCAGCACGAGCCGCTGAACTGCCGGGAGACGCACTCGGCCCGTCGTACGCGGCGGGCCCCTCTGCCTTCGCATACCGACAGACCCGCCGGGGCACGCTGGCCCTGCACCAGGGCTCTGCCTGTGGCTAGAGGTTCTCCTTCGACACCTCGTTCAAGCGCTGATACAGCCACGCCAGTGCCACGTTCCACTTGCGTTTCACCGTCGAAACGGAGACGTCGAGGATTTCCGCAGTCTCCCGGATCGACGCGCCACCGAACACGCGCGCCTCGACGATAGCCAGATAGTCCTCATCGATTTCCGCCAGTTCCTGCAGAGCGTTATCGATATCCAGGAGCGACCCCAGTGTGGCCTGGTCCGAGGCGACGTCTCTGGTGAGTTGAGTAAGGTACTGCGCACCGCGTTTGTCGGCTGCACGCCGCCGCGCGATATCCACGAGGATCTGCCGCATCATGCGGCCGGCAACACGCAGGAAGTGGGTGCGCCCCTGCCACTCGATGCGGTTCACGTCGATCAGCCGCAGGTAGGCTTCGTTGACGAGCAGCGTCGGCTGCAGCATCACCCGGTCCTGCTCACCGGCCATGGCGTGGCGAGCGATACGGTACAGATCGTCATACAGCGACGTAAGTAGAAACTGCTGTTCATCAACCGCCAGCTCAGACCAGCGGCCGAGAAGTTCCGTGATGTCTGAAGAACTCTGCGTCATCGTTGGGGCGCGTGCTCGTCGAGTGTCGGCGCTGCCGGATTGATGGCAACATTGCCCGATGGCGCAACCGATGGGAAGCAACCCATGGCCGGCAGTGGATCGTCGAAAGAGCAGCAACGACTGCTGGCGCTGATGGAAGAGGCGCTGGAGCAGGATGATCCGCACGCCTGGATCGTGCTTCAACAGCTCGATGCGCCGGTAGAAGCACAAGCGCTGAGCCTCGTCAAAGCGCACCGCGAAGCAGCGCTGCTCATCCGTACCGCTGTGGATCTCGCACCGCTGTCGCCAATTCGTCTGCCCGCAGGAACCATGGTGGGATCCTACCGTCTGGGGGAACTGGTCGGCAGCGGCGGCATGGCCGACGTCTACCGCGCGGAACGCGCCGATGGCGAGTTTGAGCAGGTCGTTGCCATCAAAATCATGCGTCGAGCGCTCGGCAGCACGCGCATGCAGACGATGTTTCACAACGAACGACAGATTCTCGCGCGCCTGTCGCATGTCAACATTGCACGGCTATACGACGGCGGTACCACGCACGGCCTGCCGTATGTCGTGATGGAGCTGCTGCACGGAGTGCCGATCGACCGGTACGTGCAATCCCAGGCAATGGGGCAAGCCGATGTGCTGCGCATGGTGGCGAAGGTCTGCGACGGCGTGCAGCATGCACACCAGTCGCTGGTCGTGCATCGCGACATCAAACCGAGCAACATCCTCGTCACCGCCGACGGCACTCCGAAGCTGCTGGACTTCGGAATCGCGCAGATGACCACGCAGACAGCCGCCGGCAGCGATGGCGCGTTGACGCCCGCGTATGCGAGCCCTGAGCAGCTCGCCGGCCTGCCGGTCACCACTGCAACAGACGTCTATTCGCTCGGCAAACTACTGAGCCATCTGTTGAGTGATATGCCACTGCCCGCGAGCGTGCACGCCGTTGTCGCTCGGGCAAGCGCACAGCAACCTGAACACCGCTATGCCACCGCCGGCGAGCTTGCGGATGATCTTCGACGCTTTCTCAAGCAGCGCCCGGTGACAGCGCGCAGACCCACATGGGGCTATCGGGTCGGGTTGTTCCTGCGCCGCAACTGGCTGGCCTGCTCTGCGGTAACACTGGTCTGTGGCACCGCGATCGCCGGTGTTGCAGGCGTAATCAACCAGGCGGAGCAAACCGCTCGCGAAGCCGCCCGCCTGACCGAAGTGACCCGGTTCCTGACGGACATGCTCGGCGCCGCCAACCCCGCCGAGCGCGGCAGGGACGTGACGGTCGTGGATCTGCTGCGCCTCGCCGAGCAGCGCATCATTACGGATTTCAGCGAAGACCCGCTGGTGCGCGCAGCGCTGTTCGATACGCTCTCGGTTACCTTCCAGGGTCTGGGCGACGCGGAAAAGGCACGCGACTACGCCCGCCGCTCGCTCGCCCTGTACCAGGACGCCGAACCATCCGAGACGCCTTCCACGGCGCACGCCAGATATCTGCTGGCCAACGCCCTGACCGACCTCTCGGCGTGGGACGCCTCCGATGCGCAGCTCACGATCAGCGATGCCGAATTGAGCAAGGACGAAGCCACCCACTGGCGGCAACTCGACCAGAACCTCAGCGTTCGCGCTGCGAATGCCGAAGGCCGAGGCGACCTGGATCTGGCGGAGCAGCTCTACCGCCGCTCACTCGCACTGTCCGAGAAGCACGCTGGAGACAAAGCTCTGAGCACAGCAGTGAGCCTCAACAACCTCGCCGTTCTGCACACCACGAACGGCCGCTACAGCGATGCCATCAGCGCTCTGCGCAGGGGGCTGTCGATTACCGCCGGGCGGCTGCCCGCGGAGCATCCCGATCGCCTGAAACTGCTCAGCAATCTGGCTACCGCGCTCGACTTTCAAGGTGCCAGGGACGAGGCTGCAGCGCTGTATGAGGAAGTCATCGACATCCAGAAACGCGCGCTGGGCATCGCGCACCGCACCACGCTCATCACGATGGGCAGCTATGCGCTGATGACCACGGAATCCGGTGCGCACGAACGCGGGCTGGCAGTCGCTGCTGAAGCGTTCGCCGAGGCGCGCCAGCATTTGCCTGCGACCGACCACGTCCTCGGCTACGTTGCCCTGGCGTATGGCCAGCTCCAATGTCTCTCCGGGACTGCCGATCAGGGCGTTGCAACTACGCAGCTGGCGGTGGACATTCGCACCCAGACCATGGGGCCCGACAGCTGGGCGACCGCCAGTGCAAGCAGTGTACTGGGTGCCTGTCTCGCAGCCGCAGACCGGCTCAGCGAGGCACAGGAAACGCTGCGCAGTGCGTTGGCGGTTCTGCGCGCACAGCTCGGTGAGGATCACTTCCACACGGCCACCGCACGCGCGCGACTTGCCAACGTGGAGCAGAGGATGGCTAGCTTGTGAGAGCGCTAATGCTGGCCGCGCTGATCTGTTTGTCCAGTTGCGCGAGCCGACCGGCGTTGCAACAGGTGCTCGCGCACACGGCACACAGCGTGTTTGCCATCGCAGACGCAAACGGCTCGCGTGGATCGGCGTTCGCCGTAACGCCGGCACTGCTCGCAACCAACGCCCACGTGTTGCCCGATGGCGAGTTGTACGTTCTGCTCGACGGCACGCGCGTGCGCGCTTCTGTGATCGCCTCGGATGAAGTGCACGATCTGGCGTTACTGCGCACCGCCATCACGGTGCAGCCCCTGCCCCTGTGCGCCGCTCCCCCGGCGCTGGGGATGGAGGTACTTGCGCTCGGTAATCCGTTCGGCATGGGTATCGTCGCCACCCACGGCATCATCGGCGGCCTGCCGGTGACGCTCGGGCGCGAGGTTCTGCAAACCGACGCCGCGATCAACGCGGGCAACTCCGGGGGGCCGCTTGTCAGTGACGGCGGCTGCGTGATCGGCGTGGTCACCAGCCGCGGCGCTACGGGTACCGGCATCGGCTTCGCAGTGCCGGTGCAGATACTGCGTGCGCTGTTGGCAGCGCACGCTCCATCCTCGGGCGCCGGCGCTACTTCTTCGGCAGGAAAGCAACCACCGTAGTGGCAAACTGCTGCCTGCTCGCATCGTAGGCAACAACGAGCACCGGCCCCGGAAACAGCCCGTCCTTGTACACCGTGGGAAATCCATCGTAGAACGCAAGCTGGCCGCAGTCCGGGTCGGTGGTGAACAGGCAACCGCGAATCGTCTCGTCTACTGCAGGCTGACGAAACGCGAACTTCTGCTCGGCTGGCGCAGGGTCGGCGAGTGTGTTGATTGCTTTCACACCTGCTTTCACCTGGCTCAGGTTGCTCCACGATGCCGGATTGAGGTTGGCGAGCAGGGATGTCGCGGTCTCGAAGAAGGTCGGTCCGATCAGGTACACGACATTCTGGCTGGGATGCTCGGCGCCAAACGACGATTCAATAACGCTGTTGGGCGCATCGAACACATGAAAGCTCAAGCTTGCCCCGGTGATCACGCCGTCCAGATCGCCCGCCGAAAACGCCGTGCGCACCAACCCGTCAGTCAGCAGCACGCCAGCATGATGCACCAGCTTTTCGATCACCTTGAAGTAGAGGTTCTTGATGATCTGCGTACGGATCGTGCTCGCCAGGGAGATGCCTGAAAGCGAAAAGAATGCCGGGCGGGTGCCCTCATACAGCGCGGCCGGCGTGGCGGGCAACGGCGTGCTGGACGCGATCAGGCCGGCATCGGACAACTGCGCCAGGGTGCGATCCAGATCTGCCAGCACCAGCCGCGGTATCTCCACCGACATCAGCAGATGCAACCCGGTCTGGTTGTTGTTGAAGCCGGCAAAGGTCGGCGAGGCAGCCACAAGCGCCTCTGCGGCTGCGTCAAGCGAGCGGTTCAACGCCTGTGCCCGGATGTCGTCGTTCCTTGACGCGCCGGCGTTCAGACGTTCGAGAAAGTGCCGACTCGTTCGCAGCTGCGAGAGTGCATCCACCAGACGCAATGCAAAGGCCTGGTCCGCCGGCCCTGGCGCACCACCCAGCGATAGCGGGGCGAAGCCCGTTTCCGGCGCAAACGCAGGCGTGATACGAAGCTCGAAAAGGTCCAGCGCCTGGCGTTCGCCGAGCAGCAACGCCGCACTGGCCTGCACGCCGGCAACGTCGCCAGCGGCCAACGCATCGACAAGGTCCGTGTACACCGTCTGCAGCCGTCCGAGCCGCGCTGTCAGGGAGGCGTAAGCGGCGTGTGCACCGTCATTCGCCACCGACGCGCTGACGGTGAGCGACGCGCTCACCGAAGCGCCGAGCGCCGCGGAAGAGGCGTTCAACGCGTACGTACCGCGGGTGTTGCCGGCGGCAGTAACGGTATTGCCTGCGATCGACGGCAGACCGCCGGCAGCACCGAGCCCCGGCACAACCTGCAGGTTGATATCGCCCGGCAGGCCGATGGGTTGTCCGCTGCTGTTAAAGGCACGCACAAGGAGCGCCGACTGCGCGCCGGCAGCCAGCATGGGCTGCTCGATGACCACGGTCAGTGCCGGGCCCCCTGAGATGGTGAGGTCGACGGCATCTCCCGCCGATGCTGGCGTGCCCGGTGCGGGTGACTGCACAAGCACTTCCCCCCGCCGCGACCCGGCGTCGTTGACCCGCGTAATGCTGCCGACTTCGAGGTTCAGGGATTCGATCTGCGCAATGGCCGCCGCCTCGCCGAAGCCGGTGACATCTGGAGCGAACACCGGCCTTGGACCGAGGCTCAGCACATAGTCAACGGGCGCACCCGCTGCGCTCTGGCTGCCCGGGGGCAAACTCTGGCTGATCACCTGACCGACGGGCACTGTGTCACTGAACTGCTGGCTGACGTTACCTGTAGCAAGCCCGACACCATCGAGCGTCGACATGGCAGCGTCATCCGCCAGACCGCCAAGGCTCGGTACCGCCACGGGCGGCACCACATTGATCTGCCAGGATTGCTGATCCGTATTGCCCTGCGTGTCGCTGACCACCACCTGCACCCGGGCACTGCCGGTTTGAGCAGGCAGCCAGTCGATGACGCCTGTAAAGTCATCGATCGTCATTCCGGGTGGTGCATCCACTACAACGTAGGTCAGAGCATCACCAAGGTCTGCGTCCGTAGCGAGCACCCCGTAGCGATAGTCGAAACCGGGCGACGCACCGAGCACCGGCGTTGAAACGATCAGCGGCGGGTTCGTATTCGGTGTGATGGCAATGCCGACAGCAGCGATGTTCGAGTCCGCAGTGCCATCGTTGGCGCGATAGGTGAAGGCATCGCTCGCCCCCGGATCTTCGCCGGGAATGAGCACGTGGCTGTTTTCTTCATTCAGGCCGGGCAGCAACCAGTAGGGCCGCTCGGCTGGCACGGTGCCGTCCTCACGAACGGACGTGGCCTTGTAGTGCCACTGATTGCGCACCTTGCGTGCCGCCGGCCACGGGTTGCCGGGCAAACCTTCGAACACGAAGGAGCTGTTGTTGCCCGCCACGACGATCTCCGCAGCACCGTCATCATCCACATCGGCAACTGCGGGAAAGATCTGCAGGTTGGTGCCGGCGTTGAACAACTGCGGGTCGAAGTGCTTGGCGAGTTCCACCAACGTATTCCCCTGAACCTGCCAGATGTACAGGCGACGGTTGTCGGGCGCCTCGCGGAAGTTGCGGCCCAACTGGATGATCTCCGGCGTGCCATCGCCATCGAAATCGAAATTCGCCAGTGCGTAGGTACCCTGGTCGAAAAAGAAATCGTGGGTGGTGGGTGTGCCCCCCTGCAGGCGCCGGGTTCCATCCGCTTCGAATATGAACAGTTGCCGGTTGACGTTGGCCACTTCTGGCTGCCCATCTCCGTCATAGTCGGCGATGGAGATCGGCCCGAAGCCGCCGAGCGCGGAAAACGTCTGCAGCCCGCCGTTGTGATCAAACACGAAGAAGCCATGCGGATTGACCACGACAATCTCCGCAAACGGATCGGTATCCATGTTTGCCACGCCAATACCGGAAAGCGGAATCGCCGCGGCCGGGTTCTGCGTGCTGTTGGCTGGCAGCGTGAACAAGAGTTGTCCGGCAGCAGAAAAAACCGAAGCACCAGCAACGATCTCGAGCCTGCCGTCCAGATTCAGGTCAGCGATGTGCACGGCGGTCGGGTTGAGACCGATACCCGCAGTCAGGTGACCGGCGTTCTCCCACAGCAAGGCGCCGGTGCGATCGAACACTGCCACCACCATGGGGCCGCCACCATTCCTGGGCGGGGTGGCGACGATGATCTCAACTGAGCCATCGCCATCGAGGTCGGCAAAAGCAGGCCCGCCAAGATCCAGCATGCCGGACGCAAGCAACGTGATGTCTTCGCTGCGCCAGAGGAAGGTGCCGTCGTGATCGAACGCCAACAGGTGCGTGCCGTCGGTGGCGAATGCCGGCGTTTCACGCGCGCCAACGACAATCTCAAGATCGACATCGCCGTCGATGTTCACCAGCCCGATATGGCTGGCACTGGAAGGTCGGCCATAGGTTCCGGTTCCAGGCGGAATCAGCACGTCGCTCTCCACAGCACACGTATCCAGACGCCACACGATCAGCCGTTGGCCGATGCCGGTGGGCGTGAAGCCCACCGACTCGATCACGCCGTCGCCGTCCACGTCGGCAATCGCCGGTGTGCCCTGCGTAATGAAAAAGTTGCCGCTCACCGGCGTCGAGCACTGCTGCGCAATGCCCACCGTGATCGGCGGCGCCTGAGGCGGCGTGTAGACAAAACTGCCGTCGCTGCCGAGGCCACTGCCCAGATCGCCAATGCTGACGTCGCTGACCTGCACCGCATCCAGCGGATCGCCGTTGCCGTCACGATCGTTGGCCAACACGCCCGGCGCCAGCACGCTCAGCACGCTGGTACGCCCGACGGCGTAGGCATCGCTTTCGGCGATGGGCGGCACCGCGGCCGGTCGCACCTCGATGCTGAAGCTGCGCGAGGCGCTGGCGCCGGCGCTATCGCGCACCGATGCCGTGAGACTGTAGGCACCCACGTCGCCTACATCGGGCACCCAGCGTAGCGTGCCCGATACGGCATCGAACTGCAGCGATGCAGGCTGCCCGGACAAACCGAACGTCAGCACATCCCCTGTATCACCATCGCTGGCTGTGAGTTGAATCTCGATGGCCGTTTGCGCTGCCACCACCCGGTCGCCGACCGGCGCGAGCACGGGCGGCTGGTTGGCCTCCGCGCGAACATCCACCGAGAAAGCGCTCGTTGCCCGCTGGCCGGAAGCATCCTGCACCGCGGCAGTGACGGCATGAACACCCACCTGAGCAGTGTCGGGCGTCCATTGCAACAGGCCCGTAACCGAGTTGATGGCCATGCCCGCAGGCGCTGTGTCGAGGCTGTATACCAATGCCTGGCCTTCCGGGTCGCTGCCGGCCGTCGTCAGCAGCAACGTGCCGCCCAGCGTCAGGCTCTGATCGTTGATCGCCGCAAGCGCGGGCGGTTGATCATTCGCGCCGGTGCGCACGAAGATGACACAGTCCTGCACATCCTGCAGACCCGACACATCGGTTACCGCGACAATGACGCCCACGGGTTGGGTGGTTGTCGGCACCCAGTTGATGGCACCACTGAACGCATCAATTTCCATGCCAGCGGGCGCTTCGGCGAGGCTGTAGGTGAGCACGTCACCAGTATCGGCATCCGTCGCCTCCACGTCGTAGACATAGGTTTCATCACGCGTGGCCACCGTCACCGGCACACTGCCAATCACCGGCGCGTTGGTTCCCGCCGGCAGTGCGGTGATGATCGCGCTGTCCTCATTGCTATCCGCCGCGCCATCGTTGACGATCAGAAGCGCGACATACTCGCCAACCACATCCGGCATGAAGGCGGGCGTCGCTGTCGTGTTGCCGGTCAACGTTGCAGCACTCCCTGCAGGCACCTGCAGGCGCCAGGCGTAGCCCAACGCATCACCGTCCGCGTCGCTGGATCCAGAGCCGTCCAGTTGTACGGGGCTGCCCACCGCAATCGCAATGTCCTCTCCGGCATCCGCCACGGGTGGTGTGTTTTCTACCTGCCCGGGCTTGCAGCGAAACCGCCATTTCAGATGCCGATCAGGATTGAGGTTGATGCGCCGGTGCACCCGCAACTTAATGGTGTCCAGCGAGGTAGCCTGCCCGTTCGCCGGTATGTCACCAAGCTTCGCTTTGCCATCGCGGACTTTGATCAACGGGTGTCTGGCGTTGACTCGTGCCTCCTCCCGCACCAGTGTGCCGCCTTGATTGGCGAAAGTTACGGTGTAGGTGTATTCAGTGAATCCCTGGCCTATGGCCCTGCGCGAGGTTTCATTGAGCGAAACCAACGTGAGCTGAGGACAGAGCTTCCCTCCCCCCGGGCCGGTGTGCCCGCCTTTTCGGTCATCGTCTCGGTCATCATCGTCGTCGTCACGATCATTGTCGTGGTGACGGCCAGGGCGCGACTGTCCGGCGCTGCCTTCTTTCTCCTGATAGGCCGACCGCTCCCACCGATCGGCTCCAGCGTCGGCCCATGCCATTGCCGCACCCGCCCACAGGTACACGGCGCATGTAACCAACGTGGAGCTTCTCGCAACAAGCTGAGCAATCCCCTGCGACATGATACGGCCCCCGGTTTCATCGCTTACTTACCTGACGAAGCGCATTACAAAGCCGATTTGGCTCATGCCAACGGTTAGCAGGCTGCTGAAAAAGCAGCCTGGTATCCCGGCCAGGGACGGACGGGCCGCGAACCAAGCACGTAAGTGCTTGATTCGGCGTGAGCGGGCGACAGCCCGCGGTCGCTGAAAAAGTACAGGAAGTACTTTTTCAGCACCCTGTTAGGAGTACTGCTTCACGCAGCGGGAAATCTCAAATCGAACGAAGAAACGGAGCGTTGCTCCTGTCGCTCCAGCGTGGTGTCCGCCCGCGTTATCAGGCCGTTCTCAAGGGCGAAGACTCTGCGCCGCCAGAGATGCCAACCGCGTCAGACGGCTCCGCGCATCAGCGCCGCCACCACGCAGTTCCAGCAGCAGCACATCATCCGCGTGCCCGATCCACAGACGCAGGGCACCGCTACTGAGATCCCGGGTGCAGGCCGTCACGCCAGGCACCTGCACCACGCTGCAGGAGCGTAATTGGATCATGCGGGCAACGCTGTCGTGGTTCTCCACAGCGTCGAAATCGGTGGTCACCGTCAGCAGCGCGCCAGCAGCTGTCTGGTACCGGCATATCGTTGCGTGCAGCGCTGTGGCAGCCGCTTGCGCACCAAGCACGCGGGTTACGTCCTGGCTGCTCAGCAGGGCGCATGCATCCAACGGGGTCGATGACTGCAGGTTGTCGGTCAGTGCAGCGTAGGGGTTGTCCTCGCGCACCGTATCCTGCACCTGTTCGGTGATCTGCTCTGCGCCCTGCGCGCCACGCAGACGTTCTCCCTGGCGCTTGACGGTATCCACCGCCTGCTTGCCCGCATTGCGCAGGCGCCGCCCGAGACCACGAAGGAAGCCACCGGCGCCGGTTTGCGCTGCCGGTGTGCTCTCCTGCGTCGCCACCTCATCGGTTTGCGTAACGGGCTCGGATGCGGCGATCGGCGGCGGTTCCGGACTCTGCGGCTGAAAGAACCCGCCCGGCATTTGCAGCGGCGCGCGCAACCACAAGGTATCCCCAGAATTGGTTTGCAACGTCAATTGCGCATCGGCAACCGTGTACTGGCCGATTTCGGAATTGCCGCCGGTATCCAGCAACTCGATGCGGCCATCGTGAGCGCTGACTTCACCGCTGCGCACCAATTGCCCCTGATTGAGAATCTCGAACCCGGCGGTTTCGATCCGCAGTTCGAAGCCATCGAGGCCCTGTGTACCAGCCCAATGACCGACGACCGCCGCGTCCACGGAAACCGGTACCTCAAGCGGCATCACATCCGCAGGCGTGCTGACCGGCACGACGTCGCCTCCGGCCAGCACCACAAAACGGCCAAGGCGCCGCGTCGCACCGCGTACCTCCCCCAGCGCACGATCTACCTCGAGCGCATCCAGTACCTGGCGCGAGCCGTCCGCATCCACGCGAACCATGATTACCTGGCCATCCGGCAGCTGTGCAACCGGAATGCCGATGAGCGCTGGATTGGCAAACGTCACATCCGCCGGCAGCACGTCGATGGTGGGTGACAGGGCACCGTCCGGTGCCGCATCCACCATTCTGGCAACCACTTCCAGCGGCGCGTCGACCGCTCCTGGCGGCACCGCGAGCGTTACTTCATCAGAAGTCAGAAACGCGCCCTCGCCCGGTGTGACCTGCAATCGCCCCAATTCGACGTCTCGCGAGCAGGCGAACAGACACAGAACAATACACACAACCGATAGATGACGCGGCATAGGTCCTCCTGTCACTTTTCCTCGCGCGCGGGGCGAAATGCCCGCAGTACCGTGCGCACAGCATCAGCACCCAGCGCCAGCGGCTGCCGGATGAGCTCGTCTTTCAGCACACCGACGGTATCGCGCAGCACTACCTTGCCGATGCCGTCCAGATTACGCACATCTTCAGGATGCGTTTCGAGGTGCGCTTCTACCGCCGCGGTGTGCTCCTGCAGGCGCTCTACGGTGGGCGTGCCGAGGTATTCCGCGCGGCTTTGCGCACGCTCGGCAAGCTCACTGTAAATACCACCCGGGGGCTCGGCATGTCCGGCGGCAGCGGCCAGCGTGATGAGCGTTGCGCCGATCGTTTTCTGCATATGGTTCATTTGTCGTCTCCTGATTTTGGTTGCGGCGCATCGCGGCGCCAACCAGGAGACGCGCCGGCTGCGGCATTTTTTCCAGCTTCGGCAACAATTTTTTCCAGCTCAGGCTGCACCAGCAGATAGGAGGCCGAAGCGCCTTCCAACCGTTCACCGAACAGCACGACCCCGACCAGCCGGCCGGCTCCATCAACGGCAACTGTTCCGGGCGTTGATTCAAGCTGAAGCAGGGCCATGGTTGCCTGCCGCTGGCTGCCGCCCGCGCTTGTCCACGACGCGGTACGCACGGCAGGCAGCGGCAAAGCAACTTGCAAGCCATTGCTCGAGAGCAGGTGCAGCATCTGCCCCGCCTCCGGCTGGGGTGCAATGGTCAGTGCAGAGATGCCTTCCTCCAGAAGGCGCACATCAAGCCACTCATCCCGCACGCGCAGGGCGCAAGCCTGCGTGCCGCAGAGCACACGCACCCCATCGTCGAGCAGTGCGTTTTCTACCGCCTGCGCCACATCTGCAGGCAGCACACCTCTCGGCGTTAGGTCGTGCTCCGGAGCGGGCGCTGTGCCGCGCACCAGTAACAGCACCGTCAGCGCCATGGCTGCCGCCACCGCAACACCTCCACCCCACGCCGGCCAGGACCACTTGAGCCGCCAGTGTCGACGGCGCGGAACCGGCGCGGGGTCGAGATGGCGTTCGACGGAACGCTGCACGCGTGCGATGAGCGACGGCGGGGTTTGCACGGCAACGTCATCCGCTACCAGCAGGCGCAGGTCCACCAATCGGTTGATGCAACGCGGACAGCCTGCCAGGTGCGCATTCAGCACATGATCGGCCGCTTCCGCGGCGTCGATGTATGCGAGCAACGCCGCATCCTCCGGGCAGTCATCACGGCTGAAGCGCGCCAACCGCCTGAGTACGTCGTCGTGATTCGGGCCGCTCATACCAGGCCGACCTCCTCGAGACAGTGTGTCACCTTGTCGCGGGCGCGGTTGTACTTGGAGGCGATGGTGCCCTGCGGCACGCCCAAGCGTTCGACCATTTCGTTGTAAGGCAGCTCCCGCGTGCGCATCCAGAAAATTTCCTGGTCCAGCACCGGCAGCACCGATACGCAGTCGGCGAGCATGCGCATGGCTTCCCGCTCGACCGCCTGTTGTCCAGGATCGTCGTCAGCTGCCACCTCCAGATCCCAGAACACCGTCAACTCCCAATCACCGCGGCGCATCAGACTGATCGCACCGTTGACCGCCATGCGCCGCACATAGGCACGCCACTCCAACGCCGTGCCTCCGTCAAACTGGTGCAACCCCCGCTCCAGCAGACGCAGCACCACATCGTGTGCGAGATCTTCGCGCTGCGCCTCCGACAGCGTGCGGAATCGCAGCAACGCCCGCCACGCCAGGCCGGTTGCGTCCTGCATCAGCGTACCGAGCGCATCAGCACGTCCGGCTCGTGCGGCGTCGAGCACGGCGGCAAACGCGTCATTCTGCATGGTCTGGCGCTCTTCCTGCAGGCAACGCTGCAAGCAGCCTATCGAGCAGGTCGCGGGCTGCAGCTGATGCGTTTGCGCTGTCGAACTGCATGCGCACCAGTACCTTGTCACCGTCACGCAGCGCCGCACGGACACTCAGCCCCTCACTGCGGTCTTCATACGTACCGGTCAGGCGCAAGACGCCCGGGAGGCTGTCGTCATGCAGCAACACCGGCAGCGCCTCACCACCACGGCTGCGCACGGCCAACAGCTCGCGGAAGCGCTCGCCAACAGCCTGTGCGTCGTACCCCTGCTCGACGCTGACGAACGCCGGTACCGCCAGCAAGGGACGTGGTTGCGCAAGCGGGATGGCGCGACGCACGTCGGCGGTAACCCGGCCAATGTCGAAACTCGCCGCATCAGGCGCAGACACGAGCGGTTGCTGCACGCCGCCGAGACCGCGCGCAAGTACCGGAACGCGGTCCACGGCATACTGAAACAGACCGCTGACATCAAGCATGCCGTCCTCACCCAGTGCCGCGTCATGCATTCCCTCCAGCAACGCGTAGGTGAGCAGACCCTGCCCGTAGCGGCTGGCTTCGAAGCTGAACCGGTCCGCGGCACTACCCATGAGCACGTGGAAGCCGGTGCGCTGATGCAGACGGGCGAGCGCACGTGCTTGTGCTGCGGGTACGCCCCGTGGGCTCGCCAGCCGACTGCGCAACGCCCCTGCGGCACACGTATCGAGCACCATCACCTGCTTGCGTGCCGGAATGGCACGGATCAGGCGCACCAGCTCATCGCTGCTCACTGCAGTGCCCGGCGCCGGCTCGAGATGCTGCGCGGCTGCGGTGAGGTAGTAGTACTCGTCGCCGGTAGAAATTCCATGGCCCGCCAGGTAGATCACCAGCACGTCCTCTGCTCGGGCCTGGGCAAGCTGCGTGAATGCGGAGCGCAGCGCCGAGGGGCTGGTACGATCGTCCACCAGGGTGTGCACGTGTACCCTCGACGGTCCGAACAGCGCGCCGCCCGCCGCTGCCAGCGCCTGCGCGAACCGCTGGGCGTCCTGTGCCGCAAACTGCAGATCGAGCGTATCGCCCGCGTAGTCCGACACGCCTACCGCCAGCACATGCAGGGCTGGCACCTCGGGCGAACGCGGCTGCTGGTCCGTCCAGACCACTCTTGATCCGCGGCTGGCGATGGTTTCCGCCCGATTCCAGACCCTCGCCTCGAGCACGTTCTCACGGCCGCGCAGAATACCGCTGGCCGGCAGTTCGATGGGCTGATTTGCCCCGGCGATGGCGGCCTGCTCCAGCGCTACCTCTTTGCCGTTGAGCAACACCTGAATGCGACCTGCAGACGCCGCGTCGCCCTCCAGCCTCAGGTGCGCCCGATCGCCCTCTCCCAGCGCGGCATGAATGTCGGGTGGCGGCTCAACTGCTGGCGCGCGTGGGGTAGTTGCGCCGCTCGCCAGCAGGCCGCCCAGCAGGCCCGGGGACCAGAAGCCTGCGGCGAGCTGTTCAAGCGCAAGCTCTCGCTGGTGCGCGTACCACCGCAACGGCAGGCCGCTACCACCCTGTGGAGCGTCGTACAATCCCGACTCAGTCAGCACTGCCCAGCCGCCGGAGGCGAAGCTCACCAATTCGCCGAGGGCCGTATCACCCCGGCTCAGGCGTACGCTGCCGTCCGCCGACGAGGACAGGAGATGCGCGTCGGTAAACTGCAGATCCGTCACCTCACCGGCGTGCGTATACGTCTGGAGCACCTCTTCAGTCC
This sequence comes from Gammaproteobacteria bacterium, assembly GCA_030428905.1. Classification (GTDB taxonomy): domain Bacteria; phylum Pseudomonadota; class Gammaproteobacteria; order Pseudomonadales; family Azotimanducaceae; genus SYFY01. The sequence goes on from JAUIED010000086.1 coordinate 17,748, forward strand.
GCAGATCGAAGACCAACACCCTGCCGCTGCGCTCAGCAACGGCCACCAAACGCGCGTCCGGCCTGGCTGCAACGGCCACCGGGATGCCCTGCCAGGGCGGCAGACGATACGTGTGTTGCAAGGCACCTTCGAGGTCGTAAAGCATGAGCACGCCGCCGCGATCGGCAACCAGCAGTGCCGAGGCAGCAAATCCCGCAGGTAGCGGCCTGCCGGCGAGGGGTGTGGCCGTTGCCGC
>JAUIED010000321.1 GCA_030428905.1 Gammaproteobacteria bacterium
GCCACTGATAGTATTGCGGCGCGGCCCCTGCCCAAACCGCCCGTACTGGCCCTGTGCCAGCGCACGGAAGACAACCACACACTCGGCCAGGCCGGCCGCGATCGCGGCCGCAGCATTGGCAAGCGCACCGGATCCACCGCCTCCGCCACCGCCCCACTGCATGTTGGAAAACCTCAGTTCACGGCAGCCAAGCGCTGCGGCGAGCCGGGACGGATCGCTCCGATCGTTGCTATAAGACGCGAACCCATCGACGTCTTGAGGACGCACCCCGGCATTCGCGCAGGCAGCAAGAATGGCGTCCAGCGCCAACTTGAATTCCGGATCCGGGCTCTGGCCGCGTTTGTAGTACGTGGTTTCTCCGACGCCAACAACCGCTGCACGACCTCTCAATGTATTCATCGAACATGCCCCCCTGACGACATTGAAACGCAGGTGTCTACCGTGCGTAAACTGGTGTTTAATGCCGTCCGGGCGGGAATACAGGTAGTTTGGCGGTGGGAGGCCGGATCGGCGCCATAGGCGCCTTCGTTGCAATTTTTGTTGTCGCGGCAGTCGGCGCGACGCGGCTGCAAGTCTCAGCCGATGCAGCGGAGGCCATGCTGCCAACCGACCCGGAGACCGTCGCGCAGTATGACGACTTCCTGAGCCGCTTTCCAAGCGACCAGGGCGCGCTGGTAGTGTTCGAGAATCTCCTGTGTTCCAAGGCCGGCTGGGAGCTGATCGTCCGCACCGAGTCCGCTTTCAGCAACCACCCATTTATCGATCGGACAATCTCGCTGGCCTCCCCTTCCGCTCGCTACGTCGTGCAGGAAGGCGATGTGGTCGACCTCAGCCGGTTTGCAGACATACCGTTTGACAGCGGGTCTGCCCGGTGCGCCGCCGCTGCGAGCTACCCGCCTTTCGCAAACGTTCTGGTCGCGGACGACGGCTATGCAACGGCAATGTTTCTGGTAGCGGCAGGCGACAGCGACGCTACGGCGTTCAGCGCCGAGCTGAAAGCGCTGGCCGCACCGTTCATGCAGGAGGCCGAAGCACTGGAAGGCCGAATCATTCTCACCGGTGAAGCGGTGATGAGTGCTGCGCTGTCGGAGGTGGTGGCACGCGATTCCGTCCTCATCGGCGGCGTGCTCTTGATCATGCTTGCCCTCGTGTACTTCGCCACCCGTGCGATCAGCACCACGTGTGTCTCGCTGGCACTGAACATCTTTGTGCTCGCAGTCGCGTACGGCTCGCTGGGCTGGCTCGGCATCGGCTTGACGCCGAGCACCTCGTTGGTCGTATTCCTGCTGGTGCCCCTTTCGAGCGCTTTTGTGATCCATGCGCACGGGTACGTTGTGCGCAGCGAATCGAAGGCGCTTATCCCCCGGGAAGCCATCATCCCGTGTACGCTCGCTGGCCTGTCCACAGCCATGGGTTTCGCCTGCACCGGACTCACGCCGGCTCCTGATATCCAGACGCTGGCATTGGTTGGCGTCATCGGCATCGCGGCTGGTACAACCGGTGTGTTTCTGTTCGTGTTTCCCGTGCTGAGTTCGGTATCGGACTTACGGTTCGCGCTGGCATTCTCCGTTCCCAGGTGGCCGATCCTGCGCCCCGGAATCAGCATGATGATGCTGGTTCTGTTCGTGCTTGTGTCGGCGGTAGGCCTTTTCCGATTATCCGTGCAGTACGAGCCTTCGAACTATCTTCCGCTAACCAACCCCTCGAGAGCGGATTTCGAAGACGTCAGCCGCTGGTTCGGCAGGATGAATCTGCCGCTGATGATCGAAACAGAGAACGCGGAAGACCCGCAAACCTGGATCGAGCTGAAACCGCTGATCGACACGCTGTACCAGAAGTACCCCACGGGATTTCAGGCAACCTGGTTCTACGATCACCTGTCAGAGGTCAGCCAGGCGATGACCCGCGGCGGGGGTGATACTGTCGTGTTTCCCACCGACTCGGACCTCTTCCAGCAGCTTCTCCTGTGGTTTGACCCCGAAGACCTCGAACTCTATCTGGACGACTCGAAAGAGCGGATCGTTGTGCTGTTTCAACTGCCGTTTCTGGGCTCAGACGATTACTACGAGATGAAGCAGATCGTCTACGACTTCCTGCAGGACAATGACATCAAAGGTTACTTCGTTGGTCGTGTTTCGAGCTTCTTCGAAACCGGCCATCGCATTGGCTACGACAACTTGAAAGGCCTGGCAATCGGTGCCGTACTGATCTTCGGTTTGTTGCTGGCGTTGTTCCGTTCGCTGCCGATGGCACTCATCGGGATTTTCATCAACGCTCTGCCAGTGCTCACCAGCTTGGGGATACTCGGTCTGTTAGGCATCCCCATCGACATGGGCAGCTCGATGGTCACCGCAATGGCGTTCGGCATCGTGCTGGACGACAGCACCCACCTGCTGGTGCGCGTTCAGCAGCTGATGAAGGCGGCGTACGATCCAACCACGGCTGTGCTACGCGCGGTGCGCGAGCTGATCGCGCCGATCATGACGACCACGCTCGTGGTCTGTGCCGGTTTCATGGTGTTGTTCGCCGCGGAGATGCGGCCGTTTCACGACTTCGCCATGCTGATGCTGGCGACGATGTTCACCGCGCTCATTGCAGATGTGGTGATTCTCCCCGCACTGGTACGCAGGTTCATCAAAGACCCGCTCAGCGAACCCGTCGCAGCGCGTTCGTTGTGAAGTCCCGGGTTTCTACCAGCCCTTGCTGGTAGGAATAGTTTTGCCAGACCAGAATCGTGCGACGTGATGTCTGAAGGTTGTGCATCTCGATCTCGTGCGGCTGAACGAACGTGCGCTCTCCCACCTGGTAGTTGCGGAAATCCCGGGCACGCATGGTCTTCAACGGCTGCGCCGCTTTATCGAAGTAGTCCACCGCGCGAATTCTCCGATGCGTGTTATCCA
>JAUIED010000087.1 GCA_030428905.1 Gammaproteobacteria bacterium
CGAGCGCGGCTGGAGGCCTGCGTGAACAGTGGTCCTTGGCCATACCTCGCTACCCCCAAGCCGATCCTAGGCCTAAAACCGACAACATAGAAAGCGGACATTCAACAACACGGCCAGTAAGCTCGCTATCGGCCAACAAGAGACGTACGAGCCATTCTGCGATATCGTTTCCAACCAGGCTTCGGTAGAGAGTTTTCATGAAAAACACAGGGCCTTTTGACCTGAGCAAGACTCCCATACATGTCGACTCTGTTGACGGGAACGCTCAGGGATTCGAGCCACTGCAATGGTTTGGCTTCGATGGTCCCTCATTTGGCAGATATGTTGAAGAGCTCTGCACAGGTGAAAAGCCGGGACGATTGGTCATGATCGAAACCATGGTTTCCGACTGGCCGACATGGGAACGGCATACAGAAGGTGATGAGCTGGTGATAGTTCTTGAAGGGTCGGGAACGTTTCACCAGCTGATTGAAAACGAGCAGCGGAGTAGCCCGTTCAAATCAGGCGATACTTTCCTAAATCCTAGAGGGGTGTGGCATACGGCTGACGTGGTAGAGCCAATGCGTGCTGTCTACATCACGCCTTGCCCTGGAACCGAAAACAAGCCGCGTTAAGGACGGGTATGGGTCGATTTTTGCAGTTCGTTAAAAGAACTTGATCGGCAGCTTTGGAGACATTCTAGAAACTACTCGAACTACTCCAGGAAGACGCCATTCAGAATCACCGCAATACTGACCCTGCCCGGCCATGAACAGCCACTCAGTCATAGGGCAGCTCGTCCGGTTGCCGCCCAATGTAATCGGGGGGAGGTGTCTCGCTAAATTGGACCGCTCGTATACGTGACTCGCCTTGCAAAATCGCTTTACAGACTCTGTGCATTCCGTCCATGACGCGCCCGTCGGCATTCAAAATGATCGGATAGCCAAGATCTGCCTCGTCAATAAGGGTCATGTGTTCGATGATGGAGCGACACGTGGGGATTTGTCCCTCATATGCATACCAGTGATTTTCATCCAGTTCGGCAATCTCGGAAAGCGGAATGCTCTGCACCTCAAATCCGGCACTGAGTTCAACTAAGCGACGGACATTCCAGGCAAGCAAGCCTTTGGCTGTGGGTCGGAAGTAATATTGTGCGCGTATCATTGTTCATTTGTAGCGGGAATCGTGAGTGACGGCAACGAGTCGACAACGGAAGTAGCCGCCGAATGTAACGATGACCGCTTTCGTTCCGGAACCCGCTTCTCCTAGAACCTGGTAAAGTCTCGCTCCGCGCGCGAACGTCCCACATCACGCGGCCCTTGACGGCAACGACCGGAGCGATAGCGCAGGGAGGCAGCAGTCAAGGGTCGCGTGCATGTGGTTGTTAGGCAGCACCTCGGGTATCCGTCCGAGATGAGCGGCACACCGACTCCCAACTCAGAACCTTGAACCGATACCTTGCACCGAACTCGTGGGCCAGAGACTCAGGCGCCACCGGCCACCGAGACCAGCCTACTCCGAGGCTTGGGAGCCACTGATGGCACTGAATGAGCCAAAGAACGCAGTCCCACCAATAGCCCCGCCGACGGGCTGCGCCCCTCGCTTTTCAATATTTTCAATAACTTAGCGGGAGATCTCGGGACTGGAGAACCCGGAACCTCGCTCCCTGGGGCCCTATCTATGTGTCGGGCGCCCGAACGCTAAAGGGAGTGGTAGCGCGCCGATTGCTCAATGACCTCGATGCGGCTGCATCCTCGCTAGCGCGCGCTTAGCAAGCAAGTGGCACATCTGGCTCGACGAAGGGCAACCTTCAACCCCTAAAGGTACTTTCTACTTCAGAAACAACGTCCTAAGAACCTTCGGGTCTTGTCACCCTCGGTTGACGGCAATCGCGTACCACACACACCCCAGATCGGCGGGCGACCGGAAAAAGTGGGACTCACTGACAATACGCTTCTCTGCAGTCCCGCCCTGATGCCTTTGGATCGAAAGTATTCCACAAGCATTCGACCTTGAGGGTGTGGGAGGTCACCGGGTATTTACCAAAACGGCAACGTTGACTTGAAGGGAACTGAGTGTTCCGGCCAAGTGGATCAGCGCAACCGCAATACATCCGGTCTCCGGCCAGAGATCCGTAGTTTGGCGCTCACACATACCTCTACGCCCAGCTCGCAGACAGGGGCGATTATCAAAACATTCAGTGCATCTAACCCAGTGGACCCGAACTCGAAGCTTAACTCCGTACGATCAGCGGTGGGTGGTGCGGTGCTGCCTAACGTTCCACATCACCCGACCGTTGACGGCAACGACCGGAGCGGCAGCGAAGGGAGGCAGCAGTCAACGGTCGGGTGCATGTGGTTGTTCGAGCGCGACTGGCATATGCCAGCCGATGCGTGGAGAAGAACATAATCCACTAATAGTGTGGCTACTTTGTGGACCGAGCGGCAGATCCGAAACCAGAAGCGTCTTTGACTCTAGGTTGGTACGAGGTGCACTCTCAAATACACCAGACCATTAACGTGCAGCACTTCGGTGGGCGGAACGGTGAGGTCGCCTTCAAGCGGAAGGTACTCCACTCCAAGCGCTCTACCCGTTGTGTCAAATATCGTCCCTTCACACATATCCCAGAAGCGTGGATAGACATTACTTAGATCGTTGTGCCGCCAGACCTTCGGGTCGCCATCGGCTTTTCGGTAGTAGACTGCGTCGCATCCCCTCCTAACGGTATAGGGTCTGTAAACGAAATACTCTGGGTGAGCGGATCGCAGCTCATTCTGCGCTTCTTTCGGCAACGGCTTTGAAAGGGGGTTGTCGAAGTGGTGTACGCTCGAGTAAATGTACGATTCAAAGTCGGCAGGTGTTCTTCGATACACCCGGATCGGTCCCAAGTCTAGTATCTGACCAGGTTGGATCTGGCTCGCATCTACCACTCGGTAAGCGTTGTCTTTGGCGCGCGCACTTGGTTGCAAACTCGATGCAAACGGGATCGTCGCCGCAATCATGCCTACGACAGCGACAGCTGCCGTAAGACCTGCTAGCACTCGCCTTCGCTCTCCGTTCATACACTAAGTTTACGACCTAAAACCGTTCACAACCAACTCAAAGCGTGTCCCGACAAACATGGTGCATCTGACACCGAATCCTGGTGGGCGGTGCAGAGCGCGCGAACGTTTAGTCTCCAGCCTAATTCACAATATTCCGGGAGAGAAATTTTCCGTATAACACCGAGAAGGATGTGCTACTCAACAATCCGATCAGTCGCCCAGCCTGAATTGCCTATTCTCCGAGGTTAGATGGAAAACTTCCGCATAATATGAAAGGAGGTTGTGGTGCTTGTATCTGCAGAGGATAGGACGCCGGATTGCTGAATCACCGACCAACGCGCTTCAGAACGCCTAGGGTGTTTGTCATCTCCAGCATTTCGAACTCCCCGCTTGCCCAGGCCGTTTCATAGATTTCTCTCGGAGCCTGGCCACCCTCGGATTCATCGAAAAAGATGTCGTGAATGGCCAGATATCCACCGATCACAACATGTGGCGACCATGTTTGTAGATCAGTCCTTGCAGCCTCCAGGCTGTGCCCGCCGTCAATGAACACCAGGCTAAGCGGTGTGCCCCAATGCTTCCCTGCCATTGCCGTCGACGCAACGATAGGCACCACTGTGTCATCCAGCTCCGCTCTCTGTAGCGTCCGCCGAAACTCACGAAAGGTATCCATACGCTCGGCTGCGGCATCGTACAGATCCGCATCGTGATACTCCTCACCTCGCTGATGTTCCTCGGAGCCACGATGGTGATCGATGGCGTAAAGTAGATTCCCGCGCGCGCGGCAGGCACTACCGAGATACACGGTGGACTTTCCGCAGTAGCTTCCAACCTCGAGACAGGGCCCGAGGCGTGCGGCGTCGAGGGCGAGGTCGTACAAACGCTCGCCCTCTTCCGGCGCAAGGAAACCCTTTACAGTCTTCGGGTCCAGCGCCAGCTTACGCTCAGCCATTTACAGCTGGAGCATCGCCCGCGGGCGCAGATTGGTGAGGGAAACGATCTTCTCATAGTTGTCGGCGATGTCTTCCACCGTCGCGTCCACACCAAGATCCACTCCGTCGTTCTCAACCACCATTGCCATGGAGAACCGGCCACCCTGCGCCTGAATGACCACACCGTTAGGCGCATCTTCCGTGCAGAGGTAGACCACGGCCGGCGTGATGAGCTCCGGGCCAAGCTTGGCAAGCGCCTCTTCCGGCATGAGGTTCTCTGTCATGCGGGTGGCAGCGACGGGTGCGATGGCATTGGTGTGAATGTTGTACTTCGCCCCTTCGATCTTCAGCGTGTTCATCAGGCCTACCTGGCCGAGCTTTGCCGCACCGTAGTTGGCCTGGCCAAAGTTGCCGTAAAGGCCTGACGGCGAGGTCGTCATGACGATGCGGCCGTAGCCTTGCTCGCGCATGATCGGCCACACCTCGCGTGTAACCATGGCCGTACCGGTCAAGTGCACATCGAGAACGATGTCGAAGTCCTTCTGTTCCATCTTGTGGAATGACTTGTCGCGCAGGATGCCGGCGTTGTTGATGAGGATGTCTACCCGACCCCAGGCATTCATGGCGTCCTGCACCATGCTCTTGGCGCCTTGCGCATCAGAAACGGAGCCGCCATTGGCGATCGCTTCGCCACCAGCTGCCTTGATCTCGGCAACCACCGCTTCCGCAGCGTCAGAGGAGCCGCCGGTACCGTCCATCGCGCCGCCGAGATCGTTCACCACCACTTTGCAGCCTCTGCTTGCGAGCTCGATCGCGTGGCAGCGTCCAAGGCCACCACCAGCGCCAGTGACGATTGCGACTTTATCTTCGAACGAGTAAGACATGGAAAATACCTCTTTGTGTTACGTGTAGTGTTTGCTTTGGGTTTAGAAGAATTTCAGATCCACCTACGGCCGCATGCAGAAGCGAACGGGGCCGGTCAGCTGCTCCAGGATCGGCTGGATACGTTCCACCCACTCACAGAGCATCGGGCGCGTTTCGCGCGGGTCGATCATCTCGTGCACAGCGAAAGACTCTGCGCGAGGAAAGGGGCTGCGATTGGCGCGTAGCCGTTCCTCCAGTTCCTTACGCTTGGCGTCCGGGTCGTCCGCCGCCGCAATCTCTCGATGGTAGGCAACGGCCACACCGCCCTCCAGCGGTAGCGCACCACTTTCTACCGACGGCCAGGCGAGCACGTATGCCCCAGGGGCATAGTGCGCGGCGGTGGCGACGCCAAATCCTTTGTGAACCTGTATTACGGCCCAGGGCACGGTCGCTTGTGCAGCCGCGGCGACGGCCGCCATACCGTAGCGTATGGTGCCGTTGCGTTCGGCTTCCGGGCCGATCATGAAGCCAGGCTGATCCACAAAATTGACTACCGGCAGATGGAATGTGTCGCACATCTCCACGAATCGGCGGTACTTCTGCGCTGCTTCGGCAGTCATTGAGCCCGCATAGTGGCGGTTGTCGTTAATCATCACGCCAACCGGTTGTCCATGCAGACGCGCGAGACCAACTACCTGGCTCGGGCCGAACAGCGCGCCGATCTCGAAGAAGCTGCCGGTGTCCACCACCATCTCGACGATGGCGCGAGCATCGAAAGCGGTGTTGGCTTCGCGCGGTACGGCGGTGAGCAGATCCTGCTCCATGCGTTCGGGGCTGTCTTGCGATGCCAGCCGCGGCGCCCGTTCGTCTATATGTGACGGCAGATAGCTGAGGAATTTGCGGATCTGGACAAACGCGTCGTGCTCGTCCTCTGCGAGATTGTCGACGATGCCGGAGGTAGCATGCACCTGCGCGCCGCCGAGCTCGTCTTTCGTCATGCGTACGCCAAGCGCCCGCTGCACGAGCGCCGGACCGCCAATTAGAATCTGCGCGGTGTGGCGAGTCATCACGGAGAAGTGTGATGCCACGAGCCGTCCTGCGGGGAACCCCGCAACCGCACCCATCGCACCGGAGACCACAGGCACCTGCCCCATTGTGTCGGCGATGATCTTGAAGCGCGGTTCGGCAAAAACAGGCTCGCCCACGGTGCCGCCCTTCTTCGCGCCGCCCTTCACGCTACCGCCACCGCCTTCGAGCAAACGCACCAGCGGCACTTTGTACTGGCAGGCCATGTGTTCGGCATACACGCTCTTGCGCAGGCCTGCGGCGTTCGGCGAGCCGCCTTTCAGGGTGAAGTCTTCACCGCCCACCACCACGCGGCGGTCGTCGATCTTGCCGAAGCCGAGCACGTAGTTGGCCGGGACATAGCCGAGCAACTCGTCGTTATCGTCGTAGTCCGGCACGGCCGTGGCACGGCCTTGTTCCTGGAAGGAGCCTTTATCCAGCAGCGCGTCGATGCGTTCGCGGATGGTCAGGCGGCCCTTGCGGTGCTGCCTGCTGATGCCTTCTTCGCCACCCTGCTGCCGCGCCAGGTGGCGGCGGCGTTCGAGCTCGCGTACTTCCGGTTCCCAGCTCACGGGTGCCGATCAGTCCTTGAACTGCGGCGCGCGCTTTTCGAAGTTGGCCATCACCGCCTCATTCTGATTGTCGCTGCCGATCAGCGCCACCTGCAGTTCCGACTCCAGCTCCAGGCCTTCCCGTGCGCCGGCGCGCCAGCTTTCCTCCAGCAGCTTCTTGCCTGCGCGGATAGCGTCCGGGCTCTTGGAGGCAATCTCTTCGGCGATGGACATCGCTCTGGCATGTGCATTCTCGTCCACATGGGTAACCAGGCCGTAGGCCTTCGCTTCTTCGCCGCTCAGCACGCGGCCGGTGAAGGTCAGTTCCTTGGCGACGTCCAGCGGCACGAGGTCGCGCAGGGTCTGCGTGATGCTCATGTCCGGGATGAGGCCCCACTTGATCTCCATGACGCTGATCTTGGCATCAGGGGTCGCGATGCGGATGTCCGCGCCCAGCGCAATCTGGCAGCCGCCGCCGTAGGCTACGCCGTGCACCGCCGCAATGACCGGCACGGGTACCCGGCGCCAGACCATGGCGGGGCGCTGCGCGAAATTCTCGGGTCGATCGTCCCGTTGCAGCAGGCCGCCGCCGGAGGAGCTGCCGCCTCCGCCGTTGCCCAGCCCTTGCATGCTGGCCATGTCCAGACCGGCACAGAAGCCTCGGCCGTTGCCGGACAGCACCACTGCACGCACGTCCTTCGCTTCGGCGAGCTTCTCACCTGCTTCGATGATGGCCGCGAACATGTCTGGGCTGAGCGCGTTGTACTTGTCTGCGCGGTTGAGACGCACATCGGCGATGTGGTCCTGCACGTCGATGGTGACGAGATCGGTCATGTGGGCCCCAGGATTCCTGCGAGCCGGCTAGTTTACATCATGCGGTCCGGCGAACGCCGATAGCTTTTGCGGATTGCGCATCACGAAAATCTGCCCCACCTGGCCGTCTCGACCGGTCACCTGGGTTACCGAATGCACCACGCCGTGCTGGCGCACCACCATGTACACGGTGCTGCCTACCTGTTCGCGGGAGATCGTAAGGCCGCCTTCTGCGCTCGCCTTGCGCACCAGATGCAGGGTGACCTGAGCGATGCGTCGCGGGTCCGCCACAGGTATCAGCGCTGCGCTCACCACGCCACCGCCGTCGGTGTAGCCCACGGCCTGCGGGTGCAGCAGCGCAATGAGCTTGTCCACGTCATCTTCCGCCACCGCCATCAGCAGGCCGTCGAGCAGCGCATTCTGCTCCTCCACGGGCGTGTGCACGGCAGGCACCTGGGCAAGCCGCTGGCGAGCCCGGTGCAGCCGCTGCCGGGCTGCAGCAGGCGTTACTTCGAGCATATGGCCGATGGCGGTGAAATCCAGGTCGAAACCCTCGTGCAGCACGAACACCACCCGCTCAGCCGGCGTGAGACGTTCGAGCATGAAGAGAAAGGCGATGCTGAGGTCCTCGGCCAACTCTGCCACGCCCGAGGCATCGGTCACGGGTTCGGGCAGCCAGGGCCCGACGTAGGTTTCGCGCCGCACCTTCTCCCGGCGCAGCCGATCCACCGCCAGATTAGCCACCACGCGGAACAGCCAGGCCTCCTCGTTGCGCGGCGGCTCCGCGCAGCGGCGCAGCTTCTCATAGGCGTCCTGCACCACGTCTTCGGCGTCGGCCACGCTGCCGAGCATGCGGTAGGCCAGGCCCTTCAGGCGAGCGTGTGCGCGCATCAGGGATCGATACCGAAGAGTTCTGCACCCAGACGCGCGAAATCGCTTTCGTGCACGGGGCCGACATCCCGCGTCACGCCGCCAAGAGACAGCAGCGCTGCGAGCATCAGCACCGCACCAATGGCGGTAACCGAACCCAGCGTTCGGGAGCCGATGCGCAAGCGCCAGCCGAGCCTGCCGGCGGCGATGGCGAGGCCGTTCGTGCCGTGGTAGAGGCCGGCCACGCCCAACAGGAAGTAGTAGGGGTAGAAGTAGTAAGGCGCGAACTGCATGGACCAGGCGAGGCCGGCGAACTGTGGAAACACATCATAGAGCATGGGCACACCGCGCACGGCGGCGACGTGGCCGAGGATGAACACCAGTAGAAACACCGCGGAGCGCCTGTGCCAGCGGGCGCGCGCACTGAGCGGGCGCGCGGGTTCCTGCACCCAGCGAACAATGCCGATCACTGCGTGCACAGCCGCCGCGGACAACAGCAGCACTTCCAGCGGTGCAAATTGGTATACCCGCCGCAGGGCTTCCTGCACGCCGTCGTATACCGGGGCACCAAACGCCGCGAGCCAGGTGTTGATGAGATGGGCGAACACGAACAGCGCGAACAGCGCGCCGGTAGCCGCTTGCAGCTGCTTGAGCATGATGACTCCAGGTGATGAATTTACCCTACGACGTTCCAGCGCCTATGTTTGTGACACATACTTTTTAGTGTAAATATTTGCCCGATTTCGGTCATATTTATGGCTATATTCGAACGTAGACAGATAATTCTTCGCCATGACGGATGCTGTAGACCCGGAACTCATCGCACACCTGGCGCGCACCACCGGTCTGCCCGCCGGTATGTGCCGGCGTATTGCCCTCGATGTGCTGGCGCAGCACGGCGACACGGTGGAGGCCTACGTGCGTCGGCGCCACGCCGAGCTCAAGGCGCAACGCGGCATGAAGAACGAGCAGATCTACGCCTGCCTGGCAGACGAGCTGAAGCAGCGGCGGTTTGCAGCACCAGATCTCACCGAGCGGCAGATCCGCCGCATGATTTACGGATAGGAGGCGAAGACATGTGCGGAATCGTAGGTTACGTAGGTAATCGGGCGGCGATGCCCATCCTGATGGCGGGGCTCGGCCAGCTCGAGTACCGCGGGTACGACTCGGCGGGTGTGGCGTTGCAGCGCAAAGGTGCCATCGATGTGATCAAAGCCTGCGGGCGATTGAGCGCGCTGCAGGCGGCGCTGCCCAAGCGCAGCTCTGCAACCGCCGGTATCGGCCATACGCGCTGGGCCACGCACGGCGAGCCGAGCGAACGCAACGCGCATCCGCACACAGACGCAGCAGGCAAGCTTGCACTGGTGCACAACGGCATCGTCGAAAACGCCGCGGAGCTGCGCCGTCACCTGGAAGGGAAGGGCGTGGCGTTTCGCAGCGACACCGACAGCGAGGTGCTGGCGGCCCTGATCAGCGGCGAGTTCGAGCGCGACGGCAATCTGCTAGCCGCTACCCAAAGGGCGCTGGTGCGTGTGGTTGGCACCTATGGCATCGCGCTGATGCACCAGGACCTGCCAGGGGAGATCGTCGCCGCACGCAACGGCAGCCCCGTGATCGTCGGGGTGGGCGATCATGAGATGTTCCTGGCATCCGACGCCGCCGCACTCGCACCCTACACGCGTCAGGTGGTGTACCTCGAGGATGGCGAGGTGGTACGCCTGAAGGCGCGCAGCTACGAAGTGCAGGATTTTCACGCCATCGTCGCCGAACGGGCGCCGGCCACCATCGACATCGAGGCGACGCTTGCGAGCAGCGGCGAGCACGCGCACTTCACGCTCAAGGAGATGCACGAGCAGCCGCAAACGCTGGCCCGGCTCATGAGCGGCCGCATCGATGAGCGTTTTTCTACAGCACACTTCGGCGGCCTGAACCTCAGCGCCAAAGAGTTGATGGGATTCAAACGCGTCAAGTTGCTCGGTTGTGGCAGCGCGCTGATCAGCGCCGATATCGGCGCGCGCACCATCGAGCGCCTGGCGCGTATTCCCGCGGATGCCGAGTCTGCAGCCGAGTTTCGCTACCGAAACCCCATCATCGACCCCGACACCCTGTATTTTGCTGTGAGCCAGTCCGGCGAAACCTACGACACGCTGGCCGCCGTGCAGGAAGTGCAGCGCAAGGGCGGCACCGTGCTCGGCGTGGTGAACGTGGTAGGTTCGAGCATCGCCCGCCAATGCGGCGCCGGTATCTATCTGCATGCCGGGCCTGAAGTCGCAGTGGTCTCCACGAAGACGTTCGCGAGCACGCTGGCTGCGTTCACGCTCTTTGCCTTGTACCTCGGGCGCATGCGCGATTTGTCACCAGCGGAGGGTGCGCGCGTGATCGCGGCGCTGCAGGCGCTGCCCGAACACGTGCAGCGCCTTGTTGATCGCGCCGGTGAATTCGAAGCCGTTGCCAAGCATTACGCCGGATACGATCGAGCCTACTTCGTCGGCCGTGGCGAGGGATTTGGGCTTGCGCGCGAAGGCGCGCTCAAGCTGAAGGAGATCTCCTACATCCACGCCGAAGCGTACCCAGCAAGCGAGCTCAAACACGGGCCGCTGGCGCTCATCGACCCGCAAACCCCAACGTTTGCCATCGTGCCCAACGACGACCTGGTGGCGAAGAACGCCTCCACCATCGCCGAGATCAGAACCCGCAAGGGGCCCGTGGTGGCGATCTGCCACGAGGGCGTGCTGGACGATGCGGTGGAGGACCGCTTGGAGGTGCCGGCGCTGCACCCGGCGGTGGATCCGATCCTGCTGCTCATTCCGCTGCAGTTCATCGCCTACCACGCCGCACTCGCCCGCGGTTGCGATGTGGACAAGCCGCGCAACCTGGCAAAGAGCGTCACCGTGGAGTGAGCCGCACGCTCAGGGCAGCGGATCGTCGAGGTGGCAGCCGAGACAGTGACGCGTCGGGCCGCTGGCTTCGCCGAGCGCTGCCTTTTCCACGTGGCAGTCGCGGCAAAGGCCGTGGAACTGCTCCTCGAGTACCGGCCAGGTATCCCGGTGGCTCACGTGGCAGCCCATACAACTCTCGGTGCCGGTGTCGTCCACGTAGTTGTGATGGCACAGCACACACTGCACCCCGACATGGTCCCGGTGCGCGAAGGTCATCGGCAGAATCGGCTCCGGGCTGCCGTAGCGCAGCCCCGTCTGCGGCGGCTCGCCGAAAGGGGCGCCGAGCACGGCAAGCAGCGCAAGGGCACCGGCAACAATGATCGCAACCCACTTCACGGCAGGTTCCGCACCAGCACGAAGCTCGTTGCCGCCAGGGTGCCGATCAGGAGCAATGTCATCGGCCCGCTGGATTGCGCCGCAGTCGGCGAAGCCCTGAGTTCGCGGGCGAAGCCGGCGCCTGCGCCGAGCACCACGACTGCCGCCATCTCCCATCCGTTGTCGAAGTAAAACCCGCTCGCCAGAACGTGGTAGATCGCGCCAGCGAGCGCCACGCCGCCGAGCGACCGGTGCCAGCCTTTGAAACGTGAGAAGCTGCGGTAGCGGCGCAGGCGGTCGGGAAGCACAGACCAGGCCGAGGACAGCATCAGCACAGCCAGCGCCAGCACGCCTGCCCACATGTACAGCGGTGCACCCGGGCGGATGTAGACAACGGCGGCGCCGTCAGCCGCAAACAGCCACAACCCATGCAGCACAACGAGGGCCACCACCAGATAGGCGAGCCATTCGTGCTGCCGCAACGCGCGGCTGCCGCGCACGGGTACCGCCAGGTACAACAGTCCGGCGAGTGCCATCAGCCCAACGGCATTGCCTGCATCCCACCACCAACCGCCGCCCGCCAGCGGTTGGCTCAGAAACGAAACCGCAAAGACGCAGATCGTCAGCGCGACAAGTAATTTCACACAGTCCTACCCGGGGCGCATTGCCGTTGCCGCGGCATTGTGCTGCAGTAACCCGCCTCGTGTCATGGATGTGCCCGAACGTGGATTTCGAATGGATCGCCATTGGCCTGAACGACGTGGCCTGGGTGTCGGTGGCTTTCGTGCTCGGGCTCGCCGCCCGGCTTGCCGGCCTGCCGCCGCTGGTCGGGTTCCTGGCCACAGGTTTTCTTCTGGCGAACCAGGGCGTAGCAGACGGGCAACTACTGCAGAAGCTGTCTGACCTCGGCATTACCCTGCTGCTGTTTACCGTCGGCCTGAAGCTCAATCTGCGCACCCTTGCCCGCCCACAGGTCTGGGCGGTGACCACCATCCACAGCACGGCGGTAGTCGCGCTGTTCAGCCTACTCGGCTACGCCGCCGCAGTTGCGGGTGCCACACTCTTTGCGGATCTCGACCTCACACAATGTGTGCTCATTGCCTTCGCGCTCAGCTTCTCGAGCACAGTGTACGTTGTGAAGGCCCTGGAAGGACGCGGCGAGATGACGTCGCTGCATGGCCGCATCAGCATCGGCATCCTGCTCATGCAGGATGTCGCAGCCGTGATTTTCCTGGCCGTGTCCAGCGCCACGGTACCCACACTCTGGGCGCTGTCGCTGCTGCTGCTGATACCTTTGCGGCCGCTGCTGCACAAGGCGCTCGAAATCATCGGCCACGGCGAGCTGCTGGTGCTCTACGGCTTTCTGCTGGCGCTCGGCGGCGCCGAGATTTTCGAGCTGGTGGGTTTGAAAGGAGACCTCGGCGCGCTGGTGCTCGGCGTGTTGATCGCCGCGCACCCGAAAGCGGAGGAGATGTCTAAGGCCATGCTCGGCTTCAAAGACCTGTTCCTGCTCGGCTTTTTCGTGTCCATAGGTCTATCGGGGCTGCCGGGCACGGATGCGCTGCTCACCGCCCTGGTGCTGGCGCCTCTGGTACTGGCAAAGTCCGCCCTGTTCTTCGGGCTCCTCACCCGTTTCCGTCTGCGCGCACGCACATCGTTCATGGCCACGCTGAACCTCTCCAACTACAGCGAGTTCGGCCTGATCGTCGCGGCCATCGGTGTCGGCAACGCATGGCTCAGCGAAGAGTGGATGGCAACGCTGTCCATCGCCGTATCGTTGTCGTTCGTACTCGCCGCGGTGCTCGGCACCCGTTCCTCAATGCTCTACAGCAGATTCCACGAGACGTGGACGCGCCACCAGCGCGCCGATCTCATTGAAGACGACCGGCAGCTCGATCTCGGCGGCGCCACGCTGGCGGTCATCGGCATGGGCGGCGTCGGTACCGGCACCTACGACACGTTGCTTGCGACCCATGGTGACGTGGTGATCGGCGTGGACATCGATCCGGTCACCGCGCGCAAACAGCGAGAGGCCGGGCGCAACGTCATTCGCGGCGACCCGAGCGACCAGGACTTCTGGGACCGGGTGGAGGCGTCGCATACCTTGCAGCGCGTGCTGCTGGCGCTGCCGAGCCACGCCACTACGCTTGCGGTGCTCGACTGCCTGCGCTGTGCGGGGTTCAGCGGCCATATTGCCGCAACCGCCCGCTTCGACGATCAGGCGCAGCAGTTGCTGGATGCAGGGGCGCACACGGTGTTCAACATGTACGCCCGGGCAGGTGCTGGCTTCGCAACGCACGTGGAGCGCACTTTCGACCCCGCCGGGTAAGCGCTACAGTGGCTGCAACCCACAACGGCAGATCACCATGCTGACCAACCGACTGCAGGATGCTGAGCTCCTGAAGACCGACGCGTTCATCAACGGCCAATGGACGCCCGCCGACTCCGGCGCCACGCAACCTGTCAAGGATCCAGCCACCGGCGAGACGATCTGCGAAGTCGCCACCTGCGGCACCGCGGAAACCCGCCGCGCCATTGAAGCTGCCGAGGCGGCGCTACCCGCCTGGCGCAACCGCACCGCCAAAGACCGCGGAGCCCTGCTGCGCACGTGGTTCAACCTGATGATGGCGGCCCAGGACGATCTCGGCGAGATACTCACCGCCGAACAGGGCAAGCCGCTGGCGGAGGCGAAAGGCGAGATTGCCTACGGCGCGGGCTACGTGGAGTGGTTTGCCGAGGAAGCCAGGCGCGCGTACGGCGACACCATCCCCTCCCAGGCGCCGGATCAGCGCATCGTCGTGATCAAGCAGCCGGTGGGCGTCGTTGCCTGCATCACGCCGTGGAACTTCCCCAACGCCATGCTCACCCGCAAGATCGCGCCCGCCCTGGCCGCGGGCTGCACCGTGGTGTGCAAGCCAGCCAACGCGACACCGCTGTCTGCCTACGCCATCGCTGAACTGGCGCGCCGCGCTGGTATCCCGCCGGGTGTGATCAATGTGGTGACCGGTAAGACCGGCGAGATCGGTGGCGAGCTCACCCGCAACCCGATCGTGCGAAAGCTCACCTTCACAGGCTCCACCCCGGTGGGCAAACAGCTCATGGCAGAGTGCGCAGAGACGGTGAAACGCACCTCCATGGAGCTCGGCGGCAACGCGCCCTTCATTGTTTTCGACGACGCGGACATCGATGCTGCGGTGAACGGCGCCATGGCATCGAAATTTCGCAACGCCGGCCAGACCTGTGTCTGCACCAACCGCATCCTCGTGCAGAGCGGTGTCTACGACGCCTTCGCAGACGCGCTGAGCAAGGCTGCGCGTGAGTTGGTGCTCGGTGACGGTCGCGAGGACGGCACCAGTGTTGGTCCGCTCATTGACGAAGGTGCTGCAAACGATGTGATGGGCTTCGTCGACGACGCCGTGGGTAAGGGCGCCAAGGTCACCGTCGGCGGCAACCGCTCGCCGCTCGGTGCGTGCTTCGTGGAGCCGACGGTGCTGACCAACGTCACCACCGACATGCGCGTGTTCCGCGAGGAGATCTTCGGGCCGGTAGCGCCACTGCTGCGATTCGACACCGAGGAGGAGGCCATCGCCATGGCCAACGACACCGAGTTTGGCCTGGCATGCTACTTCTACGGGCGGGACATCGGCCGGGTGTGGCGGGTGGCCGAGGCGCTGGAGTACGGCATCGTCGGCATCAACGAGGGTCTGGTTTCCAACCCCGCCGCCCCCTTCGGCGGTGTCAAAGAGTCCGGCCAGGGGCGCGAAGGCTCCAAGTACGGGCTCGACGATTACATGGAGATCAAATACCTGTGCATGGGCGGCCTGGGTACCGGCGAGAAGGCCCTGTGATCGGATTGCGAACGGCGCTGGTGCTGCTTGCGCTGCTGCCCGCAGCAGCGTCGGCACAGAACGCAGCGCCCGGCGAAGAGAATGCAGCGCTCGCTGCATCCATGGGTGTCACCATTCCGGCCGGCGCCCCTGCGCGTCAGGCGAGCGACGCCCAGGGCCCCTGGGAGCGGCTGATCATCTCCAACGTGATGCTCATCAACGGTGAGGGGGCGCCGCCGCAGGGGCCAGTGTCTATCGAGGTGCGCGGTGATCGCATCAGCCGCGTGGGGCACGCAGGCCTTTACAGCACGGTCGACAGCGATGACAAAGCCACGCACATAATCGACGGCACCGGCATGTATGCGCTGCCCGGCTTCATCGATGCACACACCCACATCGGCAACCCGCTGCAGGGGCTCGTGGGGCCGGTCACGCCGCCGGAGTACATCTTCAAGCTGTGGCTCGGTCACGGCATCACCACGGTACGCGAGGTGGGCGCGCTGTTCGGGCTCGACTGGACCGTGGCGCACAAGGAACGCAGCCGCACCGGCGCGATCACCGCACCGCGTATTCAGGTCTATCCCCTGTTCCCCGGCAATAGCCTGGTGAGCGCCGAAGATGCGCGCGCCTGGGTACGTGCGGTGCATAAACGCGGCGCGGACGGTGTGAAGATCCGCAGCGCTACGCGCGAAGCCACGCAGGCGGTGTACGACGAAGCGAAAGAACTCGGCATGGGTACCGCCAACCACCACGACCAGGTGGGTGTGTACCACGTCAACGCACTGGACAGCGCCCGCGCCGGGCTCAGCAGCATGGAGCACTGGTACGGCCTGCCCGAGGCGCTGTTCACCGACCGCCGCGTGCAGGACTACCCCGGCAGCTACAACTACGCCGACGAGCAGTGGCGCTTCAGCGAGGCCGGCAGGCTCTGGGCGCAGGCGGCCGCACCGGGGAGCGAGAAGTGGCGGGCAGTCCGCGACGAGCTGATCGGCCTCGACTTCACCCTCGTGCCCACCTTCACCATCTACGAAGCCAACCGCGACGTGCAGCGCGCACGGTTCGCACCCTGGCATGCAGACTACACATTGCCGGCCCTGGCGAAATTTTTCGAACCGGACCCCCGACTGCACGGCTCCTTCCATTTCGATTGGACCACTGAGATGGAAGTGAACTGGCGGGAGAACTTTCGCCTGTGGATGCAGTTCGTCAACGACTACAAGAACCACGGTGGGCGCGTTGCAGCGGGCTCGGATGCGGGTTTCATCTACAAGCTCTTCGGCTTTGACTTCATCCGCGAGCTGGAACTCTTACAGGAGGCGGGGTTTCACCCCCTCGAGGTGGTACAGGCGGCGACGCTCAACGGCGCCGAACTGTTGGGGGTTGCCGACGAGGTCGGCTCCATCCTCCCCGGCAAGAAGGCCGACATCGTGCTCGTCGGAGAGAATCCCATCGCTAACCTCAAGGTGCTCTACGGCACCGGCCATATGCGCCTGAACCGGCAGACCAACACCGTCTCTCAGGTGGGTGGCGTGCGCTATACGATCAAAGACGGCGTGGTCTACGATGCGCAAAAGCTGCTGGCCGATGTACGCGACATGGTGCGCGAGGCGAAAGCTCTGCAACAGGCAAGCGAGGACTGACGTGAAGCTCTACACACTGCCCGGGGCGCCAAACCCCACCAAGGTGATGCTCTACATCGCCGAGAAAGAAGCGCTCGGCGCATCGCTCGGGGTGGAGCAGATCGTCGTCAACGTGTTCAAAGGCGAGCACCGCAAGAGCGCGCACCTGGCGCGCAACCCCTTCGGCACCATGCCGGTGCTGGAGCTGGACGATGGCGCTTTTATCTACGAGTCTGCCGCTGTCTGGGAAACCCTCGAGGAGTTGTGTCCGGAGCCCAGCATGCTCGGCCATACCGCCACGGAACGCGCCCTGGCACGCAACCTCGAACGCGTGGCGGATGCCCGTGTGCTGCAACCGAGCGCAACCTACGTGCACGCCGTCAACTCGCCCCTCGGCTGGGAGCCCGACCCGGCGCTGGCCGAGCGCAACAAGCGTGCGTACCGCGACGCGATGGGGGTGCTCGACGGCCTGCTCAGCGACGGCCGGCCCTTTCTGGCAGGCGAGCGGGTGACGGTGGCCGACTGCACCTTACAGGCAGCCCTGCAGTTCATGCGCTTTCGCGAGCTGGAAGATCTGGAGGGTTTTGCCAACATCGACCGTTGGAGCACCGCCTATCGGCAGCGGCCGGCGGCGGCGGCCGTGCTCAAGTTCTGAGAAGAGCCAACGACGAGACACTAGTGACCCGTCACATTAATTCGTCGAACTATGACGCGTCCCACGGCGTCGCTGGCTAGGCGCGTCTCGCAGAGCATGGTGGTGCCATGTTCAAGAGGCGCAACAAC
>JAUIED010000088.1 GCA_030428905.1 Gammaproteobacteria bacterium
TGTAGCAGCCACGTGGCGGTGCTGGGCGGGGTGCATGTCAGGTTGGTGCGCCCTGAGGGCACGTTGGAGGTTGCGTTTGGAGCGTCATCCTATGAAGCTTCCCCGGTCTTGGCTACCGATATCTGCATGAGCACTGAGAACGCGCCTGTACCGCATCCCTTTGCCGATCTGCTCGGCTTTGAAATCACTACGCGCGGAGATGGCCGTTGCACGAGCGAGCTGATGGCGGCGGAGTCGCACCTCAACCCGCATGGCAGCGTACATGGCGCTGTGCTCTACGCGCTCGCCGACACCGGCATGGGGGGTGCGCTGTCGAGCCTGCTCGACGCCGGCGAACGCTGCTCAACCATTGAGATCAAGATCAACTACTTCCGTCCCGCCCGCCCTGGGCGTCTGCGCTGCGAAACCGCGGTGGTACACAAAGGGCGTCGTACCGGTGCATTGGAGAGTGCCGTATACGATGCGGATGACCGGCTGCTGGCGCGCGCCACCGGTACGTTTATGATTCTCTCAGCTCCGTGATCCCCGCCGTTGTGGCTGATTAGTGGGCCACTAGTCAGCGTCCAAGCACTGTTGCGTGTCGCTGGACACCGGCGCGTTCAGTAGCCCCTCCAGCGCATCGAGCAGGCCGTTGTAGAAAAAGTCCGCCTGGGCGCCGCGAAACGCGTTGCGTTGCCGCGCCTGGTGAAACATGGAGGCGGAGCAGAGCCGCACGGCCGCTTCCATGCGCTGTCTGTAGGATCTCTGATCGAGGTGCGGTAGTGCTTGCGTGAGAAGTTTTGTCAGCTGCGCGCCGCTGGCGCCGCCGCCACCGTACCGGCTCACGTTCGACAATGCCGAGCTCTCACTCATCATCAGCTCGTGGCCGAAGGCCTTGACGTAACGGCGGAAGCCGGGATTGTTCCGAGCGAGATCGAAGGACGGCTTCACCATCACCGCGCATAGCTCCCGCAGAGACGGCGTGTCGGTGGTTGCCAGCAGCTCAACCAGCAGCTCGGCGCGCCGGGCCTGTACTTCGGCGGACCGCGCATCGCGGATAGCGCGCAGCAGCCCGCTCAGGCTCTTGAAGTGGTACTGAAGCGCAGATTCGTTCTTCTGTCCGGCGGCGGCAACGATCTCGCGGATGGAGACATTTTCCATACCCCGCTCGCCAACCAGTTTTTCCGCGGCGCGCATGAGGGCATTCTGTGTGGCTTCGCTTCGTGCGCGTCGGCTGTCGGTCTGCACCTGCTCAGATTCTCCTGCTGATTTCGTCCTCCACCCGCCAGATGCGGTCCTGGCCCCAGCAGGCAAAGGGGGCCTCCACGCTGCCGCCGCTGACGCGGAAACTGGGCACGCCCCAGAGGTTGGCCTGGGTGAGGGCTTCGAGGTTTGCGCTCAATATAGCTTGCCAGTCGCTGCCTTGGGTAGCTTGCATCAGCGCATCCCAGTCGATACCCGCGTTCTGGACCACTTGTTTCAAACCGCGGTTGCTTGTGATGTCGATGCCATCGAACCATGCGGCCTGCAGGTAGGCGGTGATGAACGCCAGGTCTTTGCCGAGCTTGACCGCACCCGGAAGGAGTGCGAAAGCGCGTTCTACGGGCGGGCCGAAAGGATCGACGATGCGGCCGAAGGGGGTGCCGTGTGCGCGCCCCTCACGGGCGGCGTCGCGCATGATGTAGAGCTGCTTTGGTCGCGGTGCAGGCACGCCGCGCATCATCATCGGCATCACTGGACGCAGCGCAAGCCGTACGCCGGTTCGCGCCACGAGCTCGAGCACGCGCTGATGGCCGATGGCGGTGTAGGGGCTACGCAGCGACGGAAAGTACTCGAGCTGCACCGCCGATGCGTCGCGGCCATCGGTGGTCCGCGGGCTTGGCTCCGGCACGGTTGGGGTGCTGACGTGGGCGAGCCCCTGGTCGATGAGGCGCGCTTCCAGAAGCCGCAGCCGATCCACCCCCCAATACCAGTCGCCGTCGAAGTAGAACATCGCACCCTGGTAGTGGCCGAGCGATTCACGCAAAGCGTTCCCCGTAGTGAGCGCGTGGTCTGCCGTGTTGCCGCTGTGCGTTGCAGAAACTTCGCCCCCCCATAGCGCTTCCCCCGTGCGGTAAGCGGTGTCTGCAAAGTCTGGGCGATCGAGCGCAGCGATGAGCGCAGCGTTGGCATGCGAAACCACTTCGGCGCTCAGGGTGGCGGCCTTGGGCGCGAAGTGCACGCCGTACGCTTCGGCGATGCTCATTGCATCGTTGCGCGCCCAGATGCCGAAGTGCTCGGCGCTGCCCTGATACGCGGCACCTGCCGCCGACACGAGGTGTATCTGGAATGGCAGCCTGTATGCCTCGCGCAACCCATCGAGCTTCTGCACCGCGAGATGGCTGTAGGGATCGTCCACCTGGTGAAAGTAGTGCACGGCCGGTGCTTCGCCGCGTCTCTGCCGCCGTTTCGCCGCTCGTGCATGGCGTTGCCGCTCGGCCCGCTCCGAGGCGATGCGCCGCATGACCAGGGATTGCACTCGGGTCTTAAGGCGCATGTACGACGATCTCGTCCGAGCCTGGGGGGAGGTCGAACGTCTGCAGATCCGCACCGACAATGACGCCTTCCGGCAGGCCGCGGATGAACATGCGCTCGGCTAAGCTGTTCGGTGGCGCCGGCACCATGTGATAGAGCACGAGCTGGGTGATGCCTGCCTCGGCGCTGCGCTCGGGCAACGTGGTGACATCCGCATGATAGTCGATGACATCCCGCATGATCCTGGGTCCAACCGCCAACTGGAGGTTGGTTCCCACTTCGATCATCGGGTCCAGCAGCGTGCGCGACAGTGCGTCGTGGAACAACAGGTCTGCGCCCTCGGCGGCCGCGAACAGCGTGTCTGCGGCGTTGGTGTCGCCAGAGATCACTACAGAGCGGCCGCGGTAGTCCACCCGGTAGCCAACAGCTGGTTCGATGGGCGGATGCTCGACGACAAATGAGGTCACCCGCATGTTGTCGTCCTGCCAGACGATGTCACCGGGTTGAAATGTCGAGGCCTGCATGGGGCCGCGGTCTGGCGGGAGCATATCCGCTCCGTGGTGCGCCGTGCGGTAGCCGCGATCCAGCGCATAGGCGAGGTTGAATCCGTCTACCACGCGGTCAATGCCTTCGGCGCCAAAAACCGCTAAGGGTGCTCCCCGCCCTTGCACCCACGAGGCCAGGTTCACATCCGGCAGCGCGGCGATGTGGTCGGAGTGGAAATGGGTAATGAACACGCCGTTCAGCCGCCCCATGGGCAGGTTGGCCTGGGCGATGCGCATCGGCGAGCGGGCGCCAACATCGAACAGGAAGAAGTGCTCCGGAGTGACCACGGCGATGCAGGCCTGAGCGCGATCCGGCACGTTGCCGAGCGGTGAGGCACTCCCGCAGATGACCACACGCAGGCCGTCGAACGTATCCGGTGGGCGGCTCATCACAGCGTGCACGACGCGCTTGAACAAAGCGTCCTGCCCGCTGGTGCTGTTCATGAGCCATGCGAACACGGCTGCGGCGATGGCGGCGATGATCGCTATGGCGATGGCAACTTTCTTCATGGGGCGAATCTCCTCAGTCGATCAGCAAGGTCTCACAGTTAGTGCCGTCAAGCATCTGCAGCACACGCTGCCGGTGCGACGCATCGAGCGACTGGTATGCCTCGTTGATCCACTGCAGGCACTTCGCCTGATAGGGAAACACCGGCTGTGTCCAGGGTGCGCCATCGATGGTGGTGTGCATGGTCTGTTCGCCCGCCTGCATGGCCTGGGCGTTGGCAAGCAGCGCCGGGGCGTGCGTGCGGCCAATTTCGCACAGGAGTTCCTGCAGCGAGGCGGCGGCATCCTGCGCGCAGATCCAGGCACCGGCGGGCTGGCCGCTCAGGTCGTCGACGATGTCGGTCCAGGCGCCGACCCGTGGCGCGATCTTCAGGCAGAGGGCGGACGGCGTTGGATCGAATCGGGTGAGCTGGGTGAGCTGTGCGTAGAGCGCGAAATCGGCGGTTGCCGGGCGGGCACCGAACACGAATCGCTGCGCGGCGATCAGCCGGTCGAGTATGCCGAGAATGCGTTCGTAGCTGGCTTCGATTACTGATGCTGTGATGTTGTTCGAGCCGACCACGTACAGACGTGAAATCTGTCGCTCGGCGATAAGAGCCTTACGCGCGCGGTGCTGCTCAGGCGAGGCCTGCAGCGCGCTCCACAGCGGCAGCACGGTGCCTGCCATGTCGATGTCTGCCTCGTAGTGCCAGCGATAGTGAAACATGGCTTTGGTAAGCCACTCATCCGCATAGTCTTCGATGAGGTAGTTCACAAAGGCCAGAGCCGGGTCGTCCGGGATCGCCTCTCGGCCGGCGTGCATATGCTCGAACCGACGCATCAGGGGGGTGGAGTCCACGTGGGCCTCGAGTTCGCCGGTGTCGTTGGGCAGGTACACCGTTGGGAGAAGCTGCACCTTGGGCTGCGGCAACCCCAGCGCTTCGTCCTGATTGCCGATGAGCAGCTCGTACGGTATGTGTCGGTACCGTAGATAGGCCAGCATCTTGCGGGTGTACGGCGACCCGGGCACGCCTTTGAGCTTGATGGGTTGCATCGTCGGTCCCTCTCAAAAATAATGGTTAGCATTATCTTCGCTGTGGTGAGCGAAGTAAAATGGTCGTGGTAGCATCCCGCTCATGCAGACGATGGCGCCCTGGTTGGTACGTGCGCGGGTGACTCCGCCAGAGCGGATGCCCGATCTGGTCCGCCGCGAGGTGTTGCTCGAGCGCCTGGCCGGGCAGCAACCGCTGGTGAGCGTGCTTGCGCCCGCGGGTTTCGGAAAGACAAGCCTGCTCACGCAGTGGCGCGAAGACCTGATGGCGCAGGAAGCACGGGTGGCCTGGTTTTCCGTGGACGAGACGGATGACCCGGCGACCGCGGTGGCTTACCTCGCGCTCGCTTTTCATGAGGCGGGTCTCGAGCTCGGCGAATGGAGCTCGATCGAACACACCATGCATGACGCCGGATTGGCCAACGCGCTGGGCTATCTTCTGCGCTCGGTGGAACGCAGCGCCCAGCCCTGGGTGCTGATGCTGGACGACATTGAGTCGGCCAGTGCCGAACTGTTGCAGCGGGTGTTGCGGCCAATAACGGGCATGCGTCCGGCCAACCTGCGCCTGTGCTTCACTGGCCGCGAAGATCCCGGGTTGTCGCTGTCGAAGTTCGATGTGCGTGGTGAGCTGTGCTCGGTGTCGCACGCCGATCTGCGTATGTCGCGCAATGAAGTGGCTCGCATGAGTGACGGGGCTTTGTCTGCACGGGCGCTCGAACGCCTCTATACCTACACGTCCGGATGGCCCGCAGCCTTGCAGCTGCTGGGCGATACGGCTCGTTCTTCCCCAGAGTGGCCGATTGGCGACCGGACAGCACCGCGACACGACATCGCCGACTACCTTCGCGAGCAGTTCCTGGAGCGTCTGCCCGAAGCACAACGGCAGTTTCTCAGCGATATTTCCATCCTGCGTGACGTGTCATCTCAGCAGGCGGAGGTGATGACCGGGTGTGATGAGGCGCCTGCCCTGATGCAACGCCTGCATGAGCGCATGGGCGGCCTGTTCGTGCCGGTAGACCGTTTGCCTGACACCTACCGGTTGCATGCTTTGCTACGTGATTTTCTGCGCTTCGAGTTCAGCCGCACGGACGTGGCTCGCTACCGCCTTGTGCATGCGCGCGCAGCGGAGTTCGAGGCGCGCCAGGGCCGCTGGCTGGACGGCATGAGGCACGCGGTGGCAGCGCAACAGCCGCAGCGTGCTGCAGAGATTTTCGAAGCCAATGGCGGGGTACGTATCTGGGTGAGCGAAGGTATGCTCCGCCTGCACAGCGCCCTGGATCTGCTTGAAAAGCATGTGCTTGCCGAGCATCCACGTATCCAGCTTGCGCGCTGTCTTGCGCTCGCCAAGCGGGGGCAGGTGCTGGAAGCGACGACACTTTTCGAGCGCACGCAGCAGGCCAGCGATGGTCTAACGAGGGATCATGCCGACGGCGACGACACGGCGGTCATGGTCGAAGGGTACGTCGTGAGCCTATTGCTCAGTGAGTATGGTTGCCGGCCGAGCGGAATCACACAACAGGACACCCGCTGGCGGCAGGTGCTGGCCGAGACGGATCGTGAGCCGCTCCTTCAATCGTTCCTGCTCACCTGGCAGTGCCTGTTCAATTTCCAGACAGGCAGGCTGAGCGAGGGCTTCGAGTTCGGCCGTCAGGCGATGGAGCATATGCGGCGGCGAAACTTCCGTTACGGTGAGCTTTTCATTCACGTGCACTACGGCACCGCGGAGGTCGCCCGCGGTCGACTTGCCGCCGCGCTGCAGGAGTACCAGCAGGCCAATCGCATCATCCGTGCCGATTTCGCAGCAGACCAGGAGCTACGTCAGGTGGCCGACATCGTACTGGCCGAGGTCTACTGGGAGAGCGGCGATACAGCCAGCGCGTCCCGCTACGTGCGGCGTCTGTCGCGCCGTGTACGATTTCCCGAGGCCTGGTTCGATCTCTATATGGCCGCGCACCTCACGGTCATCGAGTCGCTGGATGCACAGCGCGGTGCGGGCGCTGCCACGTCCTACGCGCAGGAGGCGCTGGACCTTGCGAGCAGCGAAGGGCTCGAGCGGCTGCAGGACTACCTGCATGGTGTCTGCTTTCTGCTTTTGACAGGGCGCCAAAAACACGCCGAGGCGCGTGCATACGCGTTGCGGTATCTGCCCCCAGCCCGGCTCGACCTGCACCAGCCTGACCTGACCTGGCGTGAACGTGAGTTGCGTTCGCGTGTTCGTTGTCACCTTGCGCTTCTGAACTCAGAGCACCAGGAAGCATTGCGGGAAGGCGAATCGCTGACAGCGTACGGGCTTGAATTCGAGATGCCGAGGCTCGTCATGCACGGGCTTGTTTCTCAGGCAGAGGCGCTGCTTGCAGACCGCGCGTTCGTGTCAGCAGATCACTGTCTGGACGCTGCATTGGCACTTGCCAGCGACGATGGCTACGTGCGGCCGTTGCTGCGGGCGAGCGCCCACGTGCGGGCCCGCCTGCCGGAGTTGGTGGCGCAGCGTGGAGAGGTGGGGGCGGATTGGGTCGCCTGCCTTCTGCCCGAATCCGACGGGCATGCATCTGTCGTGCTTCAGGCCTTCTCACCGCGCGAGCAGGAAATCATGGTGCACCTGGCAGATGGACTGCCCGATAAGCTCATCGCCAGAGGGGTTGGTCTGTCCGCTCATGGCGTGCGCTATCACCTCAAACGCATCTACGCCAAGCTCGGCGTCAAGAACCGCACAGAGGCGGTAGCCAGAGCCCGTGAATACGGTGTTCTTGCAGTGGACAGCACGCCAGGCTACTAATTTGAGTAGTGTCGATATCGCGGCTGGACTGCCGTCCTACTACCGTTTTTAGCGATACAAACGTGCCCATACCGTCCCGTACCATGCATCGCACTGATGCCTCTGGGGAAAGCGGGACATGCGTATCGGCGTTGATGTAGGTGGAACCAACACAGACGCGGTGCTGATGGACGGCGCGCGCGTAGTGGCCAGCCACAAGGCGACCACCAGCCGTGACGTGACGCAAGGCATCATCCAGGCGATCACCGCCGTGCTTTCAGCCGGCGATGCCCGCGCGGAGGACATCAGCGCGGTCATGGTTGGCACCACGCACTTCACCAACGCCTTCGTAGAGCGCCGCGGCCTGCAGCAGGTGGCGGTCGTACGGCTGTGTCTGCCGGCGACCAAGGGGCTGCCGCCAATGGTTGATTGGCCCGAGGATATCGCCGATGCCGTAGGTAGCCATCACTATATGGTG
This sequence comes from Gammaproteobacteria bacterium, assembly GCA_030428905.1. GTDB lineage: Bacteria > Pseudomonadota > Gammaproteobacteria > Pseudomonadales > Azotimanducaceae > SYFY01. The sequence continues at coordinate 7,809 of JAUIED010000088.1, forward strand.
CGTGGGGGCTACGAGTTCGACGGGCGCGAAATCAACCCGCTGGACGAGGTGGCGGTTACGCAGGCTGCACAGGCCATCCGAAGCAAGGGTATTACTGCGGTGGCAGTGAGCTGCGTTTTTTCGCCCGTGAAAACCGAGATGGAGGAGCGCGCAGGAGAGATCCTGCGGGCCGAGCTGCCCGACGCGTCCATCACCCTGTCATCGCGCATCGGCCGCATCGGGATGCTGGAGCGGGAAAATGCGGCCATTATGAACGCGAGCCTGGCAACGCTCTCCACCGATTTCGTTGCTTCGTTCCGGCGTGCGCTTTCGGCACTCAACATCAGCGCGCCTTTCTATATCAGCCAGAACGACGGCACGTTGATGTCGGCAGAGTTCGTCGAGCGCTATCCGGTTCTGACCTTCGCATCCGGACCAACCAACAGCATGCGCGGGGCAGCCTATCTGTCCGGATTGCAGGATGCGCTGGTGGTGGACATCGGTGGCACAACCACCGACCTCGGCATGCTGGTGAACGGTTTTCCCCGTGAGTCCTCCGTTGCGGTAGACATCGGCGGCGTGCGCACCAACTTCCGCATGCCGGACATTCTCGCCATCGGTCTCGGTGGCGGCAGTATCGTGCGCTCGGAGGGTGACGCCTGCCAGGTGGGCCCGCAATCGGTGGGGTACCGGCTGCGCGAGGAGGCGTTGGTGTTTGGCGGCAGTCAGCTCACTGCCACCGATGTGGCGGTGGCCAGTGGTTACGCCGATGTGGGCGATGCCAGGTTGGTGGCGCACTTGCAGGGAGATGCAGTGGCCGCAGCGCGAGGTGCTATCCATCGTTTGCTCAACGATGCGGTGGATCGCATGAAGACCAGTGCGGTGCCGGTGCCGGTTGTGCTCGTTGGTGGAGGCGCGATTCTGGTGCGTGATGCCATACCGGGTACGTCGGAGGTGATCGTGCCGAAGCATGCCGGTGTTGCCAATGCCATCGGCGCCTCTATCGCTCAGGTCGGTGGTGAGATCGACAAGGTCTACGACTACGCGCAGTGGGGCCGACAGGAGGCACTCGAAGATGCCAGGTCATCAGCGACGGAGCGGGCGGTTGCCGCCGGTGCGCTCCCCGACAGCGTGAAAATCATCGACCTGGAAGAGCTGCCCCTTTCATACATGCCAGGCCAGGCGGTGCGCGTCCGCAGCAAGGCCGCTGGAGACCTTCCGTTATGAAACTGACCCAGGAAAACCTCAAAGATCTCGCGGATGGTGCCGCTTTTCTGGCCACCGGTGGTGGTGGCGATCCCTATCTTGGCCGGCTGCTCGCTCAGCATGCGGTGGCGGAATTCGGTATGCCGGAGGTCATTCCGGCGTCGGCGCTGGGCGATGATGATGCGGTGTTTACGTCGGCTATGTTCGGCGCGCCGACCGTCCTGGTTGAGAAGGTGGCATCCGGCGAGGACATCGATCTGTCCATTCGCCGATTAGCAGAAGTGGTAGGACGCCAGCCCGTCGCCATTGCACCGATCGAGATCGGCGGCATCAATTCCATGGTGCCCATAGCCGCGGCGGCACGTCTCGGGCTACCGCTGGTGGATTGTGACGGCATGGGTCGGGCATTCCCGGAAATTCAGATGGTCACGTTCAACGTCTACGGCGTGTCTGCAACACCTGCGGTGGTGGTCGACGAACACCTGGAGACGGTCATCATCGAGACCCACGATGCCAAGCGGGCGGAGAACCTTGCTCGCGCTGCTGCGGTACAGATGGGATTGAGCTGCATGATTTCCTGCTACCCGCTCACCGGCCGCCAGGTGAAAGACTTCGGCGTGCACGACACGCTGAGTATCGCGCTCGGCATTGGTGAAGCGCGACGACAAGGCGCACGACGGGGTGATCCGATTGACGCCATGCTCGCCTACCTGCGGGAAACGCGGTACTACAACCATGCCAAGGTGCTCTTTGACGGCAAGATCACCGACCTGCGTCGGGAAACCAAAGGCGGCTACACCGTTGGCCGTTGTGAAATTGCCGCACTCGACGGCTCGGACGATGCGTTTGAGCTCATATTTCAGAACGAAAACCTCGTTGCCCGGAACAACGGCAAGACCGTGGCCATCGTGCCGGATCTCATCACCGCAGTGGATCGCGAGACCGGGCTCGCCATCACCACCGAAGCACTCAAGTACGGGCAGCGCATCAAGGTGATTGCCACCAGCGCAGCGCCGGTGATGCGTACGCCGGAGGCGCTGGCAATCTTCGGGCCGAACGCGTTCGGCCTGCAGGAGGACTTTGTGCCGCTGGAAGTGCTCAACCAGGACATCGCTTAGACCATGGAGAATGTTATGAAACGACTGGCCCTGATGACGGCGATCACCTTCGCGGCGAGCGCGGTGGCTGCCGAGGAGCGTGGCGCGCCGCAGCTCGAGGAGATCATCGTCACCGCGCAATATCGGGCGGAGAGCCTGCAGGAGGTGCCGGTGGCGGTCACGGCGTTTTCCGCCGAAGACATCGTCGAGGCGGGCATCGAGACCACACAGGACTTCGTGAACCTCACACCCAACATGACACTGGACGACTCCTTTACCCTCGGCAACACCTTCGTGCAGGTGCGCGGCGTGGCGCAGATCAACAACGCGGATTCGCCGGTGGCCATCGTCGTGGACGGTGTGCCGCAGAACAATCAGAAGCAGTTTCGTCAGGAGCTGTTCGACATCGAACGCATCGAGGTGCTCAAGGGCCCGCAAGGCTCACTGTACGGCCGGAATGCCATCGGTGGCGCGGTGAACATCGTCACCAAGATGCCCACGGAAAGCCTGGAGGGCGGTGTGACGGTGGGCGCGGGTAATGGCGGTCTGCAGAAAGCTAATGCTTTCATCGGCGGGCCTATCGTTGAAGACAAGCTGATGTTTCGCCTCACGGCGGCCTACAAGGAGTTCGATGGCGTCATCGATAATGATTATCTCGGCACCGAGGTGGACTTCTATGAAACCAAGGATATCCGAGGGCGCCTGCTGTGGAATGTCACCGACCAGTTCTCGGCGGATCTGCGCGTTGCCTACTCGGATGCGGACGGCGGCTGCTGCTGGGATACGTTTCTTTTCAACCCGCTGATTGGCAATGCACCGAACCCGACGGGTATATCCAACCCCAACAACAACCGCTACCAGGAGCCGGCGATGAACATCCTGGGGCGCACCGACGTGCTGGAAAGCACCGAGGTTACCCTCAAGCTGACCTGGAGCGGCGAGGTCGGCGAGTTTTCCTACATCTTCAACGACACATCCATGGATGAGGACTACTTTGCGGATCTGGACTTCACCGACGGCGTGGATGACAGCCTCGGTTGGCTGTTCACCAACGTATTCTTTGGTGGTCTGCCGGTCGCCGCCGACCAGCAGCAGTTGTTGTCGGTGGACCTGCGCAGCCACGAGTTTCGTTTCACCTCCGACGACACCAGCCGCGTGCGCTGGATTGCTGGTGCCTACTTTCTGGAAACCGAGCGTTCGCTTGCCACCATCGGCGGCTTCGACTTCGCACCGACCACGCCCACCTTCAGCCGTGACGCATTCTCCGGCGTGGCGTTCATTAATCTGCTGGATGACAACGACAACGAAGCCTGGGCGCTGTTCGGCCAGCTCGAGTACGACATCACCGACGATCTGGAGCTGACCTTCGGCCTGCGCTACGACAACGACGAGCGGCACCATCGCGGCACGGTCATCGGCGGTGGGGTGAACACCGATCGCAAGAAGACCTTCCGTGATCTGCAGCCCCGGATCATCCTGACCAAGACGTGGTCTGAGGACATGCTGGGCTACGTGAGCTACAGCCGCGGTTTCCGCTCTGGCGGTTTCAACGGCCCGGCAGTGGGCAGCCAGTCGTTCGCGGAAGAAACGCTGGACAACTACGAGATCGGCTTCAAGAGCACCTGGCTCGATCAGCGACTACAGCTCAATGCCGCGGCGTTCTACGCGCAGAGCGATGATTTTCAGTTCTTCTTCGTGGACCTGGCTACGGCTTCTCAGGTGATCGCCAATATCGAGGAGGTGGAGATGGTTGGTGCGGAGGTGGAAGTGCAGGCGCTGCTCAGCGAGGGCTGGACCCTGTACGCCAATCTTGGGGTGACGGATTCCAGCATCGAGAAGTCTGCAAGTCGTCCGCAGGACGAGGGCAACCGCACGCCGAAGAACCAGAAGTACACGCTCAACGTTGGCAGTCAGTACACCTGGCCGGTGGCCGATGGGGTGTTCGCCCGCGCACGGGTGGATTACGAGCATCGCGGTCGCAAGTACTGGCACCCGGACAATCGCAACTCCATGGACCCGTTCGGGCTGCTCAGTGCTCGCTTCGCCCTGGAAGGCGAGCGCTGGTCGGCAACGCTGTGGGGCCGCAGCATCACCGACGAGGAGTACTGGCAGGACTACAACGCTGCCGCATTCTCCGGCGCTCTGGGCGATATCGGTTTCCTCGGCCGGGGGCGTACCTATGGTCTGGACCTGTCCTGGCGTTTTGAGTAGGTCGCTGCTGCAAACGGCGGCCAGCTAACCGGTAATGGTTGGCATTATTTTGAGGTAGGATGTACGGCACCACGGCTATGATTGGTGCCCATTGAAGAAGCTCATCCTGCTCATCGTTGCGGCTGCCGCGCTTGCGGCAGTCGCCTGGCAGCAACGCCTGGAAATCCTCATGTGGGGCGCGCCGAAGCTGCGCGCCGTGCTGCAACCCATCGGTGAGAATGTGCCGGTGCCCTGGTCGCGCGGCCCGCAAACACCTGAGGCGCTGGCGAGCGAGCGCCCGCCCAACATCATCCTCGTGCTCACCGACGACATGGGCTTCAACGACATCTCGTTTTACAACGGCGGCGCCGGTGATGGCTCGCTCCTCACGCCGAATATCGATGCGCTGGCCGTGGACGGGGTGGCCTTTACCAACGGCTATGCGGCCAACGCGGTATGCGCGCCTTCGCGCGCCAGTATCATGACGGGGCGCTACTCCACGCGTTTCGGTTTCGAGTTCACACCGTTTCCTCGCATCGGCGCCACCATCTTCCGCTGGATGCAGGAGATCGAGCAGCCGCCGTTGCCGATGTTCATCGACACCGCGGCGCTCGAGTCCATGCCGGGCGAGCGGTACACCGATCTCGGTATGCCGGAGGAGGAGGTGACCATTGCCGAGCTGCTGCGTGGCGCCGGTTACTACACCGCACTCATCGGTAAGTGGCACCTGGGCAATGCGGCGGGTATGCAGCCCCACGAGCAGGGCTTCGTGGATGCGTTGGAGCTCGGCGGCATGCTCTACCTGCCGGAGGACTCGCCGGATGTGGTGAATGCCAAGCGCGAGGAGGAGGCCATCGAGCGGATGGTGTGGACCTCAGCGGACTACGCCGCGCGCTTCAACGGTGGCGAGCGCTTCGAACCCGATGGCTATCTCACGGATTACTACACCGATGAGGCGCTGAAGGTCATCGACAACAATCAGCACCGGCCGTTCTTTCTCTACCTGGCACATTGGGGAATTCACAACCCGCTGCAGGCGAGCAAGGCCGACTACGATGCGCTTGCGCACATCGAGGACCACCACCTGCGCGTCTATTCGGCGATGATCCGGGCGGTCGACCGCAGCGTGGGGCGCATTACGGAGCGGCTGCAGGAGTTGGGCCTGGATGACAACACGCTGATCCTGTTTACCAGCGACAATGGCGGTGCGGGCTACATTCAGTTGCCGGACGTCAATAAACCGTACCGCGGCTGGAAGCTGAACCATTTCGAAGGTGGCACACATGTACCGTTCCTCGCACGTTGGCCGGGTCGTATCCCTGCCGGCAGCCGCTATGAAGCACCGGTGCACCACGTAGATCTGTTCCACACCATTGCAGCAGCGGCGGGGGTGGAAACGCCCACAGATCGACGCATGGACGGCGTCGATCTGGTGCCGTTCGTCAGCGGTGAGCATGCCGGCATACCCCACGAAACCCTGTTCTGGCGGGAGGGCCACCACCAGTCCGTACGCCATGGCGACTGGAAGCTGATTCGCGCCGGCAGGCAGGACAAACGCTGGTTATTCGACCTCTCACTCGACCCCACCGAGCAGAACAATCTGGCGGCGCAGCGTGCGGATATGGTGCAGGCGCTCGAAGCGCTGCTCGATGCGCACAATGCGGAGCAGGCGGAACCTCTCTGGCCCTCGGTCATGGAGTCGCCGCAACGCATCGACAAGCATGGTGGAGAACCCTTTGAGGCGGGCGACGAATACATCTACTGGCCGAACTGAACCGTAGGCGCGGCAGCAAAGCGGAACGGCTTGCATACATTAAATGAGAATGATTATCATTCGCATGTATTATGCGCGCCTTCGGACGGTTCCGTGGGCGACCAGGAGAAACACATGCTCAATCACCTCTCGTTGCCGGCGTTCGCTCTGCTGGCGGTTTCTTTCTCACAGGCTGCGCCCACGGCAATCGCCGCGGACAGTCGAATCGTCGAAGAAGTCCTGATCGTCGGGTATCGCGATGATCGACGTAGCCGCGGCGCCACCGGTCTCGATCTGGATCTATTCGATACGCCGCAATCCATGACCACGATCCAGGCAGACACGTTGGACGCCTTCAAGCTGGTGGATCTCAACAGCACGCTGGGTCACACAACTGGCGTGAATGTTGATGCCACCGAAACCGACCGAACCTATTACAACGCCCGCGGATTCGATATCACCAGCATGCATGTTGACGGTGTAGGTGTGCCGTTCGGCGCGCTTATGGTAGGCGACCTTGATACAGCGATCTTTGAGAGCGTCGCGGTCATTCGTGGTTCCAATGGGCTGATCACTGGGCTTGGCAACCCTTCAGGAACGATTAACTATCAGCGCAAACGCCCATCCAACCGCTTTGCGGCCAGCACCGAGATCACAGGCGGGACCTGGGGCAGTGTGCGTGCTGTGGCAGATGTGTCGCTGCCGCTGACCAGCTCGGAAACGTGGGCTGCACGGTTCGTGGGCGTGCACCAGCGCAAGGATAGCTGGCTCGACCTGAACCATGGGGAACGCAATGTTGGCTACCTGGTGGTGGATGGGCAGGTAGGTTCTTCGGTGACCGTGACCTTCGCGTTGAGCCATCAGCAGAATGATAGCGACGGTGTGCTGTGGGGCGCGGCACCTGTGATCTACAGCGATGGCACCCTGAATGACTTCGATGCTTCGACCACTACGTCCATGGATTGGACATATTGGAATACCCAGGATCGAACTGCGTTTGCCGAGATCGGCTGGCAGGTCTCGGATGCGTGGAAACTCACGAGCTCTCTTACGCACACCGATTACGAGGAACGGTCGGAGCTGTTTTACGTTTACTGGCTCTCGGGGCTCGATCGAGCTACCGGCCTCGGCATGTACAGCTACCCGGGCAAGTACGACACGGATCGACAGACGCGAATCTGGGATACGGCGTTGGAGGGCACGTTCGACGCCTGGGGGCAGCGGCATGAGTTGATTGTCGGGCTCAGCATGGCACGCACGGATGCGCGAACGTTGGACTTTGCGGCCCTCGAAGGGTTTGTGGCCATGCCGGCGTTTCCTGGCTGGCAGGGCGATGAGGTGTCGCGTCCTGCGTGGGATGTGCCGATAGAGGCAGCGCGGGATGACATGCGTTTAAACCGGATGTATGCCGCCGCGCGCCTGGCACTCAGCGACGGGCTCCACCTCCTGCTGGGGGTGAACCTCGTGGACTACGAAAACAAGGGCGTGAGTTGGGGTGTGAGCACGGACTCCAGCGAGGATGGCAGCAGCCCCTATGTTGGCATCACCTGGTCGGTGACCGATGAGCTCAACCTGTATGCGAGCTACAGCGATATCTACCAGCCGCAGTACTATCTCGATGAGTCGCTACAACCGCTCGGTTCGGCGGAGGGTCGGAGTTATGAGATCGGCGCAAAGCAGCGCGTCGGCAGGCATGGGCTCTTAACGCTCGCGCTCTTCAGAACGGAGCAGGAGAATCTGCAGGAGTTCGTTGCCTACGGTGACGGCGACGGTATCGATGACACCGATTTCAGCGACGACTTCAACTACGCGCTCTACCGAGGCATCAGCGTGGATGCCAAGGGTGTGGAGTTGGAATTCGCCGGGAGGCTATCCGACTCGCTGACGCTGCAGGCCGGCTACACATGGCTTGAGATGAAAGACCCGCACGGCGAAGACGCGAGAACCTTCATCCCGCGCAATACGTTAAAGATGCTGGCTGCCTGGGAACCGGCCTGGAACGATCGTTTGAGCCTGGGCCTGTCGTTGCGCTGGCAGGACGGCGTGCACTTTGAATCTTCCTATGGGCGTATCGCCCAGGAGCGCTATGCGGTTGTTGGCGGCTACGTTCGCTACCGCATCAGCGATAAGCTGAGCCTGTCCGCGAACGTCAACAACCTGGCGGACGAACGTTATCTCAGCTCTGTGAAGTATGAGCAAGCCTTCTATGCGGCGCCGCGTAGTGCCAGCCTCTCGCTGAACTGGTGGTTGCAACCTTGAATCGCGTGCTGTTTAAAGTACACGGTGCGCTTGCCGTTGCCGCCTGCATTCCACTGCTCGTCATCTGCACGTCCGGCAGCGTCATCGTATTCAAACAGGAACTCGACAGGCTGTTTATGGCCGACACCGTGCAGGTGGTCGAACAGGCACAGCGCCTGCCGTTCGATGTGCTCCTCGGCGAGCTGCAGCGCCAGTTTCCTCAATACGAGGTTGTGGGATGGGCGGTGCCGGACGATCCGGGAATGGCGGATCGCCTCTACCTCATCAGGGAGGACAGTAGTGACTGGTCGTCGCTCTATCTGGACGCGTTCACGGGGCGAGCGCTTGTGGCGCCGGAGATCTATGGTGCCGACTTCAGCGATTGGTTGGTGGAACTGCACTACACCCTCTTGCTGGGTGATGTTGGGACGGTGGTCGGCGCCGTGTGCGCACTGATCCTTCTTGCGCTTGCGGCCACCGGCATCGCACTGCACCGGATGTTTTGGAAGCGCATGCTCGTGGTGCGCTGGCGTAGCCGTATGCTGCCCTCGGATCTACACAAGCGAATCGGCGTGCTGAGCGGGCCGATCCTGATCGTGCTTGCGTTTACCGGCGCCTGGTGGAACACGGACGAACTGCTGCACGAACTCGAGGCGCATGCTGATGGCGTTGGACATCATGTAATGCGTGAGCGCCTGTACGGTGATGCTTTGTCGCTGGACGCGCTGATAGCGGATGCACGAAGGCGCATTCCCGGCTTTCGCGCGAGGTATGTGACGCTGCCTTATGAGCCGGGGGTAGATGTCTCCGTCTGGGGTGCTGTGCCGGATGCTGGGATCTTCGCCAGTGACTATGCCAGTGTGGTGCGCTTCGACCCCGTCTCGGGGCGCCACCAGCAGACGTCAGATGTTCGTGAGGCGAGCCTGTCGGCGCGCATTCTTGACAGCTACCGCCGGTTGCACTTTGGCGATTTCGCCGGGCTGCCGTCGCGGTTGCTCTGGTCCCTGGTAGGTATGATGCCGCTAGTACTGGCCGCGACTGGTCTTACGCTGTGGTGGAGACGGCGGCCGCAGAAGCGTGCGAACCGGCTGCGCGCAGGCTTCAGATATCGATGATCTGCGTTCTACCGGCGCTCAGTGCCTGCTCGTACACGTGGCGAGCAGCGGCCAGATCCTGGGACGCCACGCCGAGGGATTTGTACACGGTGATGTCTTCGGTTGATTGCCGTCCTGGGCGTTTACCGGCGGTCACCTCGCCGATCTCGGCGAGTATGTGCGACTCATCGATTCTGCCCGCGGCGACGGCATTGAGATATTCCCCTGCCTGGGCG
>JAUIED010000322.1 GCA_030428905.1 Gammaproteobacteria bacterium
TAGTGTAGGTTGGAACCAGGCACAGATCGAGACGTCCTTCCGGCAAAGACTCAACAAGGCAAACCTTCCCCACACCAGAGATCTCTGGCATCAGAAGGTCGGTCGACCTACTCCAGCGATCCTGATTCGTATAAGCGTCAAATCCTACGAGTTCCCGGGTCCCGCCCGAGAACACCATGACGAGAGTGTCGGCGATAGCCAGGAGGTCTGCATCACGCCTGATTCCCATCGTCTCATCGATGCGATCGCCAAGATAAGAGGCCTGCGCATGCATCTCCGGTCGATGCCGATAGACCAGCGAGAACTCGGCTCTAGTGTAGCTTGCTTCACCCGCTTCGGCACTAGCGCTGCCGTGGAACTCGACCTTCAGCATCATCTGTAGAGGAAATGCATAATTGTATTGTCTGCTTCCCGATAGATGATTTCCAGCGTCTTCGAACCACCGTTTACTGAGATCTCCTGGACGATCTTGATTGCTCCGGGTACTCCCTGCGGATCCGCCATTCTCGTACCTCCCTGAATCGCCCCCGCCAATGTATGGCGAGGAACAAACCTCCCGGCCTCACCCATGTGCCGCCCGGCTGTCTCAGTAAAACGCAGCTTCGAGGCGAGATCAGCCGTAGCTCTCTCCGCGGCAGTCAGCCCCCCCCTTGCGGCCAACCCCGCACTGGCCCGAAGTCCATGCACTGCCGCACCACCATAAGCGATGCTTGCGACAGTTGCAGTGATTTCCACTTCCCGCCAAACGATATCAGCGGTGTCCTGAATCGACATCCCTGCATGCAGTAGACCCAGTGAGTAGTGGCATGCCTCCGGAGACAGACACATCGGTTGAGCGTTCGTGCGTGAAACCGACGCTCCTGCTACGTCCACGTCTCCCAGCGACGCAATCGCAGCCTCAATGTGACCGGTAGCCGCTCGCGTTGCCTCTCGGGTCGTGAACTCGCGAATCACATCATTGATCGGCTCCTGGATGGTTTCATACCACTCGCGCCAGTTTTCGCTGCAGAGTTCCGCTGCAACGATTTCATCGCAAGACGGACCATTCTTGTTGTCGCCGACGTAGTAGATGACGGTAGCTCCCGGCCCCAGATTCGGCCTGAAGCCACTCGGGTCCGTAAACCGCGTCGGCTGATTGAACACATAGCTGTAGCGGTTGTAGCTCTGCGAGAAAGCAGGATCCGCAACAATCGGATCCGGCGACACAAACTGCCCAATGCGCGCATCGAAAACGCGCCCGTTCATGTGTACGAACCCCGTCCGGTTCAACATCTCATGATCGGTAAACCCACGTGGACCGTTCTCATCCTCAAGCCCCAACAGCGTGGTTCGGCTGGCGCTCGTCAGATCGGATGCCCACGTCGCCTCACGGGGACCTCCAAAGGCGTCGAAGCTCTGCTTGAACACCGCCGCCCCACTGCTCGTGGCAACCGCGTCTACAGAACCCATCGGATCCCGATGCAGGTACCTCCACAGGCTCGTCACCGCATTGCTATGGTCCGTGCGTCGGACATACTGCACAGCACCTGAAACCTGCGTGCGCTGAATCAGCTTGTAGGTGCCACCCGCCGCTGGGCGCACTTCTTCATAGGATCCAAGGTAGGTCGTGATCGCGCTCTTGAGGCTTCCGCCGACGTACCAGCTCTCCCGGCCAAGGAATCGCTCGCCATCCGGCGTGTACCAGAACTCATCCCGAGCCGTTGGTGTCGTGGTCGCAGCCGAGGTACCTACCGTGATCTTCCGGACATTGTTCTGCGCGTCGAACTCCAGGAAGGTGTCATCGCCACTGGCGGCGTTGTACTGCAGAAGATTGCCGTTCAAGTCGTAAGACAGTGTGTTGGAAACGCCCGCAATGCTGACGCTACTCAGTCGGTGCGGTGGCCGACGTCAAATTTTGGCTCACCTTCGGCGTCTGGTGGCCGCTTACGATGTGCTTCCGAGCGCGCGACCGAGGGAAAAGCCCGCACCTTCGCAACAGTGAACCCAGTGCTCCGTCGTCCCGCCTGGGGCTCTGCGTTCCATGCGTTCGCCGACACCCGTCCGAACAGCACGTGAGCAAACGTTTGGGTCATCAAGCGTGCGCGTAGGCCAGACCTTCCGTGAGGTTCGTCATCGCGATGCTCAAGGTGTGCCAGACTCTAGATACCCTGCCCTCCAAAGAACCATCCTGCACCTTCGACGTCCCCAACAGTCTCATCCAAGACAGGCAGGCGCGGATCGCATCCACGAAGCCAGGTAGTCGTAAGAGCCGAAGGACTCATCCCCCGCGAGTGGTAAGCGGGTCCCACTGGAACAACTCGATCGGGGTGGTGGTGACGTTCTCCAGTCCGTACTTGGATGCCAGCGATGGCACACGCTCCGTAACCACGGTGACTCCGTGAACTCCCCACGGTGCAAAAAGGTCCTCGCCCTTCCACGAACTCTCGTCAATGCACAATCCTCGAATCGCATCAACGACGCTCGTTCCTCCACAAAGATCACACGTGACTGGGCCCTGACGAACGATCCTGCTCCGTCGGTAATCTATCCTCGACTCCGTCCGCGGCGCCACTGTATGAAAGAAAGAGTGTTCCATCTCGCCCATCGCAGCCTGTCTCGTTGCTGCCAACTCAACCGGATCAATCTCTTCGAGGCCTTGCAAGCCCGAATTGCGCCAAGACGTCACGAACCGTTCGGAAACCACCAGATCACCACCGGCCAAGTCGAAAGCTATATCGCCAACCCGCTCTCCGAAGGCCTGAATTTTCACGACATACGGAGGCAGCCATCTTCTCGCGCCGACATAGGCTCCGCATTTAGGACACCTGGGCGCATCGGCCAGCCTTACATTGCCAATCGGCTCGTACGACGTCTCAGCGTCGGAACCAATCCACGGATGG
>JAUIED010000089.1 GCA_030428905.1 Gammaproteobacteria bacterium
ATGGTTTCCTACTAGTTCGTGAATTCGACTTTCTCCACCCGGCCCTAACTTAAATCCGACGCCGTTACCTGTCGGAGTTGCATCTATGCAGTTGTACCCATTTTGAACTGCCAAGTTGCCCTCAAAGTAAACGCTGGCGGAAGACTTCCACAAATCAAACCCATCATCTGAGTTACGGTAAGCGACATTTCTTACCAACTGTATGTTTCCTGAGTTATCTCCGCCATAGACCACGCCAAATCCGTCAGCGTTGTCGCCTTTCAAAAAATCACCCTTCCGCTTGTGGGTCTTATCATCAAAATTGCAATAGGAATTGCTGTTCGCAATCACTACTTCGCGGGAGGAACCAGAGATCTGTATACCTCGACCACCGTTGTGATGCGAGACAATCGAATTCAACACGACGTACTCAGAGTCCGTGGCCAGAAGGCCGATGCTGTTAGAATCTGGCTTAGCCTGGCCAACCCCAGTAATTTCAAGGTTTTCCAAGTACCAACAATCCGCGCCATCTAAGAAAACCCCGTATCTATTACGCTCTCCCTGAAGAGAAGAGAAGTCCAAAACAACCTTTGATCCAGGCTGGCCGATTATGGCGGTAATCACCGAATTGGAGCCGGTGATGTTCACTCCATCTCGTCCTTCGCCACCAATTTGATATGTACCCGCTCCCAATATCAGTCTGTCGCCGGGCGCATAGGTGTCAAGAAATTGTTCCAAGGAACCGAATGGATCTGAAACAGCACCGGTACCCCGCACCCCAACACCCGACGCCATAAAGTAGTCTTTGCCCTGATTGTCTTCGCTACGTCTAAAGTGTCCAATACCACGTTGGATGGCGTGTTTCTTTGCGACATCAAAGTCCAAGCAATCTGCTGCAAGGAGTCCACCAGACTGAACCAGTACCAAGAAAGCCAGTAGATGGCGCAGTTGCAACTGCATGGAAATTTGGGCTCCGTCGATCGAACGAGTTGACGCCAGATTTTGCCCGATTAGATGGTGCGAAGGTAGCTAGGAGGAAGAAATCTGGGTCTCGACACGACGAAAATTCTGGAACAGCCCACCAATACGCCTGTTTTCCACTATACCGTCAATCAAGGTGCCATCGATCTCTTTAAGTGACTTACCGTAGGCATCCGTTAGCGCGTAATCGCATAGCGTGTTTATTAACCTAGGTACACCGCCACTATGCTGAAATATTCTCTCAATGGCCGAATCACAGAATACTTGGCACTAACCGCCCGCAACCTTGATTCGCGATACGATATATTCTTTGGTCTCGACCAGGTTCAACGTAAGCGCCGCTTACTCCCCGTTGTTGATCTTGTCGGGCAGCAGCGCCTCGAAGTCCTCGACAGTTTGCGCCAGCGGTAACCGCTCGAACACCTGTCGCAGATACGCATGCGGCTCGAGCCCGTGTGCCTTGGCCGTTTCGATCAGACTGTAGAGGTTGGCGTTAGATTGAGCAACATCCTTTCTGTAGATTCCCGCTCCTTTCAGAAACATGTTGATTGCCGCAGGTGACCCAGCGCTTCTCAGCGGTCTGCCAGTCTTCGGCGATCTCCATCAGTATGGCGGATATCAGGCGTAGACAGGACGCTTCATTGGGGAAGAGCCTGACCACCTTCGTTCGCCGCTTGATCTCCTCATTCAAACGCTCGACGACGTTCGTCGTTCGTAGTCTTCGTTGATGCGTCGACGGCAGATCAAACACCGTGAACCCCTCGGGGAGAGCAGCCTCCGCCCAGTCCGCCAGCTTCGGCATATCCGCCTGGTGACGTTCAACGAACAACCCCAACATACGCTCCGCTTCGGCACGATCCGGCGCGTTGAAAGTCGAACGAATCTCCCCGGCGATCGGACCACGGTTGGCCTGCGTGGTCACATATTGAGAGGTGGCCCCGCTTCTTTGGACAGCCTCTCGGCCGACTTAAGTGTCTGAACTGCGGTAAAGCGTTATCCACATGGTCAACGAGTCTGCCCCGACTGGGAGCTAGCGCGACGTTGATTCTGTGGGTAACGCGCTCTCTCACGCCGCGATTCTCTGCTCTTCGTAGTACATTGAGTCAGGCATATTTCCATCGTGCGAACTGTGTGGCCGCCGTTCATTGTAGAACGGTAGATAGCGCGCCAGATGATGACGCGCGTCCGTCACACTATCGTACGCTCGAAGGTAAACCTCCTCGTACTTCAGCGTCCGCCAGAATCGCTCAATGAACACATTGTCTCGCCAGGCGCCTTTGCCGTCCATGCTCAGCAGCGCGCCACTGGCGTGTACTGTGCTGACAAACTCCTCACTGGTGAACTGGCTACCTTGGTCGGTGTTGATGATTTCTGGAGCGCCATAGTTTCCCAGCGCTTTTTCCAATGCCTCAACACAGAAGTCAGCGGGCATGGTGTTGGATAAACGCCATGACAGGATCTTTCGGCTATACCAGTCCATCACCGCGACAAAGTAGATGAAGCCTCGTTTCATCGGTAAGTACGTGATGTCCAGCGCCCAGACCTGATTAGGCCGATCGATGGTCAGCCCGCGCAGGCGGTAGGGGTGAATCGCGTGGCCTGGGTGCCGTTTGGTCGTTCGAGGCTTGCGACACAGCGCGTCGATCCCCATGCGTTTCATCAACGTGGAGATGTGCTTACGACCGGCCTGAGCCCCTTCGTCATTGAGCAACCGTTTCATCTGGCGAGCGCCCAGAAACGGATACTCCAAGTGCAACTGATCGATTCGTCGCATCAACGCCAGGTCTTCTTCCGAGATCGGTACCGGCTTGTAATACACGCTGGACCTCGACAGCCCCAGTGCTTTGGCTTGGCGGGTAATCGGCAAATCATGTTCTGGATCGATCATCGTTTTGCGCTCGGATCGTCCAGCCTGCCGAGCGCGCGTTCTAAAAAATCATTCTCCAGAGTGAGTTCGCCGATTTTCGCTTTCATCTCTTGGACGGAAGGTCCGGACTGCTGCTCCTTCCTCTCGGCCTTGGTCATGAAAACGTCTTCCGACTGCTTCAGCAGCTGGTTTTTCCAATCGGTGATCTGGTTCGCGTGAACGTCAAACTGCGAGGCCAGTTCTGCCAGTGTCTTATCGCCTTTCACTGCCGCAATGGCGACTCGGGGTTTGAATTTCGCGCTGTGGTTGCGCCGGGGTCTTCTCATCTCTGCTCCTCGGGCTTACGCCCATTGTTGAGCAGTTCTTCCACTTAAGCGAGTGTCCGAATTTTCGGGACCACTTCTTTGCCCGCCGTTCTGCTGTAGATGGAACTGGCAGCGTTGCCAAGGCGCGCGAGGGAAAACCGCTCGTCGTGCCGCTGCCAAGCCCTCGTGCGCATCACTCACGATCAGCTGGATGCCATGAAGGCCTCGGTCCTTTAACGACGACAGGACGGTCCGCCAGTGCACCTCCGAATCCGAGAGCGATACCGACACCCCCAGAACATCTCGGTACCCCTCCGGACAAACGCCGATCGCCATCAGCACCACGGCGTCACGGACTTGACCACTTGTAGAAGATCGAGCACTACCCGGGCACTGGGAAGGTGATCTGATCGCAGGTGATAAGACCTCCTTCATCGCGACAGTGGTTGAACGCAAGACACGGTTCGTCGTGTTGGTCAAAGTGAAGAACAAGGAGACTCAGACGGCGGTATCCGCATTGATCAAGCAGATGAAGCGTCTACCAGACATCGTGCAGAAGACACTCACTTGGGATCGAGGATCGGAGCTGGCTCCGCACAAGAAATTCACCATGGCCACGGACATGCGGGTGTACTTCTGTGATCCGTACAGTCCTTGGCAGCGTGGCAGCAACGAGAACACCAATGGATAGTTGAGGCAGTACTTCCCAAAGGGGCAGGACTTTTCTCGCTATACTCAGGCACAGCTCAACGCTGTCGCCCGCACGCTGAACACACCACCTAGGGAAACCTTAGGATTCAACACACCGGCAGAAGAGTTAGCCAAGGTGTCGCGCTGACCAGTTGATATCAGAATCAGCCAGGTTAGTTTGAGATCGCGGTTGGCATCCTTTAACTAACGCGCTTGCCATACCCGTACGTGTGGCGAGCCCCGTAAACGGCTAGTATAGCTTAAAAAACATCAAGGAACGACATGAACCTCAAACAAGCCCTCTTAGCATCCTTCATCTACGTACTCCTCTCATCCTCAAGCTGGGCGGCCGACTTCTACGGCATCAACCCCGGTGACACGTTGCGGGTGTTCGTTTGGAACGAAGAAGAGCTCACACAGGAGCTGCTGGTTGGGCCAGATGGCACGCTGAGCTTTCCCATGGTGGGCAACATCAACGTGCGCGGGCGGCCGGTCAACGAGGTTGCTACCCTCCTGTCTGAGGGGCTGGGCAAGTTTTTGCGCGATGAACCGCTGGTGACCGTGTCGCTCATCGGCACGGATGGCAACAAAATCTATGTGCACGGCGAGGTGCTCAAGCCTGATGCGTACGTCGCTTCACGCGAGATCGACGTGGTGCAGGCGCTTGCGCTCGCCGGCGGGCTTACCGAGTATGCCAACCGATCTGAGATTCGCGTGGTTCGCCGTGGCACAGATGGCCAGCAGCAAGTGTTTGAGTTTAACTACGACCGTTTCAAGTCCGGCAGAGATCTGGAGCAGAATATCGTGCTCAGAGCCGGTGATTTGCTGGTGGTGCCCTAACGTCGCAGATTAGCGGGTTGCAGGTTTGCGGGTTGGGCGCTGGGGAGCGTGCTGGCTAGCGCCCGCCATCTACGATGCCAATGCTCGCGCCGCCTTCCATGGAGCCCTCAGGCACGCGGTAGAGTTCGCTGCCGGAGTCGTTCAGCTCGCTTTCCATGCGGGCTTCGTAGTACTCCGAGAGTTCCTGGCCACCCCGCTCCAGGCGGATGTTGCGGCCGATGCCACCAATCGTTACATCTACCGCTTGCGTTGCGAATGAGGGCAACTCGCTGAGGTCGAGGCCTTCATTGAGATCTACCTCTCGACGGCGCACCTCGATGTATCCCTCTTCGCCCTGCTGCAGATCCACAGGGGCGGCATCCGACAGCAAGCTGGAGCGCCACCGGTTGACGTCGTCCCATGTGAAGCGGCCGAGCGCCTCCCACACGACGTAGGCCGTGCCGAGCAGCGCCACTGCAATGAGCCATCTGCGCATAGGTCGTGCAGGTTATGAAGTACAGGCGATCAGCTATACCGCTGATCGGGCAAATACACAAGTAATTTGGTTATCGTCAGGGTGCGTGCGCCTGGGTTGCCAACACCTCCGCAAACCGCGCACCCATCGTGCGGTAGCCCTGCGCACTCGGGTGCACACCATCTGGCATCTCGGCAGCATCGTCTGCACCAAACAGCTCTAAGCCGTCCAGGTAGTGAAGATTCGCATCTCCCCGCTCGCGGCGCAGCGACACCAGATCGGCAAGGGCTTGCCGCACGTACTCCAGGGTGAGCAGGCTGTTTACGCGCGGAAAAGTATCACGCGCCCGCACAAACCGCCGCAGCCGGCGCATCGTGACCATAGGCACCTCGGGCACCGGCAAGCGATAGATCGGCGAGATCAGCAACATCGGAGTATCGGGGTGTGCATCTCTGAGCGTATCCAGAAAGCCATGCACCGCCGGTGTGAACGTTCGCTTGGAAAACGAGTCGCCCACAACAATGTTGATGCCGATCTTCATGCTGATGAAATCCGCCGGCTGCTCGGCCATAGCGCGGGCCACGAACGGGTCGAGGTGGCATTGCCCGGCAAAGCCCATGCACTCGAGCTGGCAGCCGGCCTGGCGGGCGGCAACCACTGGCCAGGTGCCGGTGGGTCGGTTGGCTTCGATGCAGTGGCTGATGGAGCTGCCGTAGTGCAACCACCGGGGCCGCTGGTCAATCGCCGCAGGCCACACGCGCGTGCCAGGCGAAAGATAGAGTGCACGCACTTCCACGATCACGTTATGAGGAAGCCACAGCGTGCAGTGTTTGCGGTCGTTGCCAAGCCCGGTAAACGTGGCCTGGTACGGCAGCCCCTCCCGCACCTGGTGGCGCGATGGGTCTTTCGCGTCTAACAGCCAGTGGTCGCCGTCGTTGTGCGCAACGGTGTGCACTTGCCCGTCAATTTCCAGATCGAACGCCGTGGTGGGTGGCTTGCGTGGAGGCGTGTACACCAAGCCGAGCTTGGCCTCTACCGCGATGGTGTCGGCGTCAGTCTCAAAGGTGATGTTCACACCCACGGGCATTTGCACCACGCGATCCATCTCACTCGTGAGCAGATGGCGCGTCCAGTCCGGCAAGCGCCGCACGAAAAAGCCGTGTGCGGAGTCTTCCGTGGCGACCCCGCCGCACACGCGAAAGGGCGATGTTCGCAGCATCCTGGCATCGAACTTTTGAAACCCTTCCATGCTGGTAGTATTGCTCTATTGTCAATATGTCTTCCAGTCATATTTTTCGTTCGGAACCGCATTAGAAACAGGATTGCGCATGAGATTGCCAGCCCCCATCCTCGAGCAGTTCGCCTCCCAGATCTTCCAGGCGGCTGGTGCCACCCCGGAAAAATCCCAGCTGGTCGCCCAACACCTGGTGGAAGCCAACCTCAAAGGCCACGACTCTCACGGCGCCGGCATGATTCCCTCCTACGTGCACAACCTGAAGGCAGGGCTGCTCAAGGCTGATGCAGACGTCACGCTTGCCCGTGACAACGGCGCCGTGATGGTGTTCGACGGCCAGTTTGGTTTCGGTCAGGTCGTGGGCCGGCAGGCAATGAACGCCATCATCGAGAGGGTAAGCAGCACCGGCGTGGTGTGCGCCGGTGTACGCAACTGTCACCATCTGGGTCGCATTGGCGCCTACGGGGAGCAGTGCGCCGCCGCCGGGCTCGTAACGCTGCACTTCGTGAACGTGGTGGGCCACGACCCGCAGGTATCTCCCTGGGGCGGCCGCGAGCGGCGCATGACCACCAACCCGTTCTGCGCCGTCGTGCCGCGGCCTGGCAAGACGCCAGTGGTGCTCGACATGGCAACCTCGGCCATTGCGCTGGGCAAGGTGCGCGTTGCTTACAACGCAGGTAACCCGGTGCCGGAGGGTGCACTGGTGGATCACGAGGGCGTGCCTACGACCGATGCGAAGGTGATGTATGAGGAGCCGTTTGGCGCCCTTGGGCCGTTCGGCGGCCACAAAGGCTACGGCCTGGCGGTCCTTTGCGAGCTACTGGGCGGCGCGCTGGCCGGCGAGTGGACGGCGCAGCCGGAGAACCATCGTAGCCACCACATCGTCAACCACATGTTCATGGTGGCGGTAGACCCGGCGGCGTTCGGCGGTTTGGAGAAGTTTCATGCGGAGGTGGACGCCATGGTGGGCTACCTGCACAGCACCACGCCCGCCAGAGGCTTCGATCGAGTGCGCGTGCCGGGGGAGCCGGAGCAGGAAGCGCTCGAGGAGCGCACCGCTAACGGCATTCACATCGATGATTCGTCCTGGGCGGGCATCGTGCGCGCCGCGGAGCGGGCGGGGCTGGACGCCGCCGCCGTGCCGCGCGAAGCGCCCTAGAGATTGCGCCGAAACAGATCGAACAACACCTCCCAGTGCCGTTCCGCAGCGGCTTTGTGGTACATCGCCTCCCGTTGCGGAAACACGAAGCCGTGGTGCGTGCCGGGATACCACTCGATGCGGTAATTGGCGCCCACTGATTGCAGGTGTGCGTCCAGCCCCTCGATCATTTCCGGCGGCGCCCACTCGTCGGTCTCCGCGCAGCCAAAGTAGAGCTCACCCCGCACTTTGTGCGCATCCAGATGCGGCGAGTCTGCAGCCTCCGAGTACAGCCGCACACCGTGCAGCGAGGCTGCAGCCGCCACGCGCTCGGGAAACGCCGCGGCAGCAGCAAAAACGAACGGGCCGCTCATGCAGTAACCCACGCAGGCCACCGGGCCGCCACGCGCCGCTGCATCATGGTCGGCGTGCGCGAGCAGCGCTTGTGTGTCTTCGCACACCATGGCGTTGCTCAACGCATTCATGTGGCCGAACATCTCTTCGCGTCGATCCGGCGCCATGACAAATTCCCGAACACGGCGGTAGTAGAGGTTGGGCAGCATCACGTAGTAACCCACCGTGCTGATGCGCCGCGCCATGTCGTGCAGCTCCTCGCGCTTGCCGGGGGCGTCCATGTAGAACAACACGACCGGGTGCGGACCGCCCTCGTCCGGATGAACGATGAAGGTGTTCATGGCGCCATCGGCTGTGGCTATGTCGATCTCGCGTTCCTGCACGTTGGCTTTCCCCGTTGAGTGGCTGCCCCCGAGTGTAGCGGTGGACGGCGGCAACGGCATCCGCTAGGGTTCGCCGCATCAAGCGAACGGATTTGCCGTGCCCGGTTCTGACCTCAAACGCGCTGGCCTGAAGGTGACTCTGCCCCGGCTGAAGGTGCTGGAAGTTCTAGAGAACGCAGTTCTGGAGAATGCAGTCCCGCACCACCTGAGCGCTGAAGACGTATATAAGAAGCTCATCGATCTGGACGAATCGGTGGGGCTTGCGACCGTCTACCGCGTGCTCACCCAGTTCGAATCCGCCGGCATCGTCGAGCGGCACAATTTCGACGATGGCCACTCCGTGTACGAGCTCGCCACCGACGACCACCACGACCACATGGTGGACGTGGATACCGGCACCGTCACCGAATTCGTGAACGAACGCATCGAGGCGCTGCAGCGGGAGATCGCCCAGGAGCACGGCTTCGAGCTGGTGGATCACGAGCTGGTGCTGTACGTGCGAAGAAAGTCCTGATCGCTCTGCGCGCACCCTGCCCCACGGATCGCGCGCTTTATTGCAAATGAGAACTATTTTCATGTAAATTGGCGCCCCTTTACCATGGGCGCAACCGTGTTCAAACCGCCAGCAGATGCCTACCTGACCATCGCTGATCTGAAGATCGGCGAGCATGCTGAAGTGGTGCGCTATCACGACGGCGGCACCTACAGCGCCAATCTGCTGCGCCTGGGCCTCATACCCGGCACCCGCTTTCAGCTGGTGCGCAAGGCACCGCTCGGTGACCCTGCCGAGATCCGGTTTCGCGGATTTGCGCTGGCCATCCGGCCCAGTGAGGCCACCGCGCTCGAGATCGTGCGCGCGTGAGCCGCCCTGCACCCACGATCGCCCTGGTCGGCAACCCGAACTGCGGCAAGACGACGCTCTTCAACGCGCTTACCGGTGCGCGTCAACGCGTAGGCAACTGGCCTGGCGTGACCGTGGAACGCAAGAGCGGCGAGTATCGGCACGGCGACACGACGGTTGAGGTGATCGACCTGCCAGGTATCTACAGCCTGGATGCGGTGGGCGATGCGGCAGATGAGCGCGTGGCGCAGGACTTCCTGGCATCCCACTCCGTAGAAGCGCTGATCAACGTGGTGGATGCGTCCTGTCTGGCCCGCGGTCTTTACCTCACCCTGGAGCTGATCGCCGCCAATCAGCCGGTGATTGTGGCGCTGAATATGATGGACGTGGCGGACCGCCACGGCGTGCACATCGACACCACCAGCCTTGCCGCGGCGCTCGGCTGTCCGGTGGTGCCGGTAGTGGCCAGCCGCCGGGAAGGTATCGGCGTGCTCAAAGATGCGGTGGAAACCGTGGCGAACCACCCGCCCAGCACGCTGCCGGAGTTCGCCGACGGCGAGGCTCGCTACCGCTACGTGGATAACCTTCTGGCCATGTGCACCAGCACGTCGCCCGTACAGCAAACCGCCACCCAGCGGCTCGACGCGGTGCTACTCAACCGAGTGCTCGCCATACCGATCTTCCTCGGCGTGATGTACCTGATGTTCCTGTTTTCCATCAACGTGGGCTCGGCGTTCATCGACCTTTTCGACGGCGTCGGCAATGTGCTGTTCGTGGAAGGCCCACGCAGATTGATGGGCAGCGTCGGCGTGCCGGAGTGGCTGGTTGTGCTGCTGGCCGACGGGGTGGGCGGCGGCATACAGCTCGTAGGAACTTTCATCCCGGTCATCGGCTGCCTGTTTCTGGCACTGTCGTTTCTGGAAGACAGCGGCTACATCGCCCGTGCCGCGTTCATTGTAGACAACCTCATGAAACGTCTCGGCCTGCCGGGTAAGTCCTTCGTGCCGCTGATCGTCGGCTTCGGCTGCAACGTGCCGGCGGTGATGGCTACCCGCACGCTGGACCGCGAGCCGGATCGCATCCTCACCACGATCATGGCGCCTTATATGTCCTGCGGCGCGCGGCTCACGGTGTATGCGCTATTCGCCGCGGCGTTCTTTCCCAGCAACGGACAGAACATTGTGTTCGGGCTGTACCTCATCGGCATCGTCGTCGCCATCCTCTCGGCGCTGGTCGTACGCCGCTTCATCATCACCTCCAGCACCGGCCACTTCGTGCTGGAGCTGCCGCCCTACCACCTGCCAACCTTGCGCGGGTTGTTGATGCACACCTGGCACCGTCTGAAAGGCTTCGTGGTGCGCGCCGGCAAAGCCATCGTGGTCGTGGTGGTGATTCTCAATGTGCTGAACGCGGTAGGCACCGATGGCACCTTCGGCAATCAGAACTCGCAGAAGAGTGTGCTCTCGGCTGTGGGCAAGGCCATCACCCCGGCCTTCGCACCGCTCGGCATCGAGGAGGATAACTGGCCCGCAACCGTGGGTATCTTCACCGGCATATTCGCCAAAGAGGTAGTGGTTGGCACCCTTGATGCGCTGTACACGCCGCAGGGCAGCACCGAGGATGAAGCGATAGGCGACATGCTCCGTGCCGCATGGCAATCGGTGCCCGATAATTTGAGCGAACTCGGCAGCCAACTCACCGACCCGCTCGGCATCGACCTGGGAGATACCACGGATCTCGCCACACAGGCCGAAGCGCAAGAAGTGCAGATGAGTACCATTGCCGCACTACAGAGCGGCTTCGGTTCGCAGCTTGCCGCGTTTGCCTATCTGCTGTTCATTCTGCTGTATATGCCTTGCGTCGCGACCATCGGTGCCATCTACAAAGAGATTGGCGCCTTCTGGGCGGTGTTCAGTACCACCTGGTCGATGGTGATGGCGTACGCCGTAGCCACCGTGGTGTACCAGCTGGGGCAGCTCTCCGCGGCGCCGGTGCCAGCGGTGATCACCATCGCCCTGTGTGCAGCGGCGGCAGGCGCGGCCTTTTTCGGACTGGTGCGCTGGGGACG
The DNA here is from genome assembly GCA_030428905.1 of Gammaproteobacteria bacterium. Classification (GTDB taxonomy): domain Bacteria; phylum Pseudomonadota; class Gammaproteobacteria; order Pseudomonadales; family Azotimanducaceae; genus SYFY01. The sequence goes on from JAUIED010000089.1 coordinate 11,135, forward strand.
TGTGCGGCAGGCGCGGCTCATACCGGTGCGACAAATTTGACACTGTAAAGTTACCGCGTTTAAGCTGCCTCCAGACCACCCTGGAGAACGCGCCATGCAGATCTTCCCAGGCCGTTACAGCGGCCACCTCGAAGGCGACTTCGTGCTGTTCCTCATCGGCGCACGCATCAACCGTCTGTCGAAGCTGCTCACCTTCCTGCCCATCGCCCGCGCCATGGGCCGCATGCAGCGGGAACTACTTTCCGACCCCCAACACGGCTGCCTGCACATCGACAACTGGTTTGGCCGCACGGTGCTGAGTGTGCAGTACTGGCGCAGTTTCGAGGCGCTCGAAGCCTATTCACGCCGCCCAGATGCCGAGCATCTGCCGGCATGGGCGGACTTCAACCGCACAGTGCGCGACAATGGCGATGTCGGCATCTGGCACGAGACCTATCTGGTGAACGCAGGGCAGTTCGAGGCCATCTACGGCAACATGACGCGATTCGGCCTGGCGGTGGCGGGAGAGCACACCAAGATCACACCGGCTTCCACAGCGGCGCTGCGCTCTGGACGAAAACGCGAGGACCAGGCACCCATCAATGCCTACTGACGAAGCAGACTTTTTGTCCGCCTGGCGGCAGGCAACCGAGCGCACCACCTCTCCCAGGGAGATGGCGCTTGCGGGTGGAGCGGCGGCCGACGACTTCCCCTGGATATTTATGGCCGGCTATCAGGCCGCTATCCGCGAAACTTTCGGCTGGGACCTGCCGCATGGGTGGCTCGCCTTCGCCGCATCTGAAGACCGTTCGGGAGAGAAGCCAGCGCTCACGCTGAACGATGGCAGTCTGAGCGGCTGGAAAACCTGGGTGGCCGGCAGCGACTCCGTGACACATCTTGTCACCACCGCCGGACGCGGTCCGACGCGTCGATACTTCCTCGTCGAACGCGCGCACGTCAAGATGCAGCGCCGCCCCGGTAATGATCGGTTTCTCGGCGCCTTGAGTCAGGGCATGGCGCATTTCGACAACTGCAACGAATTTGAAATGCTGCATCCTGAGGATGTGGCTGCGTTCGCCGCGCACGAAGCCCGCTTCGTGCACCTCGCATACTGCGCACACGTGCAAGCCAACATTCCAGATCTTGCGACGCGAGCGCAGCAGCTGATCGACGACGCGGCACCGGCCGATAGGGTGCTGGAGTTGCTGCAAGCCCATGAGCAGGCGCTCACCTCCCGGCCGGAAAACTGGCAACGGGACAGTCGGGTGATCTCGATGTATGCACGCGGCTGATGCACAGCAGATCGGTTGAGCGGCGCGCGCGTGTTCTATAGGCTGGATCGCCTTGTGTGAAACGCACCCGCCAACTGGAAACAACTGAACATGTCGCGCCCCCAGTCCATTTTCGTCGCCGGCCACGCCGGCATGGTCGGCTCAGCGATCGTGCGCTTACTGTCTCAGAGCAGCCACTACGAGGTGCTGACCAGCCCGAGAACGGCGCTCGACTGCACCAACCAGGCGCAGGTTGACCGATACATCGCGGCTATCCAGCCGGATGTTGTGATCGTTGCCGCCGCGCGCGTGGGCGGCATTCACGCAAACGACACCTACCCCGCAGACTTCGCCTACGACAACCTGATGATCGAGGCGAACCTCATCAAAGCCGCACACGACAACAACGTGCAGCGCCTGATTTTTCTCGGCTCGAGCTGCATCTATCCCAAGCACGCAGAGCAGCCGATGCGTGAGGATGCGCTGCTTACCGGACCGCTGGAGCCTACCAACGAGCCCTACGCCATCGCCAAGATTGCCGGCATCAAGCTATGCGAGAGCTACAATCGTCAGCATGGCCGCGACTACCGATCGCTCATGCCTACCAATCTCTATGGCCCCGGAGACAACTTCCATCCCGAAAACAGCCATGTGATTCCGGGGCTCATCCAACGGTTCCACCAGGCGAAGATAGAGGGCGCTGCGGAAGTCGTTGTGTGGGGCACGGGGCGCGCACGACGGGAATTCCTGCACGTGGATGATCTGGCAAGCGCAGTGGCGTTCTGCATGGAGCTTTCACGTGAGAAATATGATGAACACACCACTCCTCAGCAGTCCCACATCAACGTGGGCACCGGCACGGATGTGAGCATCGGCGAACTGGCAAGCCTCGTCCGCGAAGTGGTGGGATTCGAAGGAGCGTTGGTGCAGGACACCAGCAAGCCCGACGGCACACCCCGCAAGCTCCTGGACACCTCGCTCATCAATCGGCTTGGCTGGCAGCCAGCGATCGCCCTCAAAGAAGGCCTGCAGCAGGCTTACGCCTGGTACTGCGACAACGCCGCTGTCCTGCGGCGTTGAAGATCAGCTGGGCAAGTACACCGAGTACAGTGCCCAGCTGTGGCTCTGCTTAGCTGCGCAGGTAGTCGAGAAACGCAGAGTTGTGCGCGTCGAACACGCGGCCCCGCTGAATCCAGCTGTTCTGCAGCGAGTAGCCGAAGGGGTTCAGGAAGGGGTTGAACACGTTGTAGTAGAAGAACCAGCCACCGCGTGCGGCGGAAAGTTCGTCAGCGCTCAGGGTGCGTACCGATTCGAGGTCGTTCAGTTGGATGGTGCTCATGATCGTCTCCGTTGCCGTTGTTTGCGTTGCTCAGCTAGCTGCTTCGCGACGTTGAACTAGACATAGCAGGAACGGTGCCAACTCATGGGTCAGATCACTCGATCGCTCCTAACGCATTGCTTTATAAGCCATTTTCAAGCGACTGCCAGTGACGGGTAACCAACCGGCCTCGCCGGAACGAAACTGTATGGTTGGCTCGCATAGAACACTCGCCAAAAGTGTCATCCGGTAGGCGACATTACGGCGGATAGGTGTAGCTCGCCGCCAGTCCCAGCGGCAGCCCAAGCGCCCAGTACGCCAGCAGAAACAGGCTCCACAGCACAACGAACGCCAGCGAAAACGGCAGCATCAACGCAGTGACGGTACCGATGCCGGTGCTGCTCACCCAGCGCTGGCAGTAGGCAACCACCAGCGGAAAGTAGGGCATCAGCGGCGTGATGATGTTGGTGGACGAGTCCCCTACCCGGTAGGCCGCCTGCGTGAGTTCCGGCGACAAACCAAGCTGCATGAGGATGGGCACAAAGATGGGGGCGAGCAGCGCCCATTTGCCAGACGCAGATCCCACCAGCAGGTTGACCAACGCGGTCAGCAGAATGATGCCTACCAGCGTTACCGCACCCGGCAGCGCCATGGCTTTCAGTACCTCCGCACCCTGCACCGCCAGCAACGCACCCAGGTTCGACTGCGCGAAGGCATAGGTGAATTGCGCACAGAAGAAGATCATCACCAGGTAGTAAGCCATCGTGCTCATGCTTTGCGTCATGCCCGCGATGATGTCGCGATGGTTGGACACCGTGCCTGCAACATAGCCGTACACGGTGCCCGGAATGATGAACAACAGGAAAATCAGCGGCACGATGGATTGCATGATCGGCGCCGAAAAGGCGGTGATGTCGCCGTTGGGCGCGCGCAGCGGTGAATCGTCGGGGTAAGCGGCAAATACCAGCGCTGCAACACCCAATGCCATGACGATCAGCCCGGCGGTCAGTCCACGCCGTTCCTCGGCAGACAGACCCGACATCTTCGCGTCTGTTTCGCTGCCGTCGATTGGCGTGCCTTTCAGACGCGGCTCGATAACCTTGTCGGTGAGGAACCACCCCACGGCAATCACCAGCAGGCTCGATGCGCTGGTGAACGCCCAGTTGCTGAGCGGGTTCACTTCCCGACTGGCATCGAGGATCTGCGCCGCCGACTGCGTGAAACCCTGTAAAAGCGGATCGATGCCGGAAGGTATGAAGTTAGCGCTGAAGCCGCCTGACACGCCGGCAAACGCACAGGCAATGCCGGCCAGCGGATGGCGACCTGCCGCATAGAAGATGACGCCACCCAAAGGGATCACCAGCACGTATCCAGCGTCTGCCGCGGTGTGGCTGACGATGGCGACCAGCAGCAACATGGGGGTGAGCAACTGCTGTGGCGTAATGCTCAGCAGCGCCTTGAGGCCGGCATTGATAAAACCCGTGTGCTCAGCCACACCCACGCCGAGCATGGCCACGAGCACCACACCGAGCGGCGCGAAGCCGGTGAAGGTTTTCACCATCTGCGACAGGAACGTGGCCAGGCTCTGGCCGCTGAGCTGATTGGAAACGCTGAGCTCCCGAGTACCATCCAGCGACGGCACGGAAAACTGGTGGCCGCTGAACAGCCACGACAACAGCCAGACGATGAGTAGTGCGTAGAGAAACAGCATGGCCGGATCCGGCAGCTTGTTGCCCAGGCGTTCCACCGCCGCAAGAAAACGCTGCACGCCGCCACTCGGCGCCGACTCTGCCTCTGTCATTGCTGCCCTCCGCTCAGGACGCGCAGTGTGGCGAGGCGCAGTTGGTCGTGCAACCGGAGTGCTCCGCACAACTCCTGCCCGCGCATCCTTCCTGCGCATCCTTTCTGCACACTGTGCGATTGCAAATGATATTTATTATCATTTAGACTCGCACTCCCTACGAACAACGAGACTCGCAATGAAGCGCGCCACTCTTCTTCTACTGCTCACGGCGTTCGCCGGCCCAACCATTGCCAGCAGCGACCTGGAGTCGCTGGTCCGCCAGCAGGCGGAGCAGATCGAGCGCCTCACTGCCGCCGTTGCTGTACTCACCGAGCGGCTGGATGCAGTGCAGGGCAAAGTGCAGATCACCGAGGAGCAGCTCACCAGCACGGCAGACTTCGTGGAGCAGATGGCTGAGAGCCGGCGCGGCGGCGACGACCGCACGTCCATCGGCGGCTACGGTGAGCTGCACTACAACAACATCGAGGCCGACGACCCGGCCAACGACAACGACGAGATCGACTTCCACCGCTTCGTGATGTTCTTCAACCACGAGTTCACCGATCGCATCCGCTTTTTCTCCGAACTCGAGATCGAGCACGGCCTGGTACAGGACACCGCCGATGGCAGCAACGGCGGCGAGGTGGAGATCGAGCAGGCCTTCATCGAGATGGATCTCACCGACGCCCTGCGCGCCAAGGCGGGGCTGTTCATCGTACCGGTGGGCATTCTCAACGAAACCCACGAACCGCCCACCTTCTACGGCGTGGAGCGCAACGACGTAGAGAACATCATTCTGCCGAGCACCTGGTGGGAAGCCGGCGCCGGCCTGCAGGGTTACTACGACAACGGCCTGTCGTGGGACCTCGCCGTACACTCGGGCCTGAAGATGCCAACCACCGGCAGCAGCGCGTTCCGCATCCGCAGCGGCCGCCAGAAGGTGTCCAACGCAAGCGCAGACGATCTCGCCTACACCGCGCGCGTGCGATACACCGGCCTGCCGGGCCTGGACCTCGCGGCCACCTACCAGCATCAGTCCGACGCCAGCCAGCAGAGCGGCGATGGTCTGGACAGCGGCAACCTGGTGAGCGTGCAGGGTATCTTCAATCGCGGTCCGTTCCAGCTCCGTGCGCTCTGGGCGCAGTGGCAGTTCGACGGCAACCTGGTCAAAGCCATGGATGCGGACGAGCAGACTGGCTGGTACGTGGAGCCGAGCTTCAAGATCCCCTTTGGCGATCACGCCATCGGCTTCTACGGCCGCTGGGAGGACGTGGAAGGCGCGCGCACCCGCGACCGTTTCGACCAGTGGGAGGTGGGTATGAACTACTGGCCCACGGCTAACGTCGTGTTCAAGGTGGACTACCGCAACCGCACGCATGACCTGGCAGTGGACGCAGGCCGTGACTTCAAGGCCTTCGACCTGGGCGTGGGCTACAACTTCTGATGCGCACGCTCGCCGCCATTGTGCTCTTGCTGTTCACACCCCTCGCCGCTGGCAGCGACGAGCAGGTGTTCGAGAGCGAGGCGGCGTTTGTAGCTCGCGCCTTCGCCGGCGCTGAGCCACAAGCACAGACCCTGTGGGTGCAGGGCGCGCTGCGGGAGCGCCTGGAAGATGCGCTCGGCGAACGGGTGGGCCTGCGTCTGCGGTACTGGCTGCACGAAGGCCGCAGCGCGTGGGTGTTGGATCGAGTCGGCAAAGACCATCCGATCACCAGCGGCTTCGTGGTCGGTGCGTCCGGCATCGAGCAGGTGGCCGTATTGATCTATCGGGAAAGTCGCGGCTGGGAGGTGAAGCACGACTTCTTCACACGGCAGTTTCTCGGCGCCCGTCTCAACGATAAGGGGCGCCTCGACCGCACAGTGAACAACATCACCGGCGCCACCCTGTCCGTACGGGCAATGCAGCGCATGGCCCGCGCGGCGCTGATCCTGCATGAGCAGATCGCGCCGCGACCAGAACGTTAGCAGGCTGCTTTTTCAGCAGCCTGTTAGGCGCCACCGCGCGATCTACCGTATATCTTAAGTACGGGACGTCGACCCCGGGGTAGCCTTCCGACCGGCTCCGGAAGTTTGTATGGTCATACTATTGGATTAATACTCAG